>JAUIHQ010000332.1 GCA_030432155.1 bacterium | reverse complement strand
GCGGTGGCTGTCCGCTTTTCCGCAACGCGTCTGATCGACAATACAGTACTCGGGCGCTGACGGTTTCTCTTGACCTGTTCACGTCATTCCAACAAACGTAGGTGGAACGCCGGAGGGTATATCCGGGGAATCCCGGCGGTATACGGAGAGAATTCCAACCAGGATGAGGCGATAACATGGAAACACCGCGCGATTTAAAGTTTACGCAGACACACGAATGGGTCCGCCTGGAGGGCGATAACAAGATCACGGTCGGCATCACCGACTTTGCCCAGGAGCAGCTTTCCGACCTCACCTACGTGGAACTCCCGAGCGTCGGCGATTCCTTCGGGGCGAACGAGGATGTTGCGGTCGTGGAATCGGTCAAGGCCGCATCGGACATTTATGCGCCGGTCAACGGGACCATCACCGAGGTGAACAGCGCCCTCCTCGACAATCCCGAAATCATCAACGGCGATCCCTACGAGGGCGGGTGGCTTTTCCGCATGGAAGTGGAGAACCCCGCCGACCTTGAACAGCTCCTGGATATCGACCAGTACGAAGAGTCGATGCCCGACAATGAATAGGGTGTCGTCGACCCGGCCGGTCTGATGGGCTGGTCCGTATTCATCGACGATCCGGTTCCGTATGACGAGGGCGTACGGATCCAGGAGGTCATTCACCGGGCAAGGCTTGAAGACCGGATTCCCGACACGGTTCTGTTTCTCGAGCACCGTCCGGTGATCACGCGGGGCCGGCGCGGCCGCGATAACTTCCTGCTTTCAACCCCGGAAGATCTGGCCGCAAAGGGGATCGATTACCATGTGTCGTCGCGGGGTGGCGACATCACCTGGCACGGCCCCGGACAGGTGGTGATGTATCCGATCATCCGGCTCGGGACCCACGAAGCCGACACGCATGGCTATCTGCACAATCTCGAGGAGGTCGCGATCCGGACCTGCGGGGATTACGGCGTGAAGGCGTGGCGGCGCGAGGGGAAGTCGGGTGCGTGGACCGATGCGGGAAAGATCGCCGCGATCGGATTCAAGATCCAGCGGAGGGTAACCCTGCACGGGATCAGCTTCAATGTCCGTCCCGAGCTCTCCGGCTTTCAGCTCATCGTCCCCTGCGGCCTGGCCGGCGAACCGGTCTGTTCGCTGCAGACGATCCTTGGCAACCGGTGTCCCTCGGTGCAGGAAGCGAGATGCACCATGCAACGCCACGTCCAGCAAGTTCTCGACCGCACCCTGGAACCCAGGACGCTGGAACAGGTGATGGCGGAAGCATGAAGAAGCCGCCGCGACGGCCCATGCGCTCCGGTTCCCCGGTACGCGAGTGTATGGAGTGCGGGAATGAATTGTCGCCTTCCGCAACCCAGTGCCCGTTTTGCGGACGGACGCAGGCGCCACCGCCGGCCAGGGTCCGGCACAGCGGATGGAAGGAGCTTCGCCTCAAGGATGACATGCCGACGGTGGATGAGGCCCTGGACCGGCTGTACCGGGAACTCGACCATGCCCGGCAGTCCGGCATCCGCGTTCTCAAAATCATACACGGGTACGGGTCCGCGGGCCGCGGGGGCCGGATCAAGGATGAAGTACACCGCACCCTGCGGGCCTATCGTCAAACCCGCCGCATCAAGCGCTTCCTGCCCGGCGAGGACTACAGTGAACGGGGGGAGGATAGCCGGGCACTGCGGCGCCTCTGTCCGGAGCTGGAAAAGCATGTCCGATCCGACAGCCGCAACCCCGGCATTTCGTTTGTTGAGCTCTGATGTGTAGAGCGTTCGTTTGACCGCGAGGGCTGGTGACGGTATAATGAGGGGCTGCTGATCCGGCGTTACGGGTACATGATGAATCTACTGAACAATACAACCGGGATCTGGAATGAGCAGCTCCGTCTGGCGGCGCTGAAGAAGGAAGATCTGATGCAGATCGGGCTGGTCTCGGTCATCATCGGGCTGATTTTCGCCATCTTCCATTTCCAGGGTAACACAACCGATGTCGGCTCGTTCGGTCGTTCCGCGTTGCTGTGGATGGTCGAGCGGTGGAGTGATGATATCGAGTACGGCGGCGACTACTCCCACGGCTGGCTGATCCCGCTGGTTTCGCTGTTTGTCTGCTACTGGAACCGCCACACCCTGGCTGCCGCCCACAAGGAAGTCAGCCGGATCGGCCTCGCCGTCCTCGTCATGGCCCTGCTCATGCACTGGATGGGGGCCAAGGCTCAGCAGACGCGGCTCTCCCTGTTCGGCCTGATCGGGATCATCTGGGGTATCCCGTTCTATCTGTATGGATGGCAGGTGGCGAAACAACTGATCTTCCCCTGCTCTTTCCTCATCTTCTGCATCCCGCTGAACTTTCTCGACAGCATTACGTTCCCCCTGCGTATTTTCGCAACCATTGCGTCCACCGGACTTCTGAACGGCATCGGGATTCCGGTGGAGCGGGTCGGCTCCAGCATTCACTCTCTGTCTTCCGGCGGGTTCGATCTTGATGTGGCCGACCCGTGCAGCGGGATACGATCCTTAATGGCCCTGACCGCCCTGACCGCGGTGTATGCCTATTTCACCCAGCCAACCCTGGTTCGCAAATGGGCGTTGTTCCTTTGTTCCATCCCCCTTGCCATCATCGCCAACATCTTCCGGGTCACCACGATCGCCGTGGTGGCGGAAGCGTTCGGCACCGAGATCGCGGTCGGGCTGTATCATGATTATTCCGGATACATCATTTTTGCCGTGGCCATTGCCATGATGATCGGGCTGAGCACGGTGATGAATTTCGGATTGAAGGAGATCAAACAGCGATGGAAATACGAACTTTTAAGCCCCTCTTCGTAATCATCGGCCTCCTGGTTCTCACATCGCTGACCCTGGCGATGACGGTTGATTCAACCCTGACCGACGAGTCGGGCATCAGCCTTGATCTGCCCGACCTTGTCGGGGAGTGGGAGGGGGCGGAGATCCGGTTCTGCCTGAACCCCGAGCACCAGGAAGCCTACACCATGGACGAGCTCGAGGATCCGAACGTGTGTCCGGAGTGCGGTTCGGAGATGTCGTCGATGACCCTGACCGAAAAAAGTCTGCTGCCGTCGGACACCGAGATCGTCAAGAAGCGATACCGCGACCGGGCCGGCCGCATCATCTTTGTGACCATCGTCATGTCCGGCAAAGAGCGTGCCAGCATCCATCGTCCGGAACGGTGCCTGGTGGGCCAGGGCAGTGAAATTGTCGGCCAGAACACAATCACCGTTCCGATGGCCGATCGGGACAATCTCGACGTCAAGGTACTCGATATGCTGCGCAAGGTACGGCTTCCCTCCGGGGAGCAGGCCAACTACGGCCGCTACTACGCCTACTGGTTCGTGGGCAAGGATCGGGAAACCCCCAGCCACTACGCCCGCATGTTCTGGATGGCCGCCGACCGGATCTTCGTCAACAAAGCCCACCGCTGGTCCTACATCGCGGTGTCGGGAAGCCGGGACCTCGAATCAGACGAATATCTCGATGAGATCAAATCCTTCGTCGCCGGCATGTACCCCGACATCATCGTCGACCCCGCCCTCAAGCCGCACCCCAACGGCGGGTGAGGGAGACGGGCGAAGTAGGAAGTAGGAATTCAGAAGGATGAAAAGCCGGTGCGCTTCGCGCCTCATCGGCTGAATCCCTCGGCCGCCTCGACGAGAGGATCTTCGCCCCTTCGCATGCCGCCAAGCCGTAGCCTCTGAGCGGAAGCGATTTGGTTATCGTCCGCCTTCGTCCTTCGGGACTACGGCGTGACAGCCTTCGCTCTTCGCTTCCCAAAGCTGGCACGCCAAGCCGTAGCATCTGAGCGGAAGCGATTCGGTTATCGTCCGCCTTCGCCCTTCGGGACTACGGCGTGACATCCTTCGCTCTTCGCTTCCCAAAGCTGGCACGCCAAGCCGTAGCCTCTGAGCGGAAGCGATTTGGTTATCGTCCGCCTTCGTCCTTCGGGACTACCCCAAGTTCGACAGTAGCGCCATCGGGATGTTCTATTTCGATGCCTCCGCAGCAGGAAAGCCCTGTATTGCGGGCGCATGATTTGCCGGGAGGCGTGTAGTGGAGAACATCCCGTTGCTTTAA
>JAUIHQ010000331.1 GCA_030432155.1 bacterium | reverse complement strand
AAATTATCATTTAATTGTTTGTATTAGAAAGGGATTGAATGATTGACGACGACATTAATGATAATAATAATAATAATAATATCTAGCTTGCATCATTTGTTCTGCCAACATGACTGATAAAGTAAACAAGATTCAACAATCAACATGCTTTGGCCCGTTATCAGGACCGATGGATAATGGCCTATCATGTTCCCTGGCGAAACGGCTCCTGTCACCGGCAGACCGTGGTGACGGAGCTCCGGCTGGATGCGGATGGTGAGCCGGTTCCCATCGACCCGGTCACCGATCCCGGCCTGGTAATGGTGGACGAACACAACGTTGTGCTCGATGCATCGGCGGTTCGGTGGGCCCAGGAGTTTTCACATGCAGAAGGTGCAGTCATCGTACCCGGACCACGGACCGCCGGCGCCGCGGAATTGCCGGATGGCGCCTTTCTCGTCTTTTCCTGCGTGGACTTTTCTTCCGGTATCCACCGTGTCTGGCTGGAACTGCATGGTGAAGATTCGGCCCGTTCCGGCTCGCTTCTGTTCTGTCTGGATGGCCCGAAAGGCACCGTATTCGCGAAGGTGGATTGCCATGACGGCCGCACCGGCCGATATACCGCGCAGACGGCTGACGTACGCGGCAGGCATAGCCTTGTGATCAGAGCTGTGTGTGATGCCGGCGCGCTCAGATTGCTTCGCTTTGGCATGGAATAAACGTATGCATACACACGTAACGAGCAGGCAGGAAACAAAGGCTCAACACATGAAATCGAAATCCGGAACAATTGCAACCCAACCGACACCCGGCGACACCTCGTGGTTCGTTGATGCCCGTTTCGGTCTCTTCATTCATTGGGGGCTTTACGCGCTGCCGGCGCGGCATGAGTGGGTCATGCAGCGTGAGAACATGGACCCCCGAACGTATCGACGGTATTTTGATCATTTCGAGCCCGACCGCTTCCAGCCGGAGCAGTGGGCGGATGAAGCAGCAGCCGCCGGCATGAAGTATATGGTGGTCACCACCAAGCACCATGAAGGATTCTGCCTCTGGGACAGCCATTACACCCGTTACAAAGCCACCGAAGCGCCGCTGTGCCGCCGGGACCTGCTGACCCCGATCGTCGAAGCGTTCCGTGCGCGCGGCTTACGTATCGGTCTTTATCACTCCCTGATCGACTGGCATCACCCCGATTTCCGGATCGATGATATTCACGCGCTTCGCGACGATCCGAAACGTGCGAAGATGAATGAAAAACGAAATCAGGCTCGCTACGCCGAGTATCTCGAAAATCAGATCACGGAGCTGCTGACCCTGTACGATCCGGTCGATATTCTCTGGCTTGATTTCAGTTATCCATCCGCCCGCAAAGGTAAGCAGGTGTTTACCGGCAAGGGGCGGAACGACTGGAACAGCCGGCGATTATACAGGCGTATCCGCGAGCTGGCCCCAAACATCATTCTCAACGACCGGCTCGATATGCCCGACGGGTTCGATGTCGTAACGCCTGAGCAGTTTCAACCGCGCACCTGGATGCGGCACAAGGAGAAACCGGTGGTGTGGGAAGCCTGCCAGACATTGTCCGGGTCGTGGGGATATCATCGCGACGAACAGACATGGAAAAGCCCCGGGCAATTGATCCGCATGCTGGTGGATACGGTCAGCAAAGGAGGCAATCTGCTGATGAATGTCGGGCCTACCGCCCGGGGGGAACTGGATGCGCGAGCGCAGGCTGCGCTCCGGGTTTACGAACGCTGGATGCAGCGGCATGGCCGGTCGATCTACGGCTGCACCCAGGCCCCGGCGAACTGGACGGTTCCGCCGGATTGCCGGTTGACCTGGAACCCTGGCACCCATCGGGTCTATCTGCATGTGTTTGCCTGGCCGTTTCTCCATGTGTCGCTGGAAGGATGGAAAGGCCGGGTGGCCTACGCCCAGTTCCTTCATGACGGTTCCGAGGTGTTGATCAACCGGGAACCATTAAAGCCGGTTATGCGTGACGCCGGGTACGGCGACCAGGACCTGATTCTCGAACTTCCGGTTCGGCAGCCTGATGATCAGGTTCCGGTCATCGAGCTGTTTCTGGCCCCGGCCGGGACATGACGGCCGCACAACATCGGCGTTTGCCGCTTGCCGATAAGGCGGGAATGTCCAAAAATGGAGTAGCGTGAAGCGGAAACCGAATGGCCGAAAGGATGAATGATGGGACGGAAAATAATCGAGCGTGATCTTCCTGATCTGAACACGGTCTTCCGCGCGTTCAAGGGGTTTGACGACGAGCAGAATCAAACGCAGTTACTTGGGGACATGTTGAAGAAGCTCGCTCTGGATGTGCAGAAGGACGAGCCACGTCCCTTCTACTCGCTTCGACAGATTGCGCAGTTCTTTGATGTTCCGTACGCGACCGTTGCCCGGGTTTACAAAAGGCTGCATGAAGAAGGTATTCTGATCCGATTACGCGGGTCGGTGACGCTCGTGCAACCAAAGAAAGCCCAACCCCGGAAGCCTGTCCATGGCGTCGTCGGAGTGCCGATCTGGTTATATGGATTTGTTTACTTCAACGATTGGCGATATTTTTATTTCAAGCTGGAGGAGCATCTGCGGCGTCATGGTCTGGTCGCGGACTTTGTTTTTTTTAATGTTGATGAAGCATCTCACCCGGACCTTGGGGAACGGATGCTCCAGCATAATCTTGATTATCTCGTCTGGTTTATTCCCGAGCCCCCGAGCATTCCGTTGATGCAACGGCTCGACGACGGGGGGGTGAGGGTGATTACGTTGACCCCGCCCCGTCATCAGTTCCCGTTCTATACCTATCACCTGAGCTGGCAACAGGGGTTTCAACAGCTTCTCCGGACATGGGCGCAGGAGGGCGTTCGGGAGGTCATAGTTTTTCATACCGCCGCGGATTTGGAGTATGTGCCGATGCTGAAAGAACTGATGCGGCAGCAGGGCATTCGTACGCTCTACAGTGACACCATCCTGGAGCCCGAGAGTGTGAAGCCGGTCCTGGAAGATCATCCTCAGGCCGCGGTCATGCTGCTGGATGTTCACCGGAGTGAAAGGCTCACCGTGCTGACGGATCTTCCGGCCGTCTTGCGCCGCCGAAAGTCGGCTGTGTGCAACCTTCTGGATTTAGACAAAGTCACATTGAAAGGGATCAAAGTGGACACCGTCATGATGGACTGGGATGCCGTTGCCAAACGGATATCGGATGATATCGTCTCGGGTCGCATTTACCAGACCCGGGAACCGGTCACGCTGGAAGCGGTGTTTCTGCGCAATGTGAATGCGGGATCACTCGGCGCGGAAATGTAGACACCGGACGGCCTGCCCATGCAACAACATGCCTTGAACTTTTCCTCTCTACGGTATGGCCTGTTCATTCATTACGGTTTATACAGCCTGCCGGGGCGAGGCGAGTGGGTCTTTAATCGTGAACGGTGGTCTCGAAATGAGATGCTGTCCCTCAGTCGTCAATTTGACCCGTCGGCGTTCGACGCGGAAAAGCTTTGTGATCTCGCGGCAACCGGGGGAATGCGCTATCTGGTTCTGACCACGATGCACCATGAGGGATTCCGCCTGTACAGATCAAATCTCACCGATTTTCATGCTCCGGCAGTTTGCGGCCGTGATCTGGTGGAGGAATTGGTGACCGCCGCCCGGACCCGCGGACTTCGAATTGGTTTGTATCACAGCCTCAACAACTGGTTCGACCAGCCCGATGCCGCCGACGCACTTGAAGATCACGATGCGTACGAAACATTCATCGGCAATACCTTTGAACGTTTGCGGGAACTGGCGCTCCGGTTCAACCCGGTCGATATCCTCTGGTATGATGGCTGGTGGCCATTTGATGCAACGGGATGGCGGGCCGAGGCCATGAATGCGATGATCCGGGACATCCAGCCACATATCCTGTTTAACGGCCGGAACGGCCTGCCGGGGGATTTCGGCACCCCCGAGGGCCACATGTCCGCCCCCGATCCCGAAGGCCGGGGCGCACAGGCCGCGATGGAACAAGCGCTGCACCAGGCGGGGCTTGCGCCCGAGGACATCGACTACGTGAACGCCCACGGCACCGGCACCGCGAGCAACGACGTGGTGGA
>JAUIHQ010000330.1 GCA_030432155.1 bacterium | reverse complement strand
ATGACCCGGATGGCGATGGCGCCACGAACCTTGAGGAGTATCTGAGGGGAACCCATCCCGGGATCTTTGATCCCAGGAAGTCCGACTACCAGTCCATGACCGTCGCCGGTACAATCAATGGCTGGCAGGAAACCTCGTCCAACATGACGTTGACAGATGACTACATCTGGGAGACGAGCATGGTGCTCACCCAGCAAACCGATGTCCGGTTCAAGTTTGTCGCCAACAACTCGTGGCATATCAACTGGGGGGAAGCCGACCAGTCTGACCGGGATCTTCCGGTTTACGGCCGGGCCGAACGGGGCAACGGGGATATCTTTGTGAATGGTACCTTGCATGGCCGTTACCGCTTCCGCTTTGATGAGCGTGACGGTTCCTATGTTGTGGAACCGGCCATGCTGGATGAAGATGGCGACAGTATGGATGACGACTGGGAAAGACTCCATAACCTGGACCCGGCGAATCCCGGTGATGCCGTGCAGGATCCGGATGGCGACGGTCTCGGTAACCTTGGCGAAGTCAACGCCGGCACCGATCCGAGGGATTTCGACTCCGATGATGACGGCATGGTTGACGGCTGGGAGATCCGCTATGCCTTGAATCCCCTCGATGGCTCGGATGGCGGTGGTGATGCTGATGGCGATGGATTGCCCAACCATGTGGAGCATGACCTTCATTCAGACCCCCGTTCGACGGACACCGATCTGGACGGACTCCCCGACGGCTGGGAGGTGGACCATGGCTACAGCCCGGTGTCGCAAGGCGGCGCCCGCGAAGATGTCGATGGCGACCTGCTGAACACGCTCGAAGAGTTCAGGGCGGGAACGCATCCGAGAAATGACGATACGGACATGGACGGTATCCTTGACGGTGATGACTCCGAGCCGCTGGTATCCATCTACCGCCAGATCGTTCTTCCGATTACCGATGCGGGAAGCCTGACCCGCGGTTACATGGGCTCCCTTGCCTGGAACTCCAATGACGTGAGGCTGGGGTACCAGTCATATTCTCACGGTGGTTGGTACAATCTTCCCTGCTTTGCCGTGGACCTCGCCGCCCTTCCGACCAATGCGGTGATCCGCAATGTTGCGCTCGATTACACCGCAGGCGCATCCTCCACATGGACGGAATTCGGAACCGCGATCAAGCTGGTTCCTCTCGGGGAGCTCGATCCGGCGTCTGGTGCACTGGGCGATGTGTACCGAGCCATTACGAATCATACGGGGCTTGAAACGTTCGCCACCAACCGGTTCCCGATCATGGCGGAATTGCCGGTCGGAGCGATACGGCTCGGTTCCGGAGCGGCACAGGATCTCGCTGGCCGGCTCGGTAACGACTCCTGGCGATTTGCCTTTGGAACAACCACCGGGTATCCATCGTTTTATTACTCGCTTTCCAATCTGGCGGTTGTCGTAAGCTATGAGACGGACGACTACGAGTCCGATTGGGAAAGCATGACGGTTGCCGGAACGTTTCAGGGGTGGGATCAGGCTGCGGACAACATGCAGCTTGTTGATGACCATGTCTGGGAGTGGGTGACCACCCTGATCAACGAACCCTCCCCCCGCTTCAAGTTTGTGGCAAACAGTTCCTGGTCGTTCAACTGGGGGGAGAGTAATCAGGCAGATTTCGATGTTCCGATGCAGGGATCGGCCGAGGGGGGGCATGCAGGAGATATCCTGGTGGGGCATGTTCTGGATGGCACATACCGGTTTACGTTTGATGAGCGAACCGGCGCCTACAGTGTGCAACCGGTGGTCGAGGATACCGATCACGACGGATTGCCTGATGGATGGGAAATGACCTATTTCGGTGACCTGGATGAAACCGCCTCCGGTGATCCCGATGCGGACGGCAAAACCAATCTGCAGGAATATCGTGCCGGAACCGACCCGACCGTTCCCGACTTCATCAGCAGCTATGAGGTGATCACGGTTGCAGGCACGTTCCAGGGCTGGGACCCGAATGCCGTGAACATGAAGCTGGTTGCTGACTACACATGGCAATGGGATGTGGTGTTCCAGGATGAAATGTCGGTACGGTTCAAATTTGTTGCCGATCATAATTGGAGTGTGAACTGGGGAGAACAGGATCAGTCGCAGTATGATGTTCCCATGGCGGGATTTGCCGAGCAGGGGAATTTCGCGGACATCCTTGTGAACCAGACGATGAGCGGCACCTATCGGTTTACGTTCGACGAACAGACCCGGGCGTATAGCCTTCTCGCACTGGCCGCGGGAGATGACGAGGCGGATGATGATGGTGATGGCCTTTCCAACCGAAGGGAACGTTTCTATGGAAGCGATATTCATACCGCGGATACCGATCACGATGGTGTTGTTGACCTGGACGAGGTTGTGGCCGGTACGGACCCGCTCGACCGCCGGTCCCTGCTTCACGCATCCTGCGAAAGGGTCCCGGGCGGGCTACAGGTGTGCTGGCCGGGCAAGCCGGGCCGGACGTATGTTCTGGAAGGCCGTACCGGTCGGGCGGACAGCGATTGGATCACCATACCCGGAAGCCCGGTGATGGAAGGCCGGGAAGAGGTGCTTTCACTTGATGTGACGTCCTTTGTCGAGGATGGCTGGTTGCTGTTCCGGCTTCGCGCGATCGACAACACGGTATCTCCCTTCTAGGCCAGGCGGAGTGATTCACCCTTGCTGTTGATCGGCAGGGCGAAGTACCGTACATCCTTTCGTGTAAAGGATGGTCGATTACGTGAGCGGTACCAAACAACCCCTGTTGGCGGAACCGGCATGGCGTCCCGAAGATCTCGGGAGGCCTTTGCCGGACTCCCCCCATGCCAATTCGGTTTGTCTTCCTACCTGGCGGGATGTTGTTGACTACGAAGAGAAAGCTCCTCGTGTACGCGAAAAACTCCGGGCCGGTTATCCCCGCTTTGTCATGCCCCCGGCCGTTACCCGTTATCTTGAACGATGCCGGGCCGATTTGACCGGCGAAGGTGAATGCTTTCACGCCTATCCCTCACGCCGCTCGGCCGAACGGTGCGCGGAACACATCCGGCGATGGAGCGGGGGAGAGCCCCGGGTTGTGGATTCGGGTGATGGTAGCGTTCATTTTGTCTGCTTCCCTCGTGCTCAGGAAGATGCGGCGTTGAAATACTGGCGTCACAGCGGCGACGGCATATCCTCCCGGCGGGCCGAGGCTCTGCTTGAGGGCCGGCCGGAAATTCCGGGCAACAACGCCGCCCGTATTGTCCGGGAGAGAATCGGATCGTTGGCCGGTGTGCCGTCTGACTGTGTTTTCCTTTTCAAAACCGGGATGGCCGCGATTTACACAATGTACCGTGCAATCAATCGCCGTCGGCCGGACGGCAAAAGCATCCAGTTCGGTTTCCCGTATGTGGACACCCTGAAGATTCAACAGGACTTCGGGCCGGTGCCGGCATTCTTCCCCGTGGGGGATGACAAGGAGCTGGCGGACCTCGACTCGTATCTCGAGACCCACAGGGCGGCCGGGCTGTTCTGCGAGTTCCCGTCCAATCCTCTCCTTGCCAGTCCTGCGATTGATGAACTGGCCGAACGAAGCCGGAAGCTGGGCTTTCCCCTGATCGTGGATGATACGCTTTCGACCTGGATCAACGTATCTCTCTTCCCGCCTGCCGATGTGCTGGTCACCAGCCTGACCAAGTACTTCACCGGCCAGGGTGATGTAATGGCCGGCGCGGTGGTGCTGAATCCGGACGGGCCTCATTACCAGGATGTTCGGGAAGCGTTGTTGTCCGAATATGACGATTGCCTGTGGGGAGATGACCTTGTGCTCGTGGAGCGCTACTCACGTGATTTTGAAGAACGGATGCGGCGGGTGAATCAAACCGCGGAGACCGTGTGCGACTGGCTCCATCAGCACCCCCGGATCGAGCGTGTGTATTTTCCGAAGTTTGAAACCGCTTCGGTATACGCCCGGCACATGCGACCCGGCGGGGGGTACGGCGGGCTGTTTTCCATTCTCCTCAAGGATGCGCCGAACCAGGCGCCGGTGGTGTATGACCGCCTGGCATTCAGCAAGGGACCGAATCTTGGAACCGTATTCAGCCTCTGCTGCCCTTTTACCCTGCTCGCCCATTACGACGAAT
>JAUIHQ010000329.1 GCA_030432155.1 bacterium | reverse complement strand
GGCCTTTCCACGGCGCACAGCAGGATTACGATTACGAATATTGTTCGGGTGTCCCAATGTTGAACTCAGGCGTCATCCGTCTACCGTCTACCGTCTACGGAACAGTATACCCAACCGCCGCGAGGGCATTGCGCACTCGCTCATTCTTCATGACGGTCCGCCACAGAAGACCTGACCGGTAGTTCTCGATCAACAACAGCATCGGCCCGTGATTGATGCCGTGGATTTCATCCGAAAGAAAATCGAGATCGATGCTGTAGGCATCGACCAGCCCGAAGCCCCCGTCAAACTCATCCCGCCACAGCCGCTTCCGGCCCTTCTCATCCGGCATGGTGTAAAAGTTACGCAAGGCCGCCAGCGCCAGCTCGGGCTCGAACGGCACCGACATCCCGGCCCCATACGGCGCAACCATCCCCCCTTCCGGATTCGAGGAGCCGCCGCAGGGGGGCGAGCCCGGCACAAGGTAGCGGCCGCCCGGACCCGAACAGGCGGTAAGTCCCCATGCATTCTCGCCGAATGTTTTATACCGGTCGGACAGAGCCACGCAGAAAGCCCGGTTGGCTCGGACCGCTTTGCGGGTATTGTCAAACCAGTCGGCCTGCAGATCGGCATTGAATCCAAGGGCCGCCGGATTGTCCGAACCCAATGCCTTAAAATCGATCCAGCAATGGGCGAAGGTGTAGGTAAACAGGGCTCCGGGCCAGGTGCAGATGATATCGGGAATGCCCATGTAGGTTTTCCGCTCCCGCTTGAACCCGTAGTAGAAACCGGGATCAAGACGAAAGGACTCACGGGGGGCCATGATGCCGAGCAGGGTGACCAGAATCGCCTCGTCAGTATAGTAGTCCCACAGACCGTCATAGCGCTGGGCCGGCGGATTGTAGGCCATGGCCACCATCTTGCGTGACTTGTTGGCGTAGGCATCCCAGTTGACTTCGTCCATCATCCGGTTCGCGGCTTCCCGAACCCGGCCTTCAAAATACTCGCCGGCGGAGAGCGCACCCCACAGGAGCAGCGCCGTGTCGATGGTGGAGGTCACATCCTCGTATCCCTTGGTGGATCGGCTGCCGTCCCCCTCCAGGTAATGAAAAAACATCCCGTGAACACGATTGTTGGTGTGGGACAACAGGGTATCGAGCATGGTGAACGCCCGCTTCTCGGCTTCATCCCGGCTCATCCAGCCCCGCTCCGCACCGACAATCAGAGCGGAAAGGCCGAAGCCGGTGGCGGCCACGCTGATCTTGTCGGCCACATTCTTGTCCAGTGTGAGATACGATCCGGGATCGATCTGGGTCTCGAAATAGTGAAACGCCGCGCGGCTGATCTGATCGAGAAGGGCATCATCATCCGGCATGACCGGACGAGCGGACACAATGGACGTTCCCTCGCTTTCATTCCCCGAGGCA
This sequence comes from bacterium, assembly GCA_030432155.1. GTDB lineage: Bacteria > Verrucomicrobiota > Kiritimatiellia > CAIVKH01 > CAIVKH01 > JAUIHQ01. Next base: position 2,698 of record JAUIHQ010000329.1, on the reverse strand, counting down.
TCCACCGCAACAACGTCATAGCGATAGGTCTGATCATTTTCGACATCATAGTCGGTGTATGCAGGACGGCCGAGAAGCTGATCATTCACCGGCCGGAATGCGCCGGAGTCACCGACCGCACGCAGCACGCGGTAGCCCATGACATCATCCTCCGCGGCAGCCGGCCATGCGAGGTGGACAACCCGGTCGCGTGCAATCACCTGTTGCACCTCCGGTTTGGCCGGCGGCTCGGTATCCGGTTCAACGGGCTGAACCTCAACCAGCGAGAGTATCGGCTTCTGCCACACCGGCACGAGCTCGACCTGCAGTCCGTCACCCTCCACCCGGACCGTGCGGGCGAGAGTGACGGGCATGCCTGCACCGTATGATCCCGCAACATCGAAGCGATGAGTTGCCCGGAAACCGTTGACCATGACATCAAACAGCCGGTCACCGGCTTCACGATCCCGGTCTTCCTGAAACCCGAGAACAACGCGGTAGATCCCGGGGGGAAGATCCAGCCGATAGGCAATCTTGCCGGCCCGGCGTGATACAAATGCATCGCGGTCCTGTTCCTCCTCCGCCGGCTCCAGGTCCCCCGGAACCAGGTAGCCCATCCCGTTTGCCGGATTGTACGCACGATCCGCGCGGAGTACCGAGCCGGACGGGCCTTTGCGTTTTCCTCCGCCGACGTTGATGCCGGTCCGGAGCTGGTCTGGCGTGACCGGTTGCGGTGTGGCGGTGACCGGTTCGCTCATGTCCGACTCATTTCCGAACACATCAACCGCCGACACGCGATACCGGACGTTTGAACCATCGGTCAGCCCGTCCTCACGAAACCACGCATGCATGACCAACGAGGTGGAAATCCGGGTCCAGCGCTCGGCATCGGAGGGCCCGCGATACACATGGTATCCCTTCTCATCCGGAGCCGGAACCGGTTCCCACTCCAGGCCGACTGCGCCCTCGCCGGGATAGACCGCGGATATCGACGGCACCGGCGGCGGAACCGCATCGGGCTGGGCCGGCTCGATCATGACCGCGGATAGCTTGTTCCGGTCCTGCAGCTCGCGGGTGGTGATCTCGATCACGCCATCCGGTCCTGTCTCCACGACCTGTTCATGAAGAAACGCCGTGTTGGCGCCGACCCGGCCGACCGGATCGAATTCCGGGAGGATCCGGCGGCCATTGATCATCACATCAAACACGCGCTGTCCCGGACGGGTGAAATGAAATTCCGCGACGTGGAGGGTTACCCGGTAGATGCCCGGCGCCATATCGAACCGGTACGCATCGAAACCCCAGCGATCGGACCGGTAGACGTCCGGCTCAACCGCATCGCGAATCTCCGTATCACCGTCCGCCATCGACGACTGCCCGCCCACGTAGCCCCATCCTGCGTCCTCCGTATAGGCTTGATCCCTCTGGAACACCCGGCCCAGCCGGTCCCGATACACCGGCCCCCCGCAATTGACCGCGATCGTTGTCATGGATGATGAGGTTGAAGGCGCCACAGCCGGTACCGGCTCATTCGCCCGTCCTGTTATGATCAACAATCCCGCCGCCAGGGCAGCGGCCCACCTGCATTTCCAGTTCCTCATTTCAGCGTCTCCCCAAAAAATTCCGTTGACATGGTGAGGAGGCTACGCCACGATGTAAGCGTTTTCAAGACCAAAAACCATAGCCGTGTTGGGGTATAAACAAAAATGAAAGCGGTTACAGTTCGGGGTCGGGGAAACGGGAAGGGAGCCGGGTGGCTTCCGGCAGGCACAAGCAACATCGGTCGGAAGGACCGGAGGAGGAGTAGAAGCATGAAGAGCATAGTCACCATCATTGCGATGTCGGTCATCGGAACCCTGTCAGCCCAGGCGGTGCTGATTGCGGACTTTGACAGCGGGAGCAAGCCGAACAACGTGGGGGGCGATTTTGGCGCATGGGATAAGGACCCGGCCGACAACTCGCAGTATGCCCGCGAAGCGTTCAGCCGCAAGGTTACCCGGAACGGCCAGGGAGCCAGCATGGAGATCACCTACGACGTCGACTCCCCGAAAGCCGCCTACAACGGCTTCTGGATGAAGCTCGGGAATCTCGACGCGCGGGACAAGAGCCAGGTCGTGTTCTGGGCCAAGGGCGACGAGAAGAAGGGCTGCACCGAGCGCTTCAAAGTGGAACTGAAAACCGCGGGCGAGCGCGGCTCGTTCTATGTCGACGGCGTGACCACGGAATGGACCAAGGTCGTGATCCCGCTGGATGAATTCAACATCACCGACATGTCCCAGCTCGATGAGCTGGTGATTGTCTTCGAGGACCACACGTCCCGCCCGAAGGAAGGCATCCTCTACATCGACGACGTCGTGATCGAGTAATCCCGATCGACAGCAAATCAACGATCAGGGGCCGGCAACCACCAACGCCGGCCCCTGTCTGTTTAAAGCTTCAGCCTGGAACTATCAGTTCATTTGTTCGTGATCCCCGAATAGATCCGGCAAAGGAAATGGACTGTAAAGGTCACGCTCTGGGTCATACTTCAGAAGTAACAGGCGGTGATGTCGATATGTTCCTTCATTTGACCTTTCAGACGATTTGAAGAGAAGATCTTCGCTGCCATCGTGATCGAAATCTCCCCCATCAGCTTGACCGGTCTTTCCAGCACTGCGGGTATCTCGTCAAGTGACTGAATGGGGATGTTGCTGGTCCATCGAACCGGGTACGGCAGGCC
>JAUIHQ010000328.1 GCA_030432155.1 bacterium | reverse complement strand
CATGAAGGGGTGATACACATTGAATTCAATATGCCTTGGCGTGAAGCCATGCACCTCACACGTCATGGTCACGGGATATGCAGGAGCAACGGTCAGCACCGCGATCCGCGCACAGCAAGCAGGTCTTTGTCGGGTTCGGGTTTGGCGCCATTCAAAGCGGTCTTTTCCTCTACGAAGCACAGGCCGGAGGCCGATTTGACCGGCTGGTCGTGTCAGAGATCAGCAAGTCCCGCGTCAAGGCGCTGCGAGACAATCACGGGACCTATACAGTCAACATTGCCCATCGCGATCAACGCCTGTCACGGGATGTTCGACATGTGGAGATTCTGAATCCGATGGATCCGGCTGATGCCGAGCGTCTCGTGGAAGCCATCGCCGATGCATCCCACATCGCAACCGCGCTTCCCGACATCGGCCTGTATCGCTGTGGCCATCCTTCGGTCGTGGACCTCCTCCGAGAGGGCCTCGCTCGAAAATCTGCGGATCTGTCCCTACCCCCGGGCATGATCTATACGGCCGAGAATCATAATCATGCCGCGGAGCATCTCGAACGCGCTCTCTCCGGCATCCAGCCCCGCCGATTCCAGGCATTGAACACGGTAATCGGGAAAATGAGCAGCGTGATTCAGGGTCTTGAGCGCATACAGCAATTGAACCTTTCGCCGATGGTTCCCGGAGGATCCGAGGCGATCCTCGTCGAGGCCTTCAACCGTATTCTCGTCTCACGAATAACACTGCCGGATGCCGATCGGGGATTCGTGATCTTCGAGGAGAAGGATCATCTTCTGCCGTTCGAAGAAGCCAAGCTCTACGGGCATAACGCCATTCACGCCCTGCTGGGATGGCTCGCTCATTCACGAAACCTCACAACCATGAGTGAACTCAGCAAACACCCGGATCTATTGGATATCGGAAGAGATGCCTTCATGGAAGAGGCGGGTGCAGCATTGATTATGAAGTACAACGGCACGGACCCCCTGTTCACCCGGGCCGGTTGGAAGACATATGCCGATGACCTGCTCGACCGGATGATCAACCCATGGCTGCACGACCCGGTGGAACGGGTCATTCGGGACCCGGTCCGCAAATTGGGATGGCATGACCGCATGGTCGGTTGCATACGTCTTGTCAGCAGTCAGGGCATAGAACCCCGCCGCTTGTTGCGTGTTGCATCGATCGCCTATGCGGAACTTGACGACCCAATGCGAACGCAACTTCGGGAGCGATGGAAGGTTGACGGCGCGACACCTGAGGAGATCGAGGCAATGATCGCGAGATTGCAAGCTCCGGCGACAGGCCAAGGTGTATATATTTCGCCGGTCCAGCATCCTGTACGCACTCCCCGCTCAAACGGATAAGGTATTCCCCGATGAGCGGATGATCCGCAACGCATTCCTTTCAAGGAGACAAACGATGAGTGAAACGGAAACCAGGCGAATTAAGTGGTATCGCATCCCGGTAGACCGGGATGAACTGAAAGCATTGAATCAGCGGAGCAACATCAAAGGTTTATTGCAGGGGGGCGGCCATCTGCTCCTTCTCGCCGTCACGGGCACTGCCGCAGTGTTGTCGGCACAGCATCTGCCCTGGTGGTCCACTGCGTTGATTCTGTTCGCGCATGGTACCTTCTGGGCCTTCCTGCTCAACGGATTCCACGAGCTGACCCACGGCACGGTCTTCCGCTCTCCCTGGCTCAACAAACTATTTCTGAACATCTTCAGTTTTCTGAGCTGGAATAATCCGGTATATTTCTGGGCCAGCCACTCGGAGCATCACAAGTTCACCCTGCATCATCCCGATGACATGGAAATTATCTTGCCGATGAAGATCACCCTGCCGGGTTTCCTGGAGGCGGCGTTCATCAACCCGCGGGGCTTCTTCTACGTGGTGCGCGCCCACGTGCGGCACTTGTTCGGCATCATGGCATCGGAATGGGACCGCATGCTTTTCCCGAAGGACCAGCCGGAAAAGACGAAACGACTACGGCGCTGGTCGGCCATTACCCTGTTCGGCCACCTCACAATCACCGTGATCTCGATTGCCATGGGCTGGTACATGATTCCGGTCGTGGTGACCCTTGCCCCGTTTTATGGCGGATGGCTCCTGTTCCTGTTGAACAATACCCAACACGTCGGGTTGACCGACAATGTGCCGGACTTCCGGCTATGCTGCCGGACCATTCACCTCGATCCGTTTCTCCGATTCCTCTACTGGAACATGAACTACCATGTGGAACACCACATGTATGCCGGTGTGCCCTGCTATAACCTGAAAAAACTGAGCCGGGCCATCGCCCATGAAATGCCGACCTGTACCACGGGCGTTGTGAATACGTGGGTTGAAATTGCCGGTATTCTCAAAAAACAAAAGAAGGATCCAACCTATCAATACGCTCCGGCGATCCCCGAGCCGGCCGGGTCCTGACCGTAACCAACGAACGATAGAGGAGAGACACATGAAAAAGTGGGAGTGCCAGGTATGCGGATTTATCTATGATGAAGCGGCCGGACTGCCGGAAGAAGGCATCGCGCCGGGAACCAGGTGGGACGACATTCCGGACGATTGGTCGTGCCCGGATTGCGGGGTGAGCAAGTCCGACTTCGAAATGGTAGAGGTCGTCTGAACCGGTGAGTTACCAGGATCTTGTCATCATCGGTTCCGGGCTCGGGGGCTACACCCTGGCCAGGGAGTTTCGGAAGCTTTCACCCGGCGCATCCATCACCATGATCACCCGGGATGGAGGGGACTTTTATGCGAAGCCGAATCTCTCAAACGCTCTCTCGGCAGGCAAGAACCCCGACTCTCTCGTCACCAAGACCGCGGACGCGATGGCGGAATCGCTAGCCATGACGATACGACGCCATTGTCATGTGGAAGGCATCGATCCCAACGCACGAACCGTCAGGACATCGGAGGGCGATCTCGCGTTCCGGTCCCTGGTGTTTGCCGTCGGAGCGGACCAGGGAACGGCGCCGATGGGCGGAGATGCCGTAGATCGCGTTCTGCAGGTCAATGATCTGGACGATTACCGCCGGTTCCGCGAGGCGCTTGCGCCTGGAGCAAACGTTCTGATCATCGGCGCGGGTTTGATCGGTTGTGAATTTGCCAATGATCTCGCGGCCGCCGGATATTCAGTGGTCATGGTGGATCCGGCAGCGCATCCCCTCGCCCGCCTGGTTCCGGCTGAGGCGGGGACCCTGTTTCAGTCCGGCCTTGAACGCATCGGGGTGGATTGTCGTATGGGACGTACGGTTTCGACGTTGTCGAACCGGCCGGACGGCGGACTTGTCGCCTGCCTGAACGACGGCGCCTCAGTGGAGGCGGATCTCGTCGTATCCGCGATCGGCTTGCATCCGCGAACCGGGCTGGCAAGAGCGGCGGGACTGGAAATCGGCCGAGGCATCAGGGTAGATTCAAGCCTGCGGACATCGACCGACCCTATCTATGCCGTCGGCGATTGTGCGGAAATCGAAGGCCGGATCTTGCCCTATGTTCAACCGCTGATGGTGAGTGCGAAAGCGCTGGCCAGGACGCTTTCCGGCCAACCGACGCAAATTGCCTGGCCGCCGATGCCGGTTACGGTGAAGACTCCGTCCTTTCCCCTGATCGTCGAACCGCCTACCGATACCGAGGGAGCATGGTCGATGGAATCAGCTGAGGATGCAGTCGTCGGCCGCTTCGTCACCCGTGAAGGCAAACTCGCCGGGTATGTTCTCGGCGGTTCCGCAATCAAACGGAAACAGGATATGGTTCGGGAGTGGACGGATGGAACCATCCCGGCACCAACTCCCCAAGCCTGATCACACTCCACGCATCGCCCATCCCCCCGGAGTGCGAAAGCAACAACCCTGATTCCCGGCAAATCCTTGCCTCCGACGGGAACCGCGAGCAATCAGCCTCCGCTCCGTTCTCCACGTCAGGAAAGGACTTCGCCTACCCTACCCGATCGGGAAACCCGGCACAGAAGACAAACGGGCAAGCATATGGATGCCCGGGTGTGCGGGATCCATATCTCTGATCGTCTTCATCTCCATCTCCATCTCGTGCTGGTCTCCCATGCCGCAGGCTCCCAGTGCGGCCATGTAGCGGCAGTGCATCCGGTTCCGCTTGTTCAGATCTTCGTGAAAGACGAGAAAATCGGGGAGTGAGACGGCAAAGTAATCCATCGCAACCTGATCATCCATATG
>JAUIHQ010000327.1 GCA_030432155.1 bacterium | reverse complement strand
GTGCGGATGGGAGGAATGAGTCGTTCGCCGTCTGCTTTCGGACCGATGGCGCCATTCCCTTTCCCCAGGTGATCATCCGCGAACACGGGCGGGAACACCTGTTCAATCGCGATGCACTGAAGCGGACTACGGATGGATACCGGGCCGAGGTGCCCGCCGGTCTTCTGATGCCCGGAACCTGGGATGTCCAGGTGGAAGGCTGCCGGTGCGCGGATCCTGCGAAGGCGGGAGGCGGCGACTGGCTGAAGGCCTTCGCCAAGTTGACCCTCGAGGCCCCGCGGATCCGGGTTACCCGTGATGCACCGCACCGCAAAGCCGCCGGCTTCAAAGTTTATTTCGGCATCCACAAGCACATGCATCAACCGTATTACGACACCGTCGACCTCGATGCATGGGACGGGGAGAAGGATTCCATTTTCGGTTCACGCGCCGGGGCCTATACCACATTCATTGCGGATGCGGTCCGGCAATACATCGACGGCGGTCTCGATCATGGCGGCCTCAGCACAAGCTGGAGCGGCACTCTGATCGCCCAGTTGAATCGCTGTGCGGAAACCGGCCGCTGCGGAGGTCAGTTTGCGGGATGGGCGGATGCTCTCCGGTCCATCGCATCCACCCGCACCTCCCTCGGTCATCCCCGGGTGGACTTCACTGCGTTCGGCTATTTTCACCCTCTCATGCCGTTGATTCCCCACCGGGATATTGTCCGCCAGATCACCGGGCACCGGGCCATCATCGAGGAAACCTTCGGCCAGCCCGCGTCGCGGATTCTCTTCCCGCCGGAAACCGCCTTTCATGTGCGGATGATTCCCGCCCTGGTCGAAGCGGGCATTGAGGCGGTGATTTATGACAGCCAGCACCGGGCCCGGGCCTGCCGGAATTATCCGTACGCCGGTGCGGAAGAGGGCATGCTGCCGCCAAATCCGGCGGAGCAGGAGAACGATCCGGTCCACGACTGGTATCAACTGACCAATGTCTGGGCGGGATCGAAAATCAGCCCGTCCCTGTTGAAGCCGGAATATGTCAAATACGAGGACCCGGACGGTCATATCCACAAGATCATCGCCGTACCGGCGGAACGATACCTTGGCAATGAAGATGCGCGGGGCGGTTTCGGCGCCCTGCAATATCCCGACTGTTTCGGCCAGTTGTATCGCGAATATGAAAACAGCGGCGCCGTCGACCCGAAACATCCGCCGTTCTTTCTTCTCCATTCCGACGGCGACAACTACGGCGGGGGCACGGATTCCTATTACCGGCACAACACCTCCGGGCTGGTGCAGTGGCTCCAGGAGGATCCGCGGTTCGAGCTGACCACCGTTCGCGATTACCTCGAGATGTTCCCGCCGGATCCGGCGCAGGCGATTCATATCGAACCCGGCTCCTGGGCCGGAGCGGATAACGGGGACCCGCAGTTCATGAAATGGTTCAGCCGGTATACCGACGCCTATTCCCCCGACCTGAACTCATGGGCGGTCCTGACCGCGGCCCAGAATGCCCTTCATACCGTCGAAGATGCCGGCATCCGCGGTCCCGAGGTGGACCTGGCCCGCGAGCGGGTATTGACCGCGGAAACAAGCTGCTACTGGTATTGGACCGGACAGGATGTCTGGGATGCCCAGGTAACCCGGGCCGCCAACCAGGTATTCGATCTGCTCAAGCCTCACCTTCATCAGCTCGCCGGATCGGCGGATCCCTCGGGGCCCACCATCTTCCCGGCCTGGGTCATCCCGGAAAATCCCGGCGGAAAAACCTGGGGGCAGGGAGGGCTTGTCGATGCGCCGAAGGAAGGGGTCGTTCACACCTTCCTGCACGACATCAGCGGCATCAAGCGCGCGTCGCTGTGGATCCAATCCGACCGAGGCGCGGAATGGGTGGAGCTCGAGGATCAAGGTGCGTATCCCGGACGGACCGGGGCAGCGGCAACGGCCCACCTCTATACCGCGCGGTTAAAACCGGGGATGGGCATGATTAAGTTTATCATCGAGGCCGAAGACCTCGCCGGAAATGTCTCCCGCGGTTCGCTGGACCGTCTGTTCCTTGCCTGACCCGATGTTTCCCTTTTCCTTTCCCGGGCGATGGGTTACAACCAAATCCTGTTTTCGGCCCTTTCGGCTGAAACGTTTCAACCGCGAGTGTGATGGAACCCGGCGGCGACATGGATGAAGAGCAAAACAGTCTTTCCGATACGATGGGGGACGACGCGGGCGATGCCCGGTTCGATCTCACCATCAACGGGTACAAGTTGGTGCGGGAACTATCCCAGGGCGGCCAGGCCGTGGTGTTTCTGGCCATCCAGGAATCGACCGGCCGCAAAGTCGCCCTGAAGCTGATCCCCGGCGGACCGCTTGCATCCTCACGCGAGCGCAGCCTGATGGAAAAGGAAGTGCGGATCCTCGCCGCCCTCGACCATCCCAACATCGTTTCAGTGATCGACAAGGGAAAGACCGCCGACGGGTCATCCTACTTCGTTCTCGAGTATGTTCACGGGGTCACCCTTGCGGAGTTCGTGGACGATTACTACAGCCAGAACGGACCGCCGGAAACCCCCGGGGACCGGATTGCCCTGCTGCGCCTGTTCATCCGGATCTGCGATGCCATCAACGCCGCCCATCTTCGGGGCATTGTTCACCGCGACCTGAAACCCGGCAACATCATCATCGACAATCACGGCGAACCCCACATCCTCGATTTCGGCCTGGCCCGTTCTCCGCTCCACCTACGCGGGGATGATGACGAGGAAGCGATGTCGATTTCCGGCCAGTTTATCGGATCGCTGCAGTGGGCCAGTCCCGAGCAGGCGGCCGGGGCCATCTCCAAGGTCGATATCCGTTCCGATGTCTATTCGCTGGGCGTGATGCTGTATGAAATCCTGACCGGCGACTTTCCCTACGACGTATTCGGCGATTTGAATGAGGCGTTGAACAACATCATACATCAGCCGCCGGAACCGCCGTCCCAAACCCTCAAGGCCCGCTGGGATGCCGGCGGGGGCGAGGACGGGCGCAAGCGGGGTCGGTTCGTATCCCCGGTGGATGAGACGCTGGAAGGGATCATTCTCAAATCCATCGCCAAGTCGCGGGATGACCGGTATCAGTCCGCGGGCGAATTATCCCGGGCCCTGTCCGAGTATGTGGACGGCGCGGTGGCCGGCAACCAGCCGGTGAACGGCCGCAGTGCCCGGCCGTGGGCGGTGGCGGCAATCATGCTCGCGGTTATCCTTGCCGGGGGAATGTTGATCATGTGGATGTTGCCGGATCGCCCGGCGCCCGGCGCCGCGGTCCGCGACAGCCGGGTATTCGGATACCGGGTGGAAGGCGATGATGTCGTCTTCTCCTTCGATCCGCGGATGTATAGCGAGGTGCGCATGGACAGCGGCATTCTCACCGATATTTCCAGCATTCCGCGAATCCGGAGCGTGCATGTGGCGGGTCCGTTCAACGGCTGGTCGGCCTCGATGCCGGCGTGGGAGCTCCATCCGGTTCGTCCGAACCTGTACGAGATCCGGCGGCCTCTCTCCGACTTCACCGGCAAGGCCCGCTGGCCGTTCAAGTTTGTCATCAACGGTACGGCATGGATCGGTGCGCCGGAGGCCGCGGGCAACCGCGAGGTCGTGTTGGAAGATACTGCAACCTACAATCTCGTGTTCCAGAACCCGGCGGAACTGGGGGATGTACAGACCGACGAGATTATGCGGTACCGGAACCGTATCGGCCGGGCCTGGAAAGGTCAGGACGCGAACCTGATCGTCGGGACGGAAGGGGATGTGCATTTCACCTTCAACGCGCGGCGGTCCAACCTGGGGGAGGGGATTGATCTTTCGGTGCTGGAAGGCATCCCGCTAAAAACGCTCGATGTGCAGGAGGCGCTGGTCCGCGATCTCGCCCCGTTGCAGGACAAACAGCAGCTCGAGCAGCTTGTGATCAGCGATGCATCCTACCGGGAATGGACGGAGGATATCTACGCCGCCCTCGACCGGCAGGCATACGATATCGCCGCGCTGCGTCTCGACGCCCTGCTCGCCCGGTACGACGGCGTTCCCGCGATTCGGACGTTCGGCGCCTACCTGCGCGGCGGCATCGAGGCGATGGCCGCGCTCGCCGCGGCCCCCGGGGTGATTCCCGAATCGGCCCTCGCCAACGTGGAGCATCACTACGCGGTCATTCCCCAGCCCATGAGCTGGCGCCAGTCCCGGTTGTACGCGGAAATGCACGGCGCCTTCCTCGCCTCGGTG
>JAUIHQ010000326.1 GCA_030432155.1 bacterium | reverse complement strand
GAACGAATGTACCAAATCCGTCAAAAGAAACGGACTCGGCCGTAAACACCCCTGTCCGTCCGTGGTCGTCCGTGCCGGTCCGTGTCTCCGTGTCCACCACCCCGGGCTTGAGAAACCGTCCGTTCTCCCCTATCATCCCCCTTTTATGACCACCACCGTTTCCATTGCCGATGAAATTGCCCGGCTGAAGACTGCGAAGAATGCGGTCATTCTGGCTCATAACTATGAACGGCCGGAGGTGCAGGACATTGCCGATGTCGTCGGGGATTCCCTGGGCCTCTCCCAGGAGGCAGCCCGAACGGACGCGGATATCATCGTGTTCTGCGGGGTGCATTTCATGGCCGAGACGGCATCCATCCTCAGTCCGGACAAGAAAGTGCTGATCCCGGACCTCAATGCCGGCTGTTCGCTTGCCGCCACCATCAGCGCGGATGAGCTGAAGCAGTGGAAGTCGGAGCATCCGGACGCGATCGTGGTAAGCTATGTCAACACCACCGCCGAGGTGAAGGCCCTGACCGACTATTGCTGCACCTCGTCGAATGCGGTCAAGGTCGTTCAGTCCATTCCGGAGGACCGGGAAATCCTCTTCCTGCCCGATATGTTCCTCGGGGCCTATGTGAAACAGCAGACCGGCCGTACAAACATGCGGATCTGGGCCGGGGAATGCCATGTCCATGCGGGGATCCGGCCGGAACAGATGGCGGAAAAACGAGGTGAACACCCCGACGCCGAATTTCTGATCCACCCGGAGTGCGGCTGCGCCTCCACCGCCTTGTTCGGCATGGCCCAGAAACCCGGATGCTTCCCCGATACCTATGTCTGCTCCACCGAAGGCATGATCGAGCGGACAAAGAAATCGGACAAGCAGGACTTTCTCATCGCCACCGAAACCGGAATTCTGCACCGGATGAAGAAGTTCAGCCCGTCGAAGAACTTCATTCCTCTCAACGAACACGCGGTGTGCCGGTTCATGAAGATGATCACGATCGAGAAAGTGCTCCATTCCCTCGAAGAAGACGTCTTCGAAGTGAAGGTTCCGAAGGAAACCGCCGATCGTGCCCGCACCGCGATCCAGCGGATGATCGATATTGTCTGAGCCGGCCATGCCCCCCGCACTTCCCCCGGCTGTCCGGCTTCCCGATCTGATGGTGAAATTCGACAACCTTCCCCGGGGTTTGACCGAAACCAGGAAAGCAGGATGAGTTCACCCGCGATCCTGCTCACTGCGGTCAACGCTCGATACAGCCATACCGCCTTCGGGCTGCGGTACCTCATGGCCAATATGGGCGAGCTCGAACCGGTCACCGCCATGCAGGAATTCGACCTCAAGCGCTCACCGGTCGACATCGCGGAATCGGTCCTTGCCGCGGCACCGCGCATCGCCGGATTTGGCGTGTATATCTGGAATGCCGGCATCGTGTTCCAGGTTATCGAGATCGTGAAACAGGTGCGTCCGGACATCATCATCGTGATCGGCGGGCCGGAGGTCAGTCATGAAATCGACCGGCAACCCGGTTGCGGTCACGCGGACTACATCATCACCGGGGAGGCGGACGAAACATTCCCGCAGCTCTGCCGCGATCTTCTGAACGGAACGGCGCCCGCGCACCGCATCATCCCCTCGCCCCCGCCGGACACAACACGCCTTCACCTGCCTTATCCCCTGTATTCCGCTGAAGATGTCCTGCATCGCGTCATTTATGTGGAAGCGTCCCGCGGCTGCCCGTTCACCTGCGAGTTCTGCCTGTCCTCGCTTGACAAGCACCTGAACCGCTTTCCGCTCGAAGACCTGCTGCCGGCGTTTGACAACCTGCTCCAACGCGGTGTGAAGGAATTCAAGTTCGTGGACCGAACCTTCAACCTGAGCATTCCGTTCTCCTTGCAGATCCTCGAGTTCTTCCTCCGCCGCCACCGGGACGGCATGTTTCTGCATTTTGAAATGATTCCCGACCGTCTGCCGCCGGAGCTGCGGGAAATCCTCGCCTGCTTCCCCCGTGGCTCTCTCCAGTTCGAGGTCGGCATCCAGACATTCAACCAGGACGTGGCCGACCGGATCAGCCGCCGGCAGGATTACGAACAAACCCTGGAAAACATACAGTGGCTGCTGACCGAAACCGGGGCCCATATTCATGCCGACCTGATCGTCGGCCTGCCCGGCGAAACCCTGGAATCGTTTGCCGCCGGTTTCGACCGCCTGGTATCCATCGGGCCCCAGGAAATCCAGGTCAACCTCCTCAAGCGGCTACGCGGTACGCCGATCATCCGTCACGAACAACCCTTCGGCCTCATCTTCCGCTCCGAACCGCCCTACGAAATCATCCGCACCAGCACCCTGTCGTTTACCGACCTCCAGCGGTTGCGGCGATTCGCCCGGTTCTGGGATCTGTACGCCAACAGCGGTAACTTCGGATCGTCGGTCTCCTGTCTGCTCGCCAGCGGGCCCTCGGCTTTTCACACCTTCCTTTCGTTCAGCGAAAGCGTCTACCGGCATGAGCAAAGAACGCACAGCATCGCTCTCGACCAACTGACGGCCCACCTCGACCGGTACCTGACTGGAGAACTCGGCCTGGATCCCGAAGAAAGTGCGAACCTTCTGGCCGCAGACTATATCCAGGCCGGCCGGCGGGATCTCCCCCAGTTTCTCCGGGACCGGGTGGACGCCGAACAACTCCATCAGCCGGGCCGGCCTCCCCTGCCCGGTCGTATGAAACGGCAGATCCGCCATCTCTCCGCCTGACCCCGCGTCCGCAACCATCGGCAGACCAGCAGGTTGTTGATGGATACATACCGTGCGAAACAAAAACGGAACAAATGAAACCTTGAATCGCTCCGACCGGTCATGCTACCGCGATACAACATTCTATTCATCGACCGGACGGCAAGGCGGCCCCGGGGCCCATGACACGCCGACCGGAAGCGCGGGAAAACCCGGCGCAAATTGTAACCCTTGGAGATTTGAACCATGAGTTTTGGACTGGCATGTAAAACGTTCTTTCGCATTCTCGGCAACCGCTCGTTCGCGGAGGCGGTCCGAGGAATCGACAAAAGCACATCCGCCCCTGAACCGGAAGCCGTAACGGCGCCGGCCGGTGTTTCGGGCCGCAACGATGCGATCCAGCTTCTGGCCGTCCTTCAGCGGGAAGCCCGGTTGGTCGATTTTCTGAAAGAGGATATCAGCAGCTACCCCGACGCCCAGGTGGGGGCAGCGGTTCGCGATGTACATCGTGAATCCGCCGCCGCCCTCGAACGGATGTTCGCGCTGAAACCTCTGACCGGGCAGGAAGAGGGATCGGATATGTCGGTGGATGACACCTATGATCCTGCCCGATGGAAGCTGTCGGGTAAGGTCGGCGGGCAACCTCCGTATCGGGGAACACTACGCCATCCCGGATGGCAGGCGACCACGACGTCCCTCCCGGCATGGAAAGGTTCCGACGCGTCACGCGACATCGTGGCCCCGGCGGAACTGGACGTCCGCTGACCGGCTGTTCCATCACGCACCTCACGCTCACTCGCAAGGAGTCTAACTTTCATGAAACCTGTCTATGCCATCGGTATTGATCTCGGCACCACCAATTGCGCTCTCGCCTTCTGTCCGCTCGACCAACCGGACGAATGCGAGATGCTGCCCATCCCCCAGATGGTCTCGAACGATACCCTCGAATCCCACCCTCTGCTGCCGTCATTCCTGTATCTTGCCACCGACCCGGAGACAGAAGCGGAAACCTTCACCATGCCCGGCCTTGAAAGCCCCGGACGCACCGCGGGTATCTTTGCCCGCGGGCAGGCGGCATTGGTACCGTCCCGGACCGTGGCCACCGCAAAGTCATGGCTCTGCCACAATCGCGTCGACCGGCATCAACCGCTCCTGCCCTGGCAGGCGCCGGAGGATGTCCGGAAAATTTCGCCGGTGGATGCCTCCGCTCATTATCTCCGCCATCTCGCCGCGGCATGGGACCAGGCACACCCGGAAGCCCCGATGAAAGACCAGGTGGTGACCCTCACGGTTCCCGCCTCCTTTGACGCAGGCGCCCGGGAACTGACCCGGCAGGCGGCCGCAGCCGCAGGACTACCCGAAACCATCACCCTTCTCGAGGAGCCGCAGGCGGCGCTGTATGCGTGGCTCTCAGCGCAGGGCGATGCATGGCGTAAGAATCTCGCGGTCGGGGACCGGTTACTGGTTTGTGATATCGGCGGCGGCACGTCCGACTTCACCCTGATCGGAGTCGAGGACCGGG
>JAUIHQ010000325.1 GCA_030432155.1 bacterium | reverse complement strand
AGGTCCGACGTGCCTTCACCGGCGGTGTGAACCCGGCCGGTCATGGTCACGAAGGTGGTTCCGTCGAATTCAAGGAGATCGAGTGCCTGGGAAAGCGGGCCAGATACGATACGGGTGGTGTCGACGGGTTCGCTGGTGCAGCGGGCGTCGATGTATATATCATGGGTCCGCCATTCGAACGTCAGATCACCTTCGAACATTCCGTCCGGGCGGGTAAAGGTAAGGGGATGAAGAGCCAGGTATCCGTTGGTGGCGAGGATCGACGTGCGGATCGTGTCGGCCCGTACATCGCGAAATCGGGCATTGGTTGCGGTAAGTGTTCCTTCAACCCGGTAGGCGCCGCCCGTCGCGTATACGCCACTCACCCCGCCGGCAAACTCGAGCGGCGCATTTTCATACGTGAACTGGGTTGCCACCTCGTGAAGATCGCGGGGGATAAGCTTCTCGGCGGCGCGCAGGTCGAAACCGAAGTTCAAATCCGCGTCGTAGGTGCGTCCGAGCGTGTCGATGTGCACGGTCGCCGACACGGGGCCCTGCTGGACTCCCTCGCCGACCTCGGCATTCAGTTTTTCGATGGCCAGCAGGTTGCCGTCCCGCTTCACCGACATGAATCCATTGGATACGGCAAGGGTTCCGATCTTGAGCGAATCGGTGGAGACCCAACCGTTCCAATGCTGCAGCCAGTTGGTGGGCGTTGCGGGTCCGATCCACGCCTCGCCCTGCAGATTCCCGGCAAGGTGGATGCCCGCCTTGTGCATCATGGCGGACCAGGCCGACGGCAGAAGTTGCAACCACCGGTCGGCAGGGAGATTGTTCACCAGGTGTGCTTCAAGAAGTCCGGTGGCCGGATCGAAGCGTCCCGATGTGTGCATCCGCCGACCCGCACTTTCCATGGATGCCTTTTCCAGGTCCCAGAACCCTTCCTGAAAGCCGGCCCGAATGGTCCATTGGTCAAAGGTATGGCCCCGGCAGGTTACGTCATCGGCATCGAACAGGATGGTGATGCGGTTGGCGGCGGATGATTCGGGATGAAGGAAGAAGCGCAATCGAAGCGCCGGGGGGGCGCCGTACGAGTTGCGGGTCAATTCCCGGTAAAACTGGGTGAGGGTAACCGGCATGCGGTCGAACACGGATGCCAGCAGATCCGACGCATCGCGTCCTTGTGCGGACGGGTGGCGTGATTTGACGAGGATGCCGTCCGCGGTGAGCCGGATCCCGGCGATGGTTCCCGATAGGTCGGAGAAACGGACCGCGGAAGGTTCCTGCTCCACGATGCCGGCAAACGGTTCAATGACACAGAAAGGATCGGCCTCGTCCGGGGTGGGGGGGAGGGGAATGGCGATTCGGCCATGTTCAATTCTCAGTCGTCTCAAAAGCCGGGAGGGCTCCAGCCATGCAAACGGATCGATGGAAAGAAATGCCGCGCCGGCCTCAAGGTCGATCGCCCGGTCGCGAACCGGTATGCCGGTTCTGAGTCCTTCCAGCTTGATTCCGTTCCGGGGATCGAGCCGGATGCGGGATACGGTACAGGTGTAGGGCGGTTCGAGGGATGCGATCAGGCGATTCGCGGGACCGGCGGGAATGCCGACGAACCAGAGGTACAAACATGCTCCGCCCCCGAAGATCAGCAGGTTCCAGAGCAGCACGATCGCGATACGGACGGACCGGGCTTTCGCGCAGCACCCGAATAACCACTGAAGCGCCGACCGGCAGCAGATGCGGGTGGATGGTTGTTCGGACGGGGTTGTCACGGGGTGAGTGCGGCCGGCACCGGGGATGCTTCCGGCAGGGTCATCGGCGTTGTCAGGGGCTGGGTCAGGATGGCAAAGGAGGCGGGATCGAGGGTAAACACCACATCCACCCCCTTGACCATGGCATAGGTTCCCCCGGTGGCCTGGTCGGTGCCGCCGAATACCAGTGTCTTGCCGAGTCCGGCCTCTCCGCGCAGGGAGATCACAAGCGAACCGGCCGGTTCCTCCAGGCCGTAGGGGGTCAACGAGTCGGCGTCTTCGGCGGTAAATGTACCCGCTTTGAGGTTCTGCAGCAGGCTGAGTACCTGGCCGATCGCCTCGGTTTGGCCGACACGATTGGTCATCGCGGATACGAACCCGGCGGACGTCCGTTCGATCACATGTTCCCCGCCCGCCGTTTTCAGGCGAAGCCCGCGAATGTCGGTCGGCGAAAGGGCAAGGACGGTATCGTGTCGGTAATCTAGCGGCCGAACGGAAATGGCGGAAAGCAGGTTGGTTCCGAGGGCATAGATGCCTGATTCCCCCGAGACAACCGCATACACCCCGCCCGTCCCCGGCGGTACGCCGATGCTGATGATAAAATCCTCATCGGTAAGCGAGCCCGCTGCCGACACATTTGTGAGGGTGGAAGGTTCGGACAACACCGGAAGCGAATGGGCCGGTTCGTTCACCGACATGCGGATTCTGAAGGCGGGTGGGGCGAGACCCAGCTTGGCCATGTCCGCATCGCCGGGGCTGATGAAGGCTTCGATCCGCGCCCCGGCCAGGGTATCGATACGAGTCACCGTGGCTTCGTTGTTTGCGGGATATCGCTTCGGTTCCAGCACCTCCCAGGTTCCGTCTTCGGCGGCCTGAAGCTTCACGAAGCGCTCGTCATCATCCACACGGAAAAAACGGATGCGGCGTGGATCGACAGGAACGAGCCGGCGGTCCCGCAGGTCCTCGACCGGTATCGACGCCAGCCCCTGCAGGGCGCCGGGCACAGCGATCACGTGGTCCCGCCCGGCAATCGATGCATACATGCTTCCCGGACGGTTATCGACCGCCCGGCCCAGCCGTACGGAGGTTTCGAGGTTACGCGGAGCGAGAAACACCGTGACCTGTGCATCCGGGTCATCGAGACCGTAGAGCGAGGCGGCAGCTATGGAGTCGGCAACGAAGTCTTCGATCCGGATTTCGAACAGCCGATCCAACCATGCCTGTACGGCCCCCGAAGCGGCGCGGGCGATGACCGGCTTCTCGATGATCCATGCCCCCGATTCCTGGCGGGCGAGCTGCAACACGCCATCGCGACGTTGAATATCAAACCGGCGGACGTCGATCGGCAAACCGTGGAACAGTCGCCGGTCCCGCCATTCCGTCAGCGATGGCGGAAGGGTGGTAAGGATGTTTGTTCCGGTGACGAAGATATCCTCATACCCTTCGACCGCGGCATAGAGGTTGCCGCCGAGCGGCGTATCTCGACCGAATTGAACCGTAATCGACCCCCGTTCCGTCTGCACGGTGATTTCGGCCCGCGGGCGGTCCAGTCCATAGGGTTCGGTCCATGCCGGTTTTCCCCGGTTTTCCGGGGTGATGATGTTGCCTTTGCGGAGCATGGTGAGTTCTTCGACCAGGGCTTCCACCCGCCCGGCATCCGCCGGCGCATCCACCGGGCTGTTCAATCTCCACTGGCCATTGGTCCGGACGCAGACGATGACCTGATTGTCGTGATGTACCCGCAGTCCGATGACGTCCGACGGTTCGACCGCCGCCACCCTCCGCAGAGTCTCCCGGCGCTGTTCGGTGGTATCGCCGTGACGTTCGAACATATAAATCCAGACTCCGAGAAGGATCGCGCACAGGCTCAGCAGCAAGGTTGTTCCCCAGCGCATGGTCAGCCGCGCCTCCGGATGAGAACCATCATGCCGCCCAGCGCGGCCAGTATGGGCATGGCGACCACAGTCAGCCAGAACAGCAGGGAGAGCTGGCGGCGGTCCATGATCAGCCGTGTCTGCTCGACGGGTTTGGGCGCGATGGCGAGCAGTTGCTCACGGTCGAGAAGCCAGTTCAACGAACTCATGAAGAGATCGATGTTCCCGCCCCCCACGCCCCCGTTGGAGACGAAGTCCGTATCCCCGATCACGACCATCCGCGTGGGACGGATGCCGACGTTCAACTGCTGGCGAGGACCGCGTTCCACGGCCACACCGAACGATACAGGGCCGATACGGTCCCGCTCCGGGTCATACGTCACCGGCTTGAGGTCGGGATCCACTTCGGCCCAGCTATTGGTGGATGAATTGATCAGGGGCTGGACGAGGGGGCGGTCATCCGCCGCCGCGGTTTCTCGATGCTCCGCGGTCGGCTCAACCGGCCGCGGCATGTAGAACACGCTGGTGATGCCGTCGAGATGCCGGACCACGGGATGGTCGGTATAGCGGGAGACGAAAAGGTCGAGGCCGGAGAGCGTACGGGACGGATCCATGATGACCTCGTTGCTGATATCCACC
>JAUIHQ010000324.1 GCA_030432155.1 bacterium | reverse complement strand
CAACGCATGGATCGTCCGTAAACCGACCAAGGACGGCATCGTGACGTCGTTCGAGATCTTCGATGCCAACGGGGTGGAGCTCGCCCAGTTCTTCGGCGAACGAAAACCGGGACGACCGGAACTCCCGGCCTGGCGGGCGCTCCTCGATCACGTTACCACCGCAACCGAAGGAATCGCTTCATGATAAATACCCGCACATCCATCCGGCTCGGAATGTTCGGCGCCCTGATGTTGTCATCCCTCCATGCGTCAGGCGTGGGAAATGTTACGGAGTCGTTCGACACAACCTCACAGAACTGGCGCGCCTCGGATGGGGCAACCGACCTGACGTGGATCTCCACGGATGGACCGGATGGCGTCGGCGATGCCTATGCCGCCGTCACGAATCTTTCGTTTGTCGGCGCGACCAATACCCAACTCAGCATCGCGGTCCGCGGTCATTCCACATACGGCAGCAGCGGCGGTGCCTTTGCCGGAAACTGGTACACCTCCGGCGTGACGGTATTCTCCATCGATATCCGGCATGACATCGGCACGGATCTGCCGGTCGGCATACGTTTTGCATCACCGTTTAATTTTCCCGGCGGTATCGCCGTCGCACCCGAACCGATTCCCTCCGGAGAATGGACACGCCTTTCCATCCCGGTGGATCCGGCCAACACCGCGTTCGTTTCGTTTGAAGGAAGCAACTTCAGCAACGTCTTCTCCAATGTCGGGAATGTACAGGTGCTATTGTATGTTCCTGTTGGCTACGGGGGCCTGCCCGGACCGTACCGGCTCGAGATCGACAACCCGTCGATCCGCATCGCCGGCTCCGCACCGACCGATGACGCCACGCTCAACGAACCTGACTACGACCGCTGGATGTATCCCTTCAACGCATCGTCGCCTCAGGGCAACCGGGCGTCGGCATCAACCTTCGGCACGTTGGACCCCTCATTCGACCAGAGGGATGCACAGGCCTACTTCGGATTTGTCCTCACCAACGCCATTCCCGCGGGACTCGGCGACGGCGCATACGAAATCCTGGCCTGCCGCATGACCGCTACCGCGGGGGACGGAGACTTCGACTATGATCCGTCGCAGGATGGCTGGATGACGTATCTCGAGGCCACCCAGGCCATGTACCAGGCTGATGCGGACACCGGCCGGCCGATTGAACTCTTCGGCGCAGGATTTCGCGGTACCAACGACGCCTGGGGCTTCGGCGAAGACGGGCCCTTCGCCGACTCCGCACCGCCCGGCGTTTACAAAGAGATCCGCAATGTCTACCCCATTACGCTTCGCAACGGCGAACCGATCGATGCGTCCAACAGCGTCGACCCCGACGGAACTGCCACCAACGGTTTCGACCCCGTCGTATTCGCCATCGGAACCGCAACACTGACCGCAGGCGATCCTGTGCCGGTTCCTACCGACTTTGCATTCAACGTCGATGTTCAGCATCCGTGGATCCAAGCCTATCTTCAGGCCGCTCTCGACGCGGGCATTTTACCCTTCGTGCTCACGTCCATGCACAGCGCGGCGTTCGGCGGGCCGGCCAGCTACCCGGTTTGGGATCAGACCGAAAGCGTGGTCGGTACACCCGCCACTCTCGAGATCACCTATCGTATCCGCCCCGCGATTGATTATGCGGAAAACACCGCGGGTACACTCGCCTGGTCCAGAGATGCTGCTGGTGCGATTCTCGAAACCACCGATGATCTTGCCAATCCTGACTGGCAACCCCGTACCGTGGTGCTGACCATGAACGGCGACATTCTGGAAACCCGGATGCCCGGGGAGGATTCCTCATGCTACATGCGGTTACGTCAATAATTCCATCGGCATACCATCGGCAACCCCGAGCGGCGTTCACGCTGGTCGAGTTGCTGGTTGTCATCGCCATCATCGGTATCCTTGCCGCGCTCTTGTCGCCCGCCCTGTCGTCGGCCCGGTTGTCGGCCAAGGCAGCGCGTGAACAGTCATGCGCTCGATCCCTGATGATGGGAATCGTCAACTTTGCCATCGACCATGACGACCGGCTTCTCCCTGGCTATGTCAATGGACCGGTGGAACTCCCGACGGGTAAAAGCCTGTCGTACCCGGCCAGCGCCCGCTATCCCTGGCGGCTCATGCCCTATATCGGCAGTACAGATAAACAGGTCATGTGGGCGAATCCCGATGGACGGGTCGAACCGATGGCTGACGCTTCGAGCGACGACTACGCGGTAAGTGTTTCACCATCGCTGGGCATGAATATTTTCTATGTCGGCGGCGACGACTCCGGCAACAGCGGCGAGGGAATCCGGCCCATCGATTCACACTTCAACCGGTTTGGTCCGTTCTGCCTTACCCGGATGAGTCACGCTGCAAGTCCTTCGCGGCAGCTCGTGTTTGTCAGCGCCCGTATGCCGGGCGAAAAGAATGAACCCATTCCCGGGTACTTCAAGGTTCACGCACCCCGGGTTGTCAACGACCTGTGGTCCAACCATCCTTTCCGCGAAGACGCAGACCCGGCCCAGCATGGCTACGTGGATTTACGCTACCGGGGCAAAGCGGTCACCGCCGCCCTCGACGGGCATGTGGAGATGCTCGACGAAACCGCCCTGCGGGACATGCGGCGCTGGTCCGATCTCGCTGCGCGGGCCAACGACCCCGATCACGGCCTGTAACCACCACTTTCGGGCATGCGTCAAAGCAAAACAACCCGCTTCGTGGAGGTAATCCCGGCGCAAACCTTCTTTACCGACTCCCGCTTTCGAACTTTGACGCGCGCGCAAGACAGGCTTTCCCTACCTCAACGTCCCGAGGTGCAGATGCTTCCAAGGCCCGGTACACGCCGAGCCAAGGTTGGCAGTGGAGCACCACAAGACTTGACCTTCTTAAGCATCGCTATAATTTAATTTTAAGGCATGGCCCCCTTCGCTGTTGGGCAGGGGGGAGTCCCAGGGAGACATAACAGGGTTATGTCTCAGCGCGGGTGTGCCCCGGAAAGGCGACACGTCGCATAATGGCAGCCATTATGCGATGTCTCGCCGGTGGTCGCACGCCGTTTGTGTGCGGCCATTCCGGGGCGGACCCGTGCGGCCTGGGACTCGGGGCGGGGGGTTCTGGAGCGCAACGAAGTGGAGCGTGGGGCGGACAGCTTGAAGCCGAATACCTGGAGGCTTGAAGCTGGCCGGGGGAAGGAAGGCCGACCGACCGTAGGAAGGGAGACCACATCGGGGGGACTGGCGCGGCATGTGCGTCAGCAGATGCCGTGATCAGGCCGGGGCGGATTCGGGGCGCTGGCGGGGTGTGTGCGAAAGCAGACACCATGACAGCGGGGGTTCGTGGGGCCAGACCTACTTCCAACGGAATATCTTAACATGGTTGATCAAAACGGCTTCGGCATTTTGCTTTTCAGACGTTAAATCAGCACCGCCCCACTCTTCTGTCATCATGTGCGCATGCTCCGGTGGAGCAGATTCCGCAAGCCTGTTTAGCCGCTCTAAAAGGCGCTCTAACCCCGCTTTAGATGCGTGAATTTCCAGCCGCTCACCTTTTTCATCCCATTCGAAGGATAACATATTTTCTGACTTGGAAGTGTCATTCATAGAGTGACTCTCCAAGGGGATATTTTCTTTTCGCTCCCTCTAGATTGACTCCGTTTTCCATCCGATGAACATCAACATGGGGCAACTCTGTTCCGGCTTTATATTTTCCACCGGGATCCACATAATATTTTCTCCCAGTCTCGGGATGAAAATACGAGCCCTTCCCGGAAGCGGGATCTGTTCCAACTTTCTTGAACCCCTTCGACGTTAGCATCTCATCAATCTGTTGGGGGATCTTTCCTTTGAAAGGATTGCTACCTAGTCCTTTGTTTGGGGCTTGTTCTGTCAGTGACTTTGATCCCTTCGCAAGATCATCAAGTCCACTTTTTAATCCCTTCTTTGAACAGGTATTTAATAAGCCTTTGGCACCTGCTTTAGCCAGTCCCTTTCCAGCACCTGCAACACCAATTGCATCAGAGCCCATCTCGACCGTTTTTAGCATTCCTTCAAGTTGTCCACCTCCCCTGTTGTCTGTGCTATCGCTTCCAGACTGATTTACATTTGCAACAGGCACATTTTGGTAGGTTCCAGAGTAGTAGCCACCAGCAATTCCGCTTGCTTTGAAATCGTCGAGACCATCTAGATCAACGCGATCGACAGGATTGTTATGCGTGAATGCAAATAGATTAATACCCCCATCTTCTTTAATCGGGTCCCGATGCAACCACCGCTGATAATTTGGAAGATAATAC
>JAUIHQ010000323.1 GCA_030432155.1 bacterium | reverse complement strand
GTATGGCTGAGGGTGGATGTGGCCTGGAAGGAAACGTTTCCCCGCCTGGTATCCCTCGACGAGTTGAAAGCCTGCCCGGCGCTGGAGGGCATGATGGTGACCCGGCGGGGGATGCGGCTTTCCATCCAGCCGGTCGATCCCGCCCATGCAACCGTCATACGGAAGCTCGCCCGGTCTTGACCTTTTCTGGTTGGCTGGCATTGTGCGGCTTTGCTAGGGTTCGGCGACTTTACGCGGAGTAACATACATGAAGAACAACCAACGAATTTCCGGCCTGAAGGCGATCCTGTTCGCGGCGGCCGTCCTGTTTACGTGGATGGTGACCGGGCCGGCGGCTCCCGCCCAGACCCCTTCCGACGAATCCACGGCTTCCGGCCCTGCCCCGATCGACGTCACCGCGGACTCCCTGGAGTATCTCGACGATCAGCAAATGCTCATCGCCAGCGGGAATGTCACGATCCGGGACGGCGAAGCCACGCTGCGGGCCGACTACATGACCGTTCAGACCGAGAGCCGCGACGTCTATGCCCGCGGTAACGTCATCTACACCAAGGGCGCCAAGACCTGGCAGGGCGACGAGTTTTCCTACAACCTCCGGACCCGCGAGGGCGACTTCGGAACCTTCACCTCCTACTTCGAGCCCTTTTATCTTTCGGCCGATGATTCGCGCCGGATATCGACCAATGAATACGAGTTGGAGAACCTTCAGATCTCCACCTGCGAGGGCGAGCGGCCCCCGCTGTATGCAAGGGCGAGGTCCGGACGCCTGGTGGATGACCGGGTATACGCGAAAGGCGTGACCTTCTACGCCGGGTTCGTGCCGTTCTTCTATCTCCCGTCCTACTCGAAGTCGCTCGGCCCCCACACCGCGTACTTCGAAATCATGCCGGGCTACAGCTCCCGCCAGGGCGCGTTCCTGTTGACCGCCTATCACATCCGGTTCAACAAATACTTCAAGACCATCACCCATGCCGACTACCGGCACGAGCGCGGGGTGGGTCTCGGCCAGGATTTCGAATGGATCGACGGCGGAGAGGACGGCGATTGGAACGGAGCGTTCCGGTCCTACTATATCAATGACGACGATCCGTTCATCAACGCCGACGAGGAGGAGAACCGCACCGAGGATCTGCTCGATAACGAACGGTACCGTTTGAAGTTGAGTCATTTTCAGATGTTCACCGACCGCGACTACCTGATCGGCGAACTCAACTACCTCAGCGATCCCTTCATTCTTGAAGACTTCTTCAACGAGGAATTCCGCAACAACGTGCAGCCCGAGAACCGGGTGACCCTGACCCACCGCGGTGATCACTACACCGCGGCGCTGCTGTTCAACAAGCGGCTCAACGACTTCTACGAAAACGTCGACCGGCTCCCCGAGCTGACGCTGGATGTGAACCGCCAGCAGATCGGCGATTCCGGTTTCTATTACGAGAGCGAGAACAGCGCCGCGTATCTCGAACGGGTATTCCCCGAGGGAACGCCGGTCGAGGATTATGACGCGTTCCGTATCGACTCCGGCCACACCGTGTTCTACCCGACCCGGAACTTCGGCTTCCTGAACATCATTCCCCGGGCGGGCTACCGCGGCACCTACTACTCCAGCACGGTGGAGAGCGGAACCTTCAGCAACAACCTCGTCCTGACCCAGCCCGACGGGTCGGTGATCGTCACCAACGACACCGGGACCTTCGTGCGCGAGGGCGATGCGGATTTCCGTAATGTGTATCAACTCGGGTGGGAAGGCTCCTTCAAGGCGTTCAAGGCATGGGAGGACCTGATCGTTCTCGGCGACGGAGACGGCCTCCGCCATATCGCCGAACCCTACCTCGACCATACCTGGGTGGATGAGCCCAACCTGTTGCCCAGCGATCTGCCCCAGTTCGACACCGTCGATACGCTGGACAAGCGCCACGATATCAAGCTCGGCATGCGGAACAAGCTGCAGACCCGACGGGACGGCATCCCGGTCGATCTTGTCGATTTCGATGTATTCTCCTTTTATCGCGTGGAAAAGGAGGAAGAGCAGGAAGATTTCTCGGAGATCTTCTTTGATACCGAGCTGCGGCTGGTTCCCTGGCTGCCGATCGACTTCGACGGCGCCTACGACCAGTACGAGGGCGAGTTCACCCGCTTCAGCATCCAGGGCCATTACTACCTCGAGGATTTCAGCCGTTTCAGCGTCGAGTACCGTTATGCCAAGGACACGCGAAGCCTCGTGACCGGCGAGATGATCCTGTTCCCTGACGCGAAGTGGTCGTTTGAAGCATACGTCCGGTACGACGACGAGCTGGGCGAGTTGGAAGAACACTCCTATTTCGTCAAGCATACCGGTCGTTGCATTGGGACCGGACTCGGCTTTCGTCAGATCGACGACGACACCGAGGTATGGCTCCAGCTCTGGTTGACCGCCTTCCCCGAGTCGGCGATCGACATGGGCATCTGATCGGAGCCGAGGGCGATGAGCGTTCAACCCGGTCTTGATGACCTCCTGGCCTGCGCCGTGGATGCGGTCCGGGCGGCGGGCGGTCATGCCCTCCACAATTCCCATCGTCTTCACGAAGTCATGGAAGCCGCCCGGCACGATGTGAAGCTCGTGCTGGACCGGGAGTCCCAGGACCAGGCGGAAAAGGCGGTTCTGGCCCGGTTCCCGAAGCACCGGATTCTTGGCGAAGAAGGCACGGCCGGCGGCAGCGGCGGGAACGGGTGGGAGTGGGTCATCGATCCGATTGACGGCACGGTGAATTTTTCCCGCGGGTTTTCCTGGTGGTGTTCCAGTGCGGCGGTACGGCGGGAGGGACGCGTACTGGCCGGGGCGGTGTATGCGCCGGCCCTTGACCTATTGTATACGGCCACCGCGGAGTCGCCGGCCCGGCTGAATGATCGGG
The DNA here is from genome assembly GCA_030432155.1 of bacterium. Classification (GTDB taxonomy): domain Bacteria; phylum Verrucomicrobiota; class Kiritimatiellia; order CAIVKH01; family CAIVKH01; genus JAUIHQ01. The sequence continues at coordinate 1,386 of JAUIHQ010000323.1, read as the reverse complement.
AGATCTCGGTCAGCCGTCGGGATCAGCCGGCGGATTGCGTTATGCTGACCGGCATCTCCAAGGGGCAGGATGATATGGAGGAAGGATTCGCCCGAATGACCTCCATCGCGCCCCGCATTTTCAAAACCCGGCTGATGGGCGCCGCAGCGCTGGACCTGTGCCAGGTCGCCGAGGGCAAGGCCGAGGTGTTTTACGAGTCGGGCATCCATATCTGGGATATCGCGGCGGCGTCGCTGATTGTCGAAAGGGCCGGCGGTACCGCGGAAATCGTCGACGAACGGCCCGACGGCCGGCTGGCTGTGCTGGCCGACAACGGCCTGGTGCATCGGGACATGCTGGCATGGGTCGGCGGGAAATCCTGATTTTGGCGCCGATATCGTGTATAGTTGAACGAAACGACCGCTTTTCGGGTCACTTGGAACGTATATGAAATCGAAAGTCGCTATTTTACGAACGTCGCCGCAAACGGTTCTTGAGGATTACCACCGGCTGATGAACCTTGCCGGGTACCAGGAGGTGATGGATAAATCCATCGATACCGCCCTCAAGATCAACATCAGTTGGCACTTCTTTTATCCCGGCAGCTCGACCACCCCGTGGCAGCTTGAGGGTGTGATCCGGGCGATGAAAAACGACGGGTACAACCCCGACCTGATCCATGGATGCCATAACCGGACGGTGGTCATCGACGCTCATCTCGGCGAACGCGAGAACAAGCAGGTGAACGTGACCGACGCCCACAAGCTGCGCAACGTGCACCTGTACGAGGGGGAGGAATGGATTCACGTCCGGGATGCGGTCGGTGACCTCGCCGATGATTTCATCTGCCTGAACGATGTCTATCCTGACGGCTTCATGATCCCCAAGCGGTTCATCGGCGAGAACATCCTTCACCTGCCGACGGTCAAGACCCACATCTTTACCACGACCACCGGGGCGATGAAAAATGCCTTCGGCGGCTTGCTGAACGAGCGGCGGCACTGGACCCATCCGGTCATCCACGAAACCCTGGTGGATCTGCTGATGATTCAAAAAAAGATCCACCCCGGGGTATTCGCGGTCATGGACGGAACCTTCGCCGGCGACGGCCCGGGCCCGCGCTGCATGATTCCGCATGTGAAAAACGTGATCCTCGCATCGGCCGACCAGGTGGCGATCGATTCGGTGGCGGCCAAGCTGATGGGATTCGATCCGATGCGGGATCTCAAATATGCCCGGATGGCCCACGAGAAAGGGCTGGGCTGCGCGGACCCCCGCGAGATTGAGATTGTCGGCGACGCCGATGCGCTGAACGAGCCGTGGAATTTTGTCGGACCGTTCAAGAAGATGACCTTCGCCAGCAAGATGCAGCACCTGATTTACTGGGGACCGTTGAAGAAGCCGGTG
>JAUIHQ010000322.1 GCA_030432155.1 bacterium | reverse complement strand
TGCAGGGGGTTCAGCTTCCCCATGATGATTCCGGGGACGACGCATCCCAGGATCGTCACGGATGATGCGTTGGATTCACCGCGCCGCCGGGCTGATCCTGTTTTCCGGCCTCCTGTTCAGCGCGTTGACGTTTCTTCCCGCCGCCTTTCAGGGCGGGGAGGCGTGGTCGACGTTCACAGCCGGGCTTGAGGCAAAGCGGGGTGACGCCATCCTGTACGGTATGGGGGTGCTCGTACTGACCACCCTGTATCTCCTGACCGGGTTGCGAAGCCGTCAGTCCACGGATTTTCTGGCCTATGAGACCGAAAACGGTTCGGTCAGCATCAGCCTCAAGGCGCTTCAGGATGTGCTGGTGCAGTTGAAGAACGAGGATGGCCACATTGTATCCCTGCGTCCCGAGGTCCGGGCGGTTCATGATGAGCTGGATGTCGCCCTCGATGTCCGGGTCAAGGTCGGCGGGAACGTACCGATGATTTCCGAACGGCTGCAGGAGCAGTGCCGGACCCTGATCCGCGACCGGATCGGCATCCGGGATATCCGGAATGTAGAAGTCCGTATCCAGGAATTCATCGGCAAGGCTCAGGCCGGGGAGGAGCCGATCGAGGTGAAAGCCGAACCCTTTCGGGGAGGATCGTGATGGATACCAATCGCATCGCCGAAACCTATCTCACGGTTGCCCATCATGTCTTCTCCACGATGCTTGATGATGTGGAGGCCTTCGCCGGGGAGGTGGTTGCGTCCCTGAAAGCCGGCGGCAAGCTTATGATCTGCGGAAACGGCGGAAGCGCCGGCGACGCCCAGCATATCGCCGGAGAATTCGTGAATCGATTCCTCAAGGAGCGTGAGCCCTATGCGGCGATCGCCCTGACCACGGATTCATCTATTCTCACCTGCATTTCCAATGATTACGATTACAACCAGGTCTTCGCCAAGCAGGTGGAAGCCCTCGGCCGTCCCGGGGATATCCTCCTCGGCATCTCCACCAGCGGCAATGCCGGCAATGTGCTGGCTGCATTCGCGTCCGCAAAAGCAAAGGGCGTCCGCACCGTGGCCCTGACCGGCGGCAGCGGAGGCAAGCTGGCCGCCGCCGCGGACCGGGTTCTTTCCATTTCCTGCACCACCGAAACGCCTCGCATTCAGGAAGGGCACCTGCTGCTCTACCACCTCTTCTGTGAACGCATCGAAGAGCGGATGACGGAAGGCGAAGGCGCGAGCGCCTGAACGACGCACGGAGGACGTTATGAGTGAACACCAGAACAACCATATGGATCTTGTCATTGTCGGTTCCGTCGGGATCGACACCATCGAAACCCCGACCGCACGGCGTGAGGATATCCTTGGAGGATCGGCCAGCTATGCCTGTGCTGCCGCGTCGTACTTCACCAACGTCGGCATGGTGGGGGTGGTCGGCACCGACTTTCCTCAGTCCTACATGGATCTGTACCGCCGGTTCGGTATCGACTTGGAGGGTCTTCAGGTCGCGGAGGGGGAGACCTTCAAGTGGTCCGGGGTCTATGAGAAGAACATGGACAACCGCCGGACGCTGTCGACCGAGCTGAACGTATTCGCCGACTTCTCCCCCGAGCTGCCGCCATCCTACCGGGATGTCGATTTCCTATTCCTTGCCAACATTTCCCCCGACCTCCAGCTTCACGTGCTGGACCAGGTGAAGAAACCGAAGTTCGTCCTGCTCGATACCATGGACCTGTGGATCAACGTGGCCAAGGACACCCTCACCGAGGTGATCGGCAAGGTGACGATGCTCACCATGAACGAATCCGAAGCCCGGCACTTCACCGGCGAGCATGGGCTGATCCGGGCCGCCCGGGCCCTGCTGGATCTCGGTCCCAAGTATGTCTGTATCAAGAAGGGCGAGCACGGAAGCATCATGTTTACCGGGGACGATATCTTTCTGATGCCGGCCTATCCCCTCGAAGACGTTCACGATCCGACCGGAGCCGGGGATACCTTCGCCGGCGGTTTCCTCGGCGCCCTGGCCCGGGGCGGACGCGTGGGCAAAAACGATATCCGCAAGGCCATGACCTACGGCAGCGTGGTCGCATCGTTCGGGGTTGAGGATTTCAGCCTCGATCGGCTGGCCGAACTGACCCTCCCCGAGATCGACGCCCGCGCCGCCGCGTTCCGCAAAATCGGCCGGGTGTTGTAGGGATCAGCCCTTTCGTCTTGCCTTTCCCCCTCATAATCCGTATGTTGCAACGGTACATAGACGATCTTCAGGGCAAGGTGATCCCGCGTTTGCGGGAAATTCCTGACCGGCGGTGAAGCCCGCGACTCCCTGCTTTGGTAGGGACTGAGTTCAGTCCACGGCCTACGGGCTGTGATCTGGCGCCGACAGTATAGTCTGGATGAAAGAAGATCGGGAGCCAGCGGATACCTACCCGTATTCTGCCCCGAAGACGTCTGTCAGAGGGACGGAATATGTTGCAATCGACTACAACCAGGAATACTCGCGAAAGCGCCCGCGCTGTGGCCGGCGAAGGGGTGGAACAGGTCATCGCGGCCTTCCGGAAAGGTGAGATCGTCATCGTGCGCGACGACGCCCGCCGGGAAAATGAAGGCGACCTGATCGTGGCCGCGGAAGCGGTCACCCCCGATACGATCAACTTTCTTGCCACCCATGGCCGGGGTTTGATCTGCATCGCAATGGACAAGTCGCTATTGGCCCGGTTCGGCCTGGCCAGGATGAGTGTGCACAGCGGGGGCGACGCCTATAACACCGCGTTCATGGAGTCGGTGGATGCCGCCGAAGGCATTGGCTCCGGCATCAGCGCCCATGACCGGGCCCGGACTGTCCGTGTGCTGGTGGATGATGCCGGCAAACCGGAAGACATTGTCCGGCCCGGGCACATGTTTCCGCTCGCCGCCTGTTCCGGCGGCGTACTCGAGCGCCCGGGCCACACCGAGGCTGCGGTCGACCTTGCGAAGCTGGCCGGGGTCAAGCCGGCCGGCGTGATATGTGAGGTACTCAACGAAGATGGTTCCATGGCGCGGAAGGATGATCTCGAAGTCTTCGCCCGCAAGCATGGCCTGTGCATGACCACGATCGGCGAGCTGGCCGCATACCGGAAGCGGACCGAAAAATTGATCGAGCTGGATACCGAGGTCAACATGCCCACCGATTTCGGCCTGTTCAAAATGCGCATGTACCGCTCCTTGATAGACCACAAGCATCACCTCGCGGTCTACATCGGGGATCCCGCTTCGCAGGAGGCCCCGGTGGTGCGGATTCACAGCGAGTGCCTGACCGGCGACGCCTTCGGCTCTCTCCGCTGCGATTGCGGATCCCAGCTTCGGGAAGCCCTTCAACGCATTGCGTCGGAAGGTTGCGGCGTGCTGCTGTATATGCGGCAGGAAGGGCGGGGGATCGGACTCGAGGGCAAATTGCGGGCGTATGCCCTGCAGGAGCAGGGGTACGATACCGTCCAGGCCAACGAGCAACTCGGTTTTGAAGCCGACGAACGGGACTATGCCATCGCCGCCCAGATGCTGGTCGATCTCGGCATCCGGTCGGTGCGGTTGATTACCAACAATCCCCGCAAGATTTCCGGACTTGAGGAGTATGGGCTCACGGTACGTGAACGCATGCCGTTGGTCCTGCCCGGCAGCGAACACAGCGCCCACTATCTAGCGACGAAGAAAAGCAAGCTGGGCCATCTACTTTGAGCCGCAATTGTGCTATGGAAAATGGTGAGAAGGGCAAGCGGGAGCTTGCCCCTCCAGTAACCAGGAAAGCCGCGCCGGAGGGGCAAGCTCCCGCATGCCCGCTGACCCGGCTCGTGCCGATGATGTGAAATGTTGGACAACGTGACCTGGCCGGAGGGGCAAGCTCCTGCTTGCCCATTGATACGGCTCGTGCCGATGATAGGAATGTTGGACAGGATGTGCAAACAGGAGGGGCAAGCTCCTGTTTGCCCGGTTGCCGGACGATACCGACGGCAGGATGAATGGAACAATGGAGTCATGATATGAAGGAAATCCAGGGAAGTATGAAGGCGGACGGGCTGAAAGTCGGCCTCGTGGTCAGCCGTTTCAACGATCTGTTCACCCGCAACAATCTCCAGGGCGCCGTCGACTGCCTGAAACAGTATGGCGCCTCGGAGAAGGATCTGACCGTGGTGCATGTTCCGGGTTCCTTTGAAATCCCCGCCGCATTGAAGAAGATGGCCGACGGCGGGACGTATGATGCGTTGATCGGCCTCGGCGTGGTGATCGAAGGCGCCACGAATCATGCCGAACTGATTACATCAAATGTCGCCCGCC
>JAUIHQ010000321.1 GCA_030432155.1 bacterium | reverse complement strand
CTCATGATGACCGCCGGTATATCCGCCGTGATTGCCTGGAACATCGCAGGCTATGACGGCGACATCTTTAAGATCATGCCTGGTATGATTGCCTCGTTCGCGGCCTGGCCGGTCGGCAGTCTCCATTCGCGGATCAACATCAGGAGATATTCCGCCGCCCTCCGGCAGCAGTCCTCCCGATCCGTACGATCGCCAAGCCCGAAGCCGATCATGTCGTCAAAAATCCGCCGGATGCGATCCGGATGTCCAACCCGGATGACCGTACCCGCGGCGAGGCCGTGCTGCTTCAGCATCGCGGAGGCCCGATGACCGGTCAGCACGAGAAAGAACTTCACCAGGGGCCGGTCATGGTCGGATGCCATGCAATGCGCGAGGCCCCGCCCGTAGGTGAATACCGTTCCCGGCACCAGCTCGTGGCGGCTGCCCTGCATCACAAGCTCCCCCGCCCCGCCGGCAACAAATTCGAGAATCGGACTCGGAAAACCCGGGCGATCGATCAGGTAATCCGGGCGGCACTCCTCCAAACCGCCGCCGAGGACGCCGACATCCGATAGACTCCGAGGCCCTCCCCTCAGGTAAAAGCGTCGAGCACGAACGACCTGCGAGCTGAAGTATCGCGGAAGCGGGAGAACCGGTCGGGACGTTTTCGCCATGCCGCCAGCGTGCCTGCTCTCCACACAAGAAGTCAAGAATTGACAATGAGTGGACAATCCGGGCTATTCCGCTGGTTAGACTGACGATGTATGATACGCATGAATGGACAACTGAGGAGACATGACCATGACCTATCCCCGCATCGGAATCCGGCCCACGATTGATGGACGTCTTGGCGGCGTTCGCGAATCACTTGAAGACCAAACCATGCAACTGGCAAGGGCGGCGGCCAAACTGATCGCCTCGGAGCTCCGGTATCCGGATGGAACCAGGGTTGAGTGCGTCATCGCCGACACCTGCATCGGTGGTGTGGCCGAGGCCTCGGCCTGTGCGGAGAAATTCCGTCAGGAAAACGTGGGCGTCTCCCTGACCGTCACACCGTGCTGGTGCTACGGTTCCGAAACGATGGATATGGATCCGCGCACCCCCAAGGCGGTGTGGGGTTTCAACGGCACCGAGCGGCCGGGCGCCGTGTATCTTGCCGCCGTCCTCGCCGGCCATGCCCAGAAGGGCCTTCCCGCATTCGGCATTTACGGACGCGACGTCAAGAAGGCGGGCGACCTCACGATTCCCGCTGATGTGAAGGAAAAGATCCTCCGCTTCTGCCGGGCCGGGCTCGCCGTGGCCATGATGAAGGGAAAAGCGTACCTCGCCATGGGCGGCACGTCCATGGGTATCGCCGGTTCCATCGTCGACCAGCCTTTCTTCGAGCAATACCTCGGCATGCGGGTGGAAAGCATCGACATGACCGAGTTCCTCCGCCGCATCGACAAGGGGATCTACGACAAGGACGAATACAGCAAGGCCATGGCCTGGGTGAAGAAGCACTGCAAGGAGGGCAAGGACTACAACAGCCCCAAGACCCGCCGCTCCCGCAAGCAGCTCGATCACGAGTGGGAAACCTCGGTGAAGATGGCCCTGATCGCCCGGGACCTGATGGTCGGCAACCCGAAGCTCGCGGAGCTGGGCTACGGCGAAGAGGCCCACGGCCACCATGCCATCGCCTCCGGATTCCAGGGTCAGCGCCAGTGGACCGACTACCAGCCCAACGGCGACTTCCTCGAAGCCATCCTCAACACCTCCTTCGACTGGAACGGGAAGCGGGCGCCGTACATCGTGGCCACGGAGAATGACGCCCTCAACGGCGCGTCCATGCTCTTCAATTACCTTCTGACCAACACCGCCCAGATTTTTGCCGATGTCCGGACCTACTGGAGCCCGGCCGCGGTGAAAGATGCAACCGGCCAGAAGCTGACCGGCAAAGCATCGGGGGGAATCCTGCACCTGATCAACTCCGGCCCCACCGCGCTGGATGCAACCGGCGAGCAGTCCCGGAACGGCAAGCCGGCCATGAAACCGTACTGGGAGATTACCGACGGCGAAGTGAAAAAGTGCCTGAAGTCAACGACCTGGCACCCGTCGATCACCGAATACTTCCCCGGCGGCGGCTGGTCCACCCGGTTTCCCAAGGGGACGAAGGGCAACATGCCGGTCACAATGTGCCGGATCAACCTGTTCAAAGGTCTCGGCCCGGCCCTGCAGATTGCCGAAGGCTGGACGGTGCAGTTGCCGAAGAAGATTCACGATGCTCTCGACGAGCGTACCAACCCGACCTGGCCCACGACCTGGTTCGTACCGCGCCTCACCGGCAAAGGACCATTTCGCGATGTGTACTCCGTTATGAATGCCTGGGGGGCCAATCATGGTGCGATCAGTTGCGGCCACATCGGCGCCGACCTGATCTCCCTTGCCGCGATGCTCCGCATTCCGGTCTATATGCACAACATCGGGGAGGAAGACATATTCCGCCCCGCGGCCTGGAACGGCTTCGGCACGGCCGATGCCGAGGGCGGGGACTACCGGGCCTGCGCCAACTTCGGTCCCTTGTACGGATAACCGATACCAGTCGGAAGAACGTATCAGTATTATTTCAGACTTCCTCAAGAGGTTTCGGGTGTCAGGTTTCAGGCCCTCCTGACACCTGAACACGGAAACCAAATCGTCGGCGCATGTATACCGATACGTATTGGCGGTTGGTATGAAGGGCCGGTCCGCCGGTCAACCCTATCCCGCCCATCACCGCGGGCGGGAGAAAGGCAACATATCTTCGTACGCGAAATCGAGGTCGCAATCGACCGATACAGGCCCGCCGCGAGAAGCCCTCTCGGTCCCAGGCTCTATTTCACCGCGCCGCAGGCGGCGAAGCAGGCATTCTTGTGGAGGATCTCTACGTTGCGGAAACCCGCCTTGCGCAGAAGCTCCAATTGATAGGTCACCGGCCGCGGAGAATCTTCTTTGTCGATGTAATCAAACACCTCCCGCTGATAGTCCTCGCCGCCCAGCTCGATCAGGTAAGTTGCATATGTTTCCCACATCAGGCTATCGACAGCCCGGCTCTCATGGGAAACGAGGTCCGTCACCCAGACCGATCCGCCGGGACGGAGGAGGGAATACATCTTCGCGAAAGCCCGCTCCCAGTCTTCGTCATCCCGGAGGTGGTGCAGCACCGCGGCGGCCAGGAGCACATCGTAGCCCTCTTCGTCGAACCGCAGGGTACGGAAGTCGCCCTGGAAGGTGCGTATGGTTCCGTCGGAGAACCCGGCCACCCGCCCCGCGGCCCGCTCCAGCATCGGCCGGCTGAGGTCACAAAGGTCGCAATCGAATCCTTTTCCGTACGCCTGCAGCAAGCGGATCGTGTTGTTGCCCGCCCCGCACCCGATATCCAGGCACCGGCGGATCTCGGTTGTCGATGCCACTGCGGCCCGGGTGATCAATTCCATGGCCAGCGGCGCATCCACGGTTGCCGCCTGCCCGCTGTCCAGGTTTGAAAACCGTTCGACATCGCCATCAAATCGAGCCCGGATTTCATCCGGAGACGATTTTTCATGTAACCCACGCTTCATCATCCGCCCATCCTCGCACACCCCGGCCGCGCCCGGCAACCCGATCATTTTCAAGCCGGGCGGGGAGGTGGATTCTTGCATTGATGCGGAATATCGCTGGAGGCGCGGGTGGGAATCGAACCCACGAATAAAGGTTTTGCAGACCCTTGCCTTACCACTTGGCTACCGCGCCGCGGGAAAGACGGCGTTTATACCAGAAAACAACCGGCAAAAGGCAAGTATAAACCCGGATGCCCCGAATTTCCAGTGATTTACCGCCGGAAGGGGAGCCTGCTCCCAGCCTCCCGGCCACAGACACGCTCAGGGTCGCGACGCTCCAAGAATCACCGAGGGCGGGGAGAGGCGTACGGAACACACGCCGAGGCAGGATGTCAGAGGGGCCCACGAATCGCACGAATCTTCACGAATGGCTTTCGCCTTCATGGGCGACCCGCATCAGGATTCGTGTAGATTGGTGCGATTCGCCGACCCAAGCCGCGCCTTCACCACATGGACCGGCCCGGGATGAACCACGAAAGTCACCGATCGAAACAACCGGGAGGGCCGTCAGCCCGACGGCCGCCACAGCGTCTACGGCGCCCGCACCCGCTCCAGAGATGACAGATTCTTGAACAGGTTCCGACGAGGATCGAACTCCATATTCCGGTCGTTGGGGGTTGGGTTCAGGTAATAGGTGAAGATAACCTTGCCGGAGGGGTCCAGATTGAACTCGCCGGGGATTTTCCC
>JAUIHQ010000320.1 GCA_030432155.1 bacterium | reverse complement strand
GTAATCGTAAAAACTCCCGGTCCCGCAATTTCTGGCCCCGATAACCACGAAATCGATCATTCAGATCGTTCCAACCACGCTGTAAAACCTTGTCAATTCGGCATAAACGTTATGCAGATAAGCACTTTAATGATTTGTGGCGGGAAAGTAAATGTTTTGATCTTCTTTGCCGGCTGACCTATAGATAGGCACAACCAATTGGATGGTATCAGGATATGACGGTGAATCAAACGGGGACTGCAACCCCGGACCAGAACGAAGCCAGGTATGGACGATAACGCCAGAATCAGCCCTGAGCCCGTCGTGGTGCCCCGGGAGGGCCATTCCATCAGCAGGAAGGATCTCTCACCCGGCACCCTCAAGACGCTGTATCGGCTCAAGGATGCCGGCTATGTCGCATGTGTTGCCGGCGGAGGCGTTCGCGATCTTCTGGTCGGGCGGAAGCCCAAGGATTTCGATGTGGCCACCGACGCTCATCCCGAGCAGGTCCGGCGCCTGTTCCGGAACAGCCGACTGATCGGTCGCCGCTTTCGTCTCGTACACGCCTTGTTCGGCGATGAGATCATCGAAATCTCAACCTTCCGGGGCAGTCACGACGGCGATGATCAAGGGAACCGATTCATCGAGAAGAATGAACACGGGCAGCTCATCCGCGACAACAAGTACGGCACGCCCGGAGAAGATGCCCTCCGCCGCGATTTCACCTGCAACAGCCTGTTCTACAACATCGCGGACTTCAGCATCATTGACTACACAGGCGGGCTGAAGGATATCGAAGCCCGATGCATTCGCTCGATCGGGGATCCTGCTGCCCGGATCGAGGAGGACCCGGTACGGATGATTCGAGCCGTCCGTTTCGCCGGAACCCTTGGTTTCACGATCGAGCCGGAGCTGGACGATGCGATTCGTACCCATGCATCAAGTATCCAGAAAGCGTCCGCCCCCCGGATGTTCGAGGAATGCAAGAAGCTGTTCCTGTGCGGTCATGCTCTGGATGTGTACCGCGGGCTGGTCGATGTCGGGCTCTTTCGCTGGATTTTTCCCGAGCTGACCATGGCCATGGAGCGGGATCCCACCCACCGCACATGGCTGGAAAAGGTGATGGGGCAATTCGATCGGTGGCGCGCCCACGGAGCATCGGTATCGGCCGAGTTGATGTTCGCCCTGTTGTTCGGCAAACTGCATGAAGACATGATGCAGTCGAGGATTGAGAGGGGAATGGCGCCGTTTCCCGCCGCGGAGCAGGCCGTAACCGATCACCTGGTGAGGCTGAGCCAGACCGTTTTCATTCCCAAGGCGATCGTCCGTCATATTGCCCACCTCATGGCCCTCCAGACCCGCATGGAAAAACCGAACCGGAAGTACGCAAACAAGATTGTGCGCCGTCAGTCTTTTCATGACGCATTGATCTATTTCAAACTGCGAAAACGGCATGAAGGGTGCGATGCGGATCTTGTTGCCTGGTGGGAAGAGGTCGCCGGAGAATCATGAACATGCCCGATACCGGGCGAATCTGGCATGATGCGGTCGCCAGGGGGCTGCCGTTCGACGGGTGGCTTGCGATTGTGAATGTTCCGGAACAATTGCTGATTCTCATGCACCGGGGCTGCGAACAACAATCCTATCCGATTTCCACCTCACGTTACGGTATCAGCTGTGCTGAGGGCTCGTATAAGACACCCTCCGGTTGGCATGAAATTGCCGACAGAATCGGGTATGGGTCTACGCTGGGGACGGTGTTCACGTCCCGCGAGCCGGACGGCCGGGTCCGGGATGAGTCGGAGTGGCGCCGGGATTCTCGTGACGATGAAGATCTTGTCATGACCCGTATTCTTCGTCTTCGCGGGCTTGAACCCGGGGTCAATGCCGGCGCCGCCGTCGACTCGTACCGTCGCTACATATACATCCATGGAACCAATCACGAGATCGATCTCGGCCGCGCGGAATCGATGGGATGCATCCGCATGGGGAATCGGGATGTAGCCGCCATGGCGGACCTTATCGGCCACTCACCGGCCTGGGTCTGGATCCCCGATTCACAGGGCGGAGATCGCGGAGATTAACGGCGAGCAGGAACGAGCGATCCAGGCGGCCGTCCGACCACGCCGTTCCGGCGTCAGGAGATCCTGACGGACCTCGAGCTCCAGAGGAACGTAAACACCGGCGGGGAAGGTGCGGTACAGCCATCGGGTCACGCCGTCGGATGTACCGCGATAAGGCCGGTTGAAGTACACCAAACCGTCGAGTGCGGCTCGGAGGGATGGGCGCCAGGCATTCGCCAGCGTCACCGCTTCTTCATCCCGTGGATCGAAAAGCAGGCCGGCCGACATCGGACGCTTTCGGCCCTTCCAGACCGGGGTAAACGAATGAATGGAAAGGTGAATACAGAAGCCCTGCCGGTCAATGGTCGTGGATACCATGTGGTGCAGCCGGTCCCGGTAGGGCTCATAGATCGTCGCCCGGGCTGTGCGTTTCAGTTCCGGGGCGGCATGTTTCATCTCGCGGGAAAACAGGGTGGGTGATGTCAGGGATCGGTTCACATCAATGACCAACCGGCTGATATCATTGTAGATCGCCGGGGCTTGAAAGCGTCCGGCCAGGGCGGCCGCAACCGGCCGGATGCCGATATCCCATCCTTCATGGGTGTCCAACCGTCCGCCCCAGACCGAGATCATGCGGCGGAATGACGCGGGAACCCGGTTGCCGGCATGTTCACACGATACCAGGACCGGTAGCTGCATCAGGGGTGATCTCCCCGGTGGCCGGCCAGGCAGTCCGCCAAGCTGCGCATGAGGTTGTGGAGGTCATGGCGGCTCGGTTGCCGCCCCGTGCTTTTCAGCATTCGTCGCGCGAGAGGGCCTTCGTCGAGAATGGTGTGCCAGGCATTGGCTTGTCCCTGATCGTCAGGTTGCCAGCCATCGGTCAAGGCTCTCCAGGCATCAGCCGCCGTGGCTTTTGCATCGCCGGGAAGCCGGTACCACGGTGAAAGGCGAGGGTCGATGACGGCTTGTTCCGCATCCACCATACATGCGTCAAGCTGCTCACGCAGCCACGCGGTGGGACAGGTTCCTCCTCGCTCCACGTCGGCGGTTCCATCCTGCACCCACGTTTCCAGAACGTGCAATACGGCCTGGGCGATGGCGAGATCGGCGTCGGGATATTCCTGAACATCGATGAGCCGGATTTCGATCGATCCCCGGTCGAACCGGGCAATGGCGCCTCGGGAATTCAGGAACGGTTCGCCCAGGATTCCTTCCGGATCGTGGGGGGCAATCGCCTTGTACATCGGTTGGAAAATGACCTGGTCATACGCATCCTCGGAATACACCGGCTCGGGGATGATCGAGCCGGCGATGGAGGGAATCATGGCCGCGTTGCCGACATAGACGGCCAGCCGGTTGTCGAGGTTTCCCGTCCACGCTCCATCCGTATAGGGTGAGGACGCGGCCACCGCGGGCAGGATGGGAAGCAGAAGCCGGATCGCTGCGTGCAGCCGGCCGAACTCCGCATCTCCATGGAACGGGATGTTGATGTGCATGGATTGCAGGTTGGCCCAGCCATGCCGGTGGCAGTCAAAGATCCGGTCATAGGTCTGGTAAATATCCCGGTATTCGTGGGGCCAGAGCATGGTTTGCTGCTTTGGATTCATCCAGGGATGCATCGCGCCGGGCAGCAGGCAGGCATTCATGGCTTCGAGGTGAGGCGTCTGGCGCCGGATCGCATCGGCAAACCGTCGCCCGAGGCTGTCGAGGTCCGGCACCGGTTCGGTCACTTTCAATTCCGCAACATGGCGAACCAGCTCGTTGGACCATGTCATGCCGTTGTCGGCAAACTCCGATACCGGTCCGCCGGCCGCCCGGGTGAACCAGCCATCCACTTCGGGTCGGACCTCGAGTGAATCCCGGTCCACCAGCATATACTCCAGTTCGATGCCGGTTCGTTCAAATATATGCAGGGGGGCCATGCGTCAGGATCTCGCTTTCATCCGACGGGCAAAACTTCGCATGATGGTCCGATACAACCGTTGTTTCAACAACTGGTCCTCGTAGCCGGCATCGATGCTCGGGTTGTCATTGATTTCAATCACCACCGACCGTTTGCCGATCTCCTTCATATCAATCCCGTATAAGCCGTCCCCGATCAGGCGGGCTGCGCGTACGGCATTGTTCAGGACGTGGGGAGGAACCTTGGTGAGCGGTACGCAGTCCACCTTGCCTTCACTGATTGCCTTCTGCTTGCGCTCCACAATCTGCCAGTGTTTCTTGGCCATGTAATAGCGGCATGCAT
>JAUIHQ010000319.1 GCA_030432155.1 bacterium | reverse complement strand
TGGAAGCGGAACGGGACAGAATCGGAGAGGATCTGGATCAGGAAGTCCGGGCCTTGGCTGTGGCCTGATGAATCAATCGCAAACCACCGGGTCCCGTGTACGTTGAAACTCCGGCGGCCCCGGCTGGTTAAGGTCCAGGCTGTGCGGGCGGAGTTTCAACGTCTCTGACCCGGACGTTCTCAAAAACAAACCCCACCTTGACAGGATGCCTAGCAGGCATACATTACCCTGCATGCAGTTCGACTGGAATCCGGAAAAGAATGACCGGATGAAACGTGAACGTGACGTCTCGTTTGAGGAAGTAGCCCTCCTGTTGGGAACTGGCCATCTTTGGCGGGTTTCCGATCACTGGAATCAGAAGAAATATCCCGGGCAGCAGGTATTCTTTGTTCCGATTGATGGATATATTTACCTGGTGCCATTTGTCGTTCAGGGAGACACGTTCTTTCTGACGACAGCCATTCCGAGTCGGAAAGCCACGCTCCCCACACCACCTTTCTATTACCCACAACCCAGAACCTCGGGGGCAACACGCCGTTACATTCATGTATCTCGGTGTTGAATAATACCAATGAAGAAGGAATACGAATTTTCATAGATGAAGGGCCGCAAGAAAGGAAGCGGGGCAGACACCGCCGTCGTGCTGTCGCCGCATTCTCCCCCATGCGGGTTCATCGAGGCGGCGGGAGTAGATAGATGATAAAGATCCGGGAGTGCATGGTACGCAGCCTTGTTGTTGCCGTCATTCTGGCATGGTCGACGGTGCAAGGCGGCATCGTCGTCAGCAATTTCAGTTTTGAACTGCCCCATCAGTCTGGTGACGGCGACATCAACATCGGCACGGTTGACGGGTGGATGGAGTCGGGCGGCGTGATTGGGAATTTTAACCCTTCAACCGATTTCTACACCGACCCCGCCGTAACCGACGCCAACGGCGCGACGTTGGGGGCGATGAACGCAAGCAACGCTTTATTCTTTGCCAACGATTCCAATGAATATGTCACGCAAACACTGGCCACCAGCATCGTGCCCGGCCTCACGTACACCCTGACCGTGGCGGTCGGGGATCGTGATGCGGGCGGTCGGTCCGGGTTTGCCGGTTATGATCTCCGGTTACTGGCGGACGGGTTGGCCGTTGCCTCGATCTCGGCCAACACGTCGCCCGGCGACGGGACCTTTACCGATGTGCAGTTGGTGTATACGGCGCAGGCCGGGGACGCGGGTGCACTGGGTATCCGCTTGGGCACCAGCGATGCCGGAGCGGGGAAATCGACGGATTTTGATAATATTCGGCTGGTGTGTACGACCTCTCCGCCACCCTCTTCCATCGCCATCAACGCCCCGGTCAACCGTCAGATTGTCCAGCGCGACTTCGGCGGCAAGGCGGATCTTACGATCGCCGGTACCTACACGGGCGCCGGAACGGAGATTCAGGCTCGGGCCGTGGCGATTGATGGGAACGGGACGGATACCGGATGGGTGACCATCGACGACGCTCCGTCCGGCGGTACGTTTTCTGCTGCCCTTCGCGTCCAAACGGGATGGTATCAACTGGAGGTTCGGCTGCTGAACGGCGCGAGCGAGGAGGCCGTAGCCGCAATCGCCAACGTCGGTGTCGGCGACATGTTTATCGTGGCCGGTCAGTCCAACGCGGCCAACTTCGGTGAATCGGTTCAATCTTCTGATGATGGCCGTGTTTCCTATTTCAATCTGGGGAATAACTCCTGGAGTCACGCTGATGACCCCCCAGGTAATCCATCGACCTTTCCCGGCACCCGGGGAGCACCCTGGCCGGAGCTGGGTGACCTACTCACAGCGGCCGATGATGTCCCCGTCGGTTTTGTACCGGTTGCGGACGGCGGTTCATCGGTGAGCAGTTGGGTGCCGGCATCCAACGACAACTATTCCAACCTTCAGGCGGCGGTGCAATCATTTGGACCCCATGGTTTCAGAGCGGTTCTTTGGCATCAGGGCGAACGGGATAATGTGCTCAATACCTCCACGGCCTCCTACGTGTCAGACCTTGAAACCGTCATTGCCTCTTCGCGTTCCGATGCCGGCTGGAATGTGCCGTGGTTCGTCGCGCTTGTTTCCTACGGCGATTCGCCAACAGATACCAATGCAAACATCATTGCCGCTCAGCAGCAGGTGATCCATGAAGATGCAAATGTGTTTCTCGGGTCCTCGACCGATGACCTGATCGGGATCAATCCTGCAACCGGGGAGGACTGGAGGTTTGATGGGATACACTTTTCCGACGAGGGCCTTGAAGAACATGCCCTTCGATGGTTTACCGCCCTCGATTCTGTTTTCAACGACGTTGAGATCTTCCTTGATTCGGATGAGGACTCCCGACTCAACCTCTCCATCACCGGAACTCTTGGGCAGTCCTGCCGAGTGGAGCAATCAACCAATCTAATTTTTCATTCATGGTATGTGGTGAGCAACATCGCCTCGCTGACATCGTCTCCCAAAACATTCTCGGTCACCGTAAGCAATGCTGCGGCCTATTACCGCGTGGTATTGAATCCCTGAAGCAATGGAAACAATCCTATGGTTTCGGTCGATAAACCGAGGTATTTGTTGCTGGTGACAAAGACGTCATCGCCCTTAAGCATATTGAAAACATAAATTTTTCATCCCCAAGAGATTTCTGGACTACAAGAGTTGCAAATTGACGTTCTCTCGCACCCGTATCACGCGGGACCGACCCCGATGCGGTATGCTCAGAAGTGGTAGAGCATGGCCAGCTCTACTTCCGCCGCATAGTCTTCACGGGCAATGGGGCTGGCTTGCACGTCGTTGCTATAGTACTCAAATTCCAGGCCGGATACGATTTGAATGTGTTCGCCGACAAAGCGTCGATCGACAATGCGCAGGCCGGAGGAGCGGTATCCGCCATCCAGATCCGTCTCCGCCAGTCCGGACGTGACAGACTCGGACGGGCTGACGCCAAACTCTCTATTGAGGTTGTCACGGTCGGCAAGTTTGGCGTAGAGGAACAGCTCAGTTCCGCCGCCATCCTGACGTGAGCCGAACCGGTGCCCGGCAAAGAGGAACCCCAGGGTACCGAAATCACCATCCCCCATGGATACCCGGGTACCGACATAATTCCGCCATTCTCCGTCAAAGGCATACCTGAGCTCACCTGTCCCCGTAAATTCATCCTCCCTCTCATCAAGACCATCCAGCCTGCCGTCATCGGAATCGCCTTCCTCGCGTTCACCATCCAATCCCAGATCGACCTGGATGTACCACCGATCCTTCTGGCGAGTCGTCCATGACAGCTCCAGCCCTTCCCAGGAGAAAAGGTGGTTCCCCTTTCGCCATTGGATGGCCCCGGCCGGATCCAGTTCAAACTCATATTCATCCGAACCGGCGTAGGCGGTTTCATATTCAACCCCCAGCCCAAGAGCAAATCCCCACCCGGCGCCGCGGGTGAAGTCCGGGGTGAACGGCAAAGGAAACAGCGGCGCCTCATCTTCCGCATGAGCGGTCATGAGTCCGCCGATGATCACTGCCGCGGCGAGAGTAAAAAGACGTTTGGGAGATTGCATTCGTTTTTCCTTGTTGATCGAACAGCTTCAGGTTGCCATACACCGTAGAAACCCCGGTGGATCCGGCTCATGCGCTACAGTCTATCACGAGTGCCGAAATTTTCCATTCGATGACCGAAACCTGTCTTTTCGGGTTCCAACATGCAACACGGGAAGAGAACACAGGGAGAAACGGTCATGCATGCGGCCGACGGAAGCGGCGCCACAACGCGGGCGGTGCAAACCCAATCGCCAGCGCAAGAATCGGCAGCAACTGCCGCCCACCGGATGTGAAGAAGGCCTTGAGCCGCACGGCCCGGTCGGCGTCGGCCTGGATGGTTTTCATGACGGCCAGGTTCTCATCCGTCACCGGGATGATATGCGACAATTGCCCGAGGGCCGGAGAAAGGGACTGGTAGCCGAGGAAATCCGTGACCGCGGCCAGCTCCGCCGCACCGCACAACAGGATGACGGCCAGAGCAAGCGGAAACGCGGCCAACCGGAAACGGAGTGACGCCGGGACCGCGGCAAAAAACGCAATGAACACGACCGGGTAGACATTCAACAGGTCGGGCCGCTGCACGGCGGTGAATGAGAACGCGGGGATGGTCCGGCCGGGCGCCGGCTGAAACCTTCGCAGCTCGGTGCTGGCGGCACGAACCGTCACCTCCTCGCGGGTGACGGACGTCTCCCGAACCTCCACATGCCGATTGATGATACCCATCATGATGCCGGTCAAGGGGGCACACATCCGGGGATACGC
>JAUIHQ010000318.1 GCA_030432155.1 bacterium | reverse complement strand
CGCGGGCGCGGTGCTGGTCGATGGCACCAACGTACTCGCCGCTTCCGGTCACAACGTTTCCCTCGGCAGCTCGGACTTCACCCTCTCGCTCGAATTGTTCACCAACATCGCCCTCGTGCGAGGGCCGTTCGTGCAACGCCCGGAGGAAGACGGGATCGTCATCGTCTGGCATACCGCGTCGGCGGAGGATGGGGCGATCGACTACGGACCCGGCTATGCAAACACCGTCGCCCATACCAACCAAACCCGCATCCACACGCTGTCGATCACCGGGCTGACCGCCGGCACCACCTACACCTATCGAGTCCGCAGCGGCGGGGAAACCATCGCCCAGGACTTGAGCTTCCGGACGCTGCCCGACGACGAAGGAGTCCTGCGCTTTGCCGTGATCGGTGATTTCGGACAGGGAACATCGTGGATGAGCAACATCGCCGACCGAGTCAATGCCCGCACCAACCTCGACCTGCTCATGACCGTCGGCGATAATGTGTACGGCACGATCCCCTGCAGTCTTGACGGCGCTCCCGGCTGGTACGACCCGTATTTCTTTGGTCTCTATGAGCCGACCATGCAGCGCACGATCACCTACCCGGCGCTCGGCAATCACGATGCCGATACCCAGCTCGGATTTCTGATGGCGGACTACTTCGAACTGCCGACCAATGGTCCGACGGTGCAACTGGAGAAAGTCTACTCCTTCGACGCCGGGAACGCGCACTTCATTGTGTTGAACACCGACCCGATCGCCAACGGGGATACCGCAACCACCGATGCCATCGTGTCCTGGCTCAGCAACGATCTCGCCCAGGTCACCACGCCGTGGACGTTCGCGTTTATCCACCACCCGCCCTACTCCAGCCAGGCCAGCCACGGCGACAACCTCAACGTCCAGCAGTCCATCGCGCCGCTGCTCGAAGCCGCGGGGGTGCAGATGGTGTTCCAGGGTCACAACCACTTCTATGAACGAATCAATCCCATCAACGGTGTAAACTACATCACCACCGGTTCGGCCGGGGCCTGGCTGTATTCGGTATCGCTCCGCAAACCCTATTCCGCGGCCCTGGTCGATGATGAACACAGCTACACGATTGTCGAGATCGATGGAACCGATCTGACCCTTCGTCAATACAACACCAACGATGTCGAATTGGATGTCTTCCACCTCGCCATCGGTGAACGGTTTCTGATGGACGGTCTGCTTGACGACGGAAGCTGGATTCGCGCGGAAAACGGGCTGCGGCTCTATGCCGCCATCCACGGGTACGACCTGTACCTGGCCACCCAGGATGCCGGCGAGGGCAGCGACCACTTTGTCTATCTCGCAGACGAATCCGGCAGCACGATAGGCGCCAACTGGGCCAAAGCCGGTTCGATCATGGCCTGGGATGCGTTCCTGGCCGATGAGAACGACGGCGGCTTCCGGGGATGGTTCGACGGGAATCAAACGATGATCACCGATCCCGCGCAACAGCGGGCCGCCACCTCGGGCCTCAACAACAACGAGCCGGCCGGCACCAACGGGGTGCTGGAAGGTACGATCGATCTCTCATCCCTTTACGCGTCCTTCCCCACCCAGTTGCTGGTCGCGGCCGCTCCCTACGGCACCGACGATGCCGGGACGCTGATCTCCGCCGCCCAGGTTCCGGCGGGGAACGGCGACGGCGATATCCAACCCGGCGAATTTCTCGTTCTGAACCCGCGCGATCTTGCCCTCGATCTTCCGACAGCCGAGGCCGGTACTCCCCAGACAGTAGAGGCGGGCTTGTGGGCAGTACTGGACGGGACCGGTTCCGACGCGCCTTCCGGCCTGCCCCTCACCTACGAATGGGCGGTCACCGGCGGACCGACGGTGGTCACCGCCAATCTCGACACCCCGTTCCCGGCATTCACCACGACCGGCAATGTCGCCGCGGCAACGGATATCCATGTCCGGCTGCGTATTCACGACGGCCGCTTCACCGAAGAGGATTCGGTGACTGTCACCTTCACCCCCATGATCGATATCGACGGGGACGGCTTGTCCGATGCGGAAGAAACCACCGGATTCGACAATGCACTCACACCGTTCAATCCCAAGGGCCGTACCAGCAACCCCGGTCTGGCCGACAGCGACGGGGACGGAATGAGCGATGGGAATGAATCGGTGGCCGGTACCGATCCCTCCAGCACATCATCTGTGTTCAAGGCGGTTTCCGTTCTGCCGGGAATGCTCGATTGGAATACGGAGTCAGGACGGCTGTATCATGTGCGAATGGCTGACAACCTCCTCAGCGACACCTGGTCCAACCTCACGACCTTTACCGCCACCTCCAGCCTGACCCGCGTGGAAGATCCGAACTCGTCATCCACCTCCCGCTTCTACCAGGTTGAGGTTGAAGAAACACTCCCGTAGGTACGCGCGAATACATAGCAAGTCACAAAATCATTGTGCGCTCGGGGACTTGCTGTGGTCGCGACTTTCACGCTCCCTGCACCACGCGAATTCCGCACTGCAAGATGATCTCTTGCATCTGCACCCGGTCTCGGGTATGCTCTCGGGCAAATGAGCATGAGTTCACAGGCAGCCGAGGATACGCGGGAGATTGAGATGGATGAACCACTTCTTTCTATTCCCGACGGTCTTCGCGCCCGTGCCTTTGCATCCTCGGACCCTGCTCACCAGAAGCAACTCGGGCAGTTCCTCACGTCACCCCACGTCGCCGATCTTATGGCAGGGATGTTCCGGTGCCGCGTTCGTCACGTTCGCCTCTTGGACGCTGGAGCGGGCATGGGTATCCTTTCCGCCGCATTTGTCCGGCGTCAACTCATGCGTGACACCCCGCCCGAACGCATCGATGTTTCCGCTTACGAACTAGACAAAACCCTGATTCCCGGTCTCGAGAAGACCTTTGAGGCGTGCCGGGCAGCATGTGAAGAGATGGATGTCGAGTTCTCCGCGATCGTGCGGAACGCTGACTTCATCGGCGAAGGCGCGGAAATGCTGCGCAACGACTTGTTCTCAACGACGCAGCAGACGTTCGACGCTGCGATTGTCAACCCGCCTTACGGCAAGCTCTCAACCACATCGGCAGCTTATCGGCTCCTGTGCGGCGTCAAAGCTGAGACGACGAACCTCTACACGGCGTTCCTGAATTTGATTATTGGTTTGCTGAAATCCGGCGGCGAGTTGGTTGCCATTACGCCTCGCAGCTTCTGCAACGGTCCCTATTTCCGGCTCTTTCGACAGAACCTTTTGCGGCAGATGTCTTTCCGAGACATTCACATCTTCGATTCGCGGAGTGCGGCATTCAAGCACGACAAAGTCTTGCAGGAGAACATAATCCTGCATGCGGTCAAGCACGGGAAGGCTACGCGCACAATCCGCATTTCACGGAGCGGCGGCGCGGAAGGCGACGGGGTTCGCACTCGTGTTTTGCCCACGAACGAAATAGCTTCACCCAACGATGCCGAAGCATTCATCCACATTCCGACCTCGGAGCGCCACCTTGCTGCCCGCGAGCAGGTCTGCGGACTGGATGCGACGCTCGCTACACTTGGACTGACAGTCTCAACGGGTCGGGTCGTGGACTTCCGTGCGCGGGATCATCTCCGGCAGAAACCGGGCAACAACACGGCCCCGCTGATTTACCCATGCCACTTTCAAGGGCTCTTCGTGAACTGGCCGAAGCTGGATGCAAGGAAGCCAAACGCGATTGAAAACAACAGCCATACGGCAAACCTGCTAGTACCTGCGGGTGTCTATGTACTGACCAAGCGTTTCACGTCGAAAGAAGAACGAAGACGGATTGTGGCTTGCATCTACACGCCGGATCGTGGCGCCCCCGGTCCTGTGGGCTTCGAGAACCACGTGAACTACGTCCATGCCAACGGTCGAGGACTTGATTTGGTTCTGGCGAAAGGTTTGTGGGCGTTTCTGAACTCATCGGTACTCGACTTGTATTTTCGACAATTCAACGGTCATACACAGGTCAACGCCACCGATCTTCGAAATGTGCATTTCCCGACGGCTGCCCAACTTGGCTCGATGGGAACGAGAATCGGCGATGAACCCTTGCCGCAGGACGCGATTGACGAACTCATTCGTGAGGAATTGAAGGCATGAGTCCATCATCCCAAAATGGCAAGCCCCGCACGACGCGGAAACTGAAAGACGCAATGAGTATTCTCCGCGCCTTGGGTTTCGGTCCTCGTCAGAGTAACGAAGTCGCCGGATACGTTCTTCTCGCCATGCTGGACCTTGGCCGCCGCACCGACTGGAAGGATGCTGCCGACCCGCTTCGGGGCATAACCCCGATCATAGACTTC
>JAUIHQ010000317.1 GCA_030432155.1 bacterium | reverse complement strand
ACCAGCAGATCATTAATCCGGACCTCCCGGCCCGATTCCTTGAAATCAATCCGGTTCCATTTGTTCTCGAGCACAATGCGATGGGGCGTGGGGACCGAAAGATCGCAGGCATACACCGCGGCGATGTCAACCAGGCGGACATAGGATTGTCCTCCCGACGAAACCGTGGGAAACGGCCCGGCCGAAACCGCACCGGCCAGCAGCATCCAGAACAACATGACGCGCAGAAAAAACATGAGCCACCATGTGTACCAGATATCCGGTGAGGAATTCAAATGCGGACCGGAAGGGACGCCGTCGCCCGCGCATCCTCGAAACGGGGCGTGAGGATCCCCACCCTTTCAACGGTCATTCTGACTTGTTCAAACGCATGCATTTGCAGTACCAACCACTGGCATGGCCGGTACGATCGTTCTTGTTGCCTCCGTGCTCATGCAATTGGCGCTGGGAGGGGTGTACGCGTGGAGTGCTTTCGTTCCCGCCCTGCGGGAGCATCATGCCCTTGCCGGATGGCAGGCCGGACTGATCTTCGGCACGGCCATTGCGGTGTTCACCATCACGATGGTCGCGGCCGGACGGCGGCTTGATCGTATCGGCCCGCGTACGATGTCGCTGGGCGGAGCGTTGATGTACGGGGCGGGCTACTATATCGCCGGCTGGTACGGTGATAGCTGGCTGGGGCTCTGGCTGGGCATCGGCCTGATATCCGGCATCGGCATCGGCCTGGGGTATGTATGTCCCCTCACCGCGTCGGTACGCTGGTTTCCCGCCCGCAAAGGCCTGGTGACCGGCATTGCGGTGGCCGGTTTCGGGGGCGGGGCGATCCTGCTGGCCGAGGTGGCGGAGCTACTGCTCTCGCGCGGATGGAATCCCCTCCAGCTTTTCCGGGCCCTCGGCCTTTTCTTCTGGATCTGGCTCAGCCTCTGCGCGCTGGTCATGCGATTTCCCGGCGCGGGTCCCGCGGCCCCTGCCCCTCTCGCCGGGGCTGCTCTCTGGCGGGATATCCGTTTTCGCCGCCTCTTTTTCGGCATGTTCTGCGGTACGTTTGGCGGCCTGCTGGCCATCGGCCACCTGAAACCGATCGCCCTCACCGCCGATTTGTCCTCCCAGGCCGGGGCCTACGCGGTGTCCGGCTTCGCGGCCGGCAACGCACTGGGCCGTATTGTCTGGGGAAGCCTGCACGACCGGGTGGGAAGCCGATTGATTGCCATCGGCATGGGGTTTCTCGGGTTTGTCCTGCTGGGACTTCTTGATTCCGGCGTGGCCTGGCGCTTTATCGGCGCCGCTTCCGTGGCCGGTTTCGGGTTCGGCGCCTGCTTCGTTCTCTATGCATCGGAAACCGCGGCGGTGTTCGGTGTCGACAACGTACCCCGTATCTACCCGATCATCTTCCTTGCCTACGGCGTCGCCGGGATTACCGGCCCCCTGATCGGGGGATGGCTGTATGACGTCACCGGCGCCTACGTCTGGCCGGTCCTGACCGCCGCCGCCGTCGCCGCGGCGGGCGCGATCGTAACCCGTCCGCCCCGCCCGGCATAACCGCCCTCCGCACCATCCATAGGACTTGCTATCGTTACGTCACGGGCGCAGGATACATCGGAACCGTCAAAGAGGACCGTCGTTCTCTTTGTATGCATGTCGGGAAGGAGTAAGGAATGACCTGGTGGGCATGGATGATCATCGGCGCGATACTGCTCGGTGCGGAATTGTTTGCCGTGGATGCGCAGTTTTACCTCGTATTCCTCGGTATTTCCGCGGTGCTGGTCGGGGCGGCGGACCTGTTGGGCCTGGCGATGCCGGAATGGGTGCAATGGATCGCATTTGCCGTTCTTTCCATCTTCTTCTTTTTTTCCTTCCGCAAGGCGCTCTATTCCCGGATCCACGGGCAGGTGGAGGGATTCCGCGATACCCTGGCCGGCGACTCGATTCACCTCGCGGACACCCTCGCCCCGGGGGCGGAAACCCGCGCGGATTACCGCGGCACTCAATGGACGGTCCGGAATATCGGGGAGAAGGATATTCCCGGCGGCACCCGGGCCGCGGTGGTGAAAGTTGAAGGTTTGACGCTTCATGTAAGTGCTGAATAAACTCATACAAAGGAAACAAAACACATGGGCCCGTTTATCGTTGCTCTGGCCGTCGTCATTGTAACCATCATCGTCCTTATCAAGACCGCGGTGGTCGTTCCCCAGCAGAACGCCTACGTGGTGGAGAGACTGGGCAAGTTCAGCCGCACCCTGAATGCCGGCTTCCACATCCTGATCCCGTTCATCGAGCGGGTCGCCTACCGGCACACCCTGAAGGAATCCGCAGTCGATATCGACGAGCAGGTCTGCATCACCAAGGACAATGTCCAGGTCGGGGTGGACGGGGTGCTCTATATGCAGGTCCTCGATCCCGGCCGTGCGTCATACGGGATCAACAACTACACCTTCGCCATCTCCCAGCTCGCCCAGACGACCCTCCGCAGCGAGATCGGTAAAATCGATCTCGACCGGACGTTCGAGGAGCGCAGTACGATCAACGCCAACGTCGTATCGGAGCTGGACAAGGCCTCGGATCCCTGGGGCGTGAAGGTTCTCCGGTACGAGATCAAGAACATCAACCCGCCCCATGACGTGCTGAGTGCGATGGAAAAACAGATGCGGGCCGAGCGGGAGAAGCGCGCGATCGTCCTGACCTCGGAAGGCGAACGGGATGCGAAGATCAACCAGGCCGAAGGCGACAAACAGCGGGTCATCAAGGCGTCCGAGGCGAAGAAGACGGAACAGATCAACGAAGCCGAGGGCCGGGCCCAGGCGATCCTCGCCGTGGCCAACGCCACCGCCGAAGGTCTGACCAAGGTTGCGGAGAGCCTGAAGATGGAGGGCGGCGCCGAGGCGATGCAGCTTCGGGTGGCCGAGCAGTACATCGGTGAATTCGGCAACCTCGCCAAGACCGGCAACACCTTTGTCGTACCCGCCAACCTCGCCGACCTGACCTCGATGATGGCCCTCGCCACGGATATCGCGAAAAAGAAGGCAGGGGCTTGATGCGTATCGCGTAGCTTCGCGAAGGGCACGCGGGAGCGTGCCCCTCCGGAGTGGATAACGGCGGATATGGTTACGATGTTGTACGCTCTGGGACCGGGGGTGCCGGGCCCAAGCACATCAGCAGCAACGTCCACACGTACCCTACCCGCTTACCCGTTTCCTTCCCAATCCCCAAAACCCCAATCACCCCAATCGCTACCCCATCCCCCGGGAGGGCGAGCGGCTCGCGAGCCGGAAGGCGCCGGTGCGGAGGAAATGCCGGATCAGGACCTGCCCATGGATTTTCGATTACAATGAGGGTGGTTTAAGTAAATCCGTATCCTTTTCATTGGCGATTTCGACCTTACTCGTACACATACTTATACACGCCGATCGGGGATTTCGCATGAACGAGATGAGCGGCTACGTCATGAGTGAACCCGCCTTGGGATTTCTGGATGACGAAGGCCGGGGCGTTTATTTTGCCCGGTCTAGGCTTTTTTAATCAGACCGATCACGAAGAGCAGGATCACGGCTCCGGCGGTGGCGGTGATGATGGGGCCGACCCATGCGCCGCCTATGGAGATACCGAGACGGCTGAAGAGCCAGCCTCCGAAGAAGGATCCGAGAAGACCGACGACGATGTTGCCGATCACCCCGAAGCCGCCGCCCTTGAGAATCAACCCGGCCAGCCAGCCGGCGACCCCGCCGATGATCAGAAATACGATTGCCTGTTCCAGTTCCATGTTCCCTCCTTATCCTTGTGGTCATGCTCCGGCGTTGCGATGCCGGAAGCCTGCACCCACCCATCATCGGTTTCCGCATCCGGGATGACAATCAAATGTTCGGCCGAATATCCCTCTCTTCGGCCTCGCCTTTATGCATGACCCGTGTTCATGAATCCGATACCGTGTGATCCATGCCAAAGGCCCGGGTGGTGGAATGGCAGACACAGCAGACTTAAAATCTGCTTCCCTTCGGGGAGTGCGGGTTCGAATCCCGCCCCGGGCATTTGGACATCTCAGCTCCGTCCTTTCTGCCGTCGTTTCTCATTGCTTCAACCATCCGGCGGTGGGATACTTGTTGCGCTTGGGAGAGCCGTTGACACACGGGTTTCCGCAACTCTGCGTCACGCTGTTCGGTTCAGGAGGTCGGATGGGGTGAAGGGCGCTGTCGATGACCTACGTACGATCCATCTTGATCGCAATCGGCTTTATGTCGCTGACATGCCTTCAGGCCTGCAGCCGGTCGGAGACACCGGACGCTCCGACCCTTGATGACGTCATTACCCGTTATCACAAAT
>JAUIHQ010000316.1 GCA_030432155.1 bacterium | reverse complement strand
AACCAGGATCTCGGTGGCCAGGGCCTCGACGACCTGCATGTTCGGGGTGCTCTCGACAACGGCAATCATACGCCTTGGGAATGCGTCTTTGTCGTTCTGGACCCGGTGTGCCTGCACCGCCGGGCCTTTTCGGGTATTGAGGGTTCGGAACTGAATGCCGGTATAGTCGGCATTCCGGGCGATTTCTCCGCCAAGGGCATCGAGCTCCATCACCATGTGCGATTTGGCAATGCCGCCGATGGACGGGTTGCAGGACATCCGGGCGATGGCCCGCCGGTCCATGGTCAACAGGGCGGTCTTTGCCCCGAGCCTTGCCGAGGCCAGGGCGGCTTCGTATCCGGCATGCCCGGCGCCGACGACAATCACATCAAATGTCGGGGATTCGCTCATGTCGTTATTTCCCGATGCAGAATCGGGAGAAGATGCTGTCCAGAAGCGCCTGCTGATAGACCCGGCCGGTCACCAGGCCAAGATGTTCGAGGGCGGTGCGAAGATGCTCACAGGCGAGGGGAATCTGATCTTCCCGTCCGGCATCGACCTTTGATATCGCTCCGGCGACTTCGGACTTTGCCCGGGCAATCAAGTCGCGATGCCGCTCGGAGATCGCCGCATGCTGCTCCCGCCCGTGCCGCTCAACGTCACCAAGCACATGGGTCACCGAATCCCGCAACCGGCCCAAACCATCACCCTGAAGCAGGCTCATGTCAACGACTGCACCGAAACCGGAAGGGCGAGAGGGTGGGGTGGCGGCATCGCATTTGTTGATAATGATTATACATTTCGACTTGTCGATGGCGGCAAGGTTTTCGAGGTCTTCGTCATCGATTCCCTTTGCCGCCTCGACCAGGTACAGAAACAGGTCGGCTCGCCGGATCCACTCGCGGGACCGGCGAATACCTTCCTGCTCAGGCCGGCGGTATCCACGAGGCGGATCGGAATCCCGTCGAGGATCCACACTTCTTCGATATGATCGCGGGTGGTTCCCGGCACGTCAGACACAATCGCCCGCTCGGATCCCAGCAAGGCATTCAGCAACGTCGATTTTCCCACATTGGGTTTGCCGGCGATCACGGCCAGCACACCTTCCCGCAAAACCCGGCCCTCGCCCCAAGTGGACAGAAGCTCGGCCATATCCCGGTCAACCCCGTCCAACCTCTGCCGAATGTCCGCCATGACCGCTTCCGGCAGCTCGTCCTCGGGAAAGTCCATGGTGGCCTCGAGATCGCCCGCGACCGACATTGCATTGTCGTATATATTTGTCACTCTTTTGGTTATGAATCCGCCCAACTGATCGATGGCTGCGCCGGCGGCCCGGTCGGACCTCGCCCGGATCAGATCGAGTACTGCTTCAGCCTGGGTTAGATCGATCCGTCCATGGAGAAACGCCCGGCGGGTAAATTCCCCCGGCTCGGCCGAACGGGCGCCAGCCTCGAGAACCCGGCGAAGGAGCTGCCGGGATTGAATGCCGCCCCCGTGCCCATGAATCTCCACCATGTCCTCACGGGTGTAGCTCCGCGGTGCGCGCATGAACAGCATCAACACTTCATCGATCATCCGTCCGCCGACGTCGGTTACATGACCATAGGCGAACGTGAACGGTTCGCGGCGGGAGGGCGGGGGACCACTACCGGCGAAGATGTCGTCGGCAATCCGGTAGGTGTCGGGCCCGGATATACGGATGACGGAAATGCCGCCCTCGCCCGCGGCGGTGGAAATCGCGGCGATGGTATCGTTCAGAATGTCCCGGCGTTCCTGCATGATCCGCCACGATACGGAAGCCGCGGCGGAAAGCAATCATCCGGTCATGTCCGGATTACTCCAGCTCGATACGATAGACCCCGCCATCGCCAGGATTGGACGGATTGGTCACGATGTTCACCGGCGGGGTGGCCGGGATGTTGGACAGAATGCCAATGTAACTGCCGAACAGGTTTGTGGCCGCGCTGACCCGATAGATCCGGTCGGTCACGCTGGGCCATTGTACGACAAGACCGGCAGCCCCGGTTTCCGGCGCGATCGACGTCGCCTGCAGGAAGGATGCACTGTTGGTCGGCTCGGTTCCGGCGAGGTATTCATGCAGGTCGATAAACCCGTCGCCATCGTTATCGGTGGTGGCGTTCGCGGTTCCGGTACCGCCGAAGTTGTCGGTTTCCCAATCGTCATCCATGCCGTCATTGTCATCATCGCCATCGCCGCCGTCACAGGGCTGGATAAACTGACCGTCATTGAGCAAGCCTTCGGATGCGGCATTGGTCGCCTCCTGCCAGGTGAACTGCTCATACGATGCCCCGGTTCCCTGAAGCTGGAGGGAGTTGCCGAGAGGGGTGCTGGAGGTTTCCGTCACCCCGATATCCTCCGACGGCTCGCCCGCCGCCGGACCGTCCACTGCGGTAAAGGATCCTTCATAACTGAGGAACTGGACAATCTCGGTGCCGTTGCGGATCAGCGCAATCCCGTCCGGTGCGCCATTTTGCAGTCCGAGCATCGCAGTCCATACCGCACCGTATCCGCAGCCTTCATCCGGAATGGTTCCGCTGAGCATGTTGGTGATATACGGCGTTCCGCCCGAGCCGTTGTAGCCATACACCGCGTACTCCGAAAGATCGGTTCCCGCCGGTCCGGCGATCTCCACACCTTCTCCCGAGTCGGTGCTGGCGTTGTCATAATGAAGCTCATTGATCCATACCGACCCGGTCGGAGCCGCCACCATGGCGACTACGCTGATGGAAACAGCCTGGGTCACCGCGCCATCGGCATCGGATGCGGTAAAGACGGCACTGAAGGATCCCGTTATCCCCGGCGTCCACGAGAATGTTCCGGTGAGGGGCGACAGCCCGTTCGTGTCGGTGAACGTGGCGCCGCCCGGCAGGGATAGACTGCTGAGGGTCAACGTGTCGCCGTCCGTCTCGGTGGCGCTGACCGCAAAGGTCAACAGGTTGCTGACCTGGATGATGCGGCTGGTTCCGCCCGGGATCAACAGGGTGGGGGGCGACTGCGCAGATCCTGCGTCGGCATCAAGGTACAGCTCCACAAACTCGTAGATGAAATTGCCCGAGCCTGATGCATCGGAATACTCGGTGATAACAAGGCCGGCATTGGCGCCGCCGGTGATGCCCGAACCGGGCGTCGCGAGGCTGTCATCTACGGACTGCCATGCCGCGCTGTCTGTTGCCGGCAGAGCAAGGTTGATCCTTTGCACAGCATCACCTGATGTTATCGCAATGGCCGTCGGTCCTTCGATGAGGGTATTGCTGTCGTCCCGCACTTCGTAGGTCTCCGCCCCGTTCAACTGTGGAAGGGTATCACCGGAATTGACGTAGACGACCGACGCGTCGAGTGTCACACCCCAGAAACTTTCAAAGGCAGCCTGTGATGCATTTCGTCCGATGATGAGGTAACTCCCGCTCTGGATTTCCGTTCCGGGATCAAGCGTGAGGGTTTGAGACGAATTAAACTGGTTGATGACATAACCGCTGAGGTCGAGCGACGTTACCGGGGGCGGCGGTTCGTTCACCGAAATCACAATGGACTCAATGTCGAAGCCGTCCTTGTCGATCGCGTAGAAGGTCGTGGTGTACACCCCGGTCACATCCGGTGTTCCCGAGAAGGTATTGGTGACGCCGGGGGCATTGGTGACGGTGGCAAACGTCGCCCACGGAGGGAGGTTACTGGCGAGCAGGGTGATCTCGTCCCCGTCGTTCAGATCCACCGCGCTGACATTGAAGGTCAGGGTGTTGCTGACGATCACCGATTTGTCACCGATGCTCGAAAGAATCGGGGGGAGGTTGCTGCCGCAACACAGGGGTGTGGCCGCGGTGATGTCGAGACTCCATCCTCCGCTGATCGATCCGGAATCCACATCCTGCGCATCGAAGACATACAGGGACCAGGTACCGTTGGGCGATGTTCCATCGAACACGCTAAGCGCCCCGCCGTACGGCTCGGTGGGAGCAGGCGAGGTAAATGTGCCGGGCGATGTTCCCTCGGTCTGGGTTGGCCGGTAGGTTCCGCTGGTGATCAAAGATTCATCCGGTACACTTCCGCCCGCATCGTCATCAAAGGTCAGGGTAATGCCGGAGACGCCGCTATCACCGCCAGCGGCCGACATAAGAAGCACCGTATCACCGGCCGGACCGACAAGAAGGACATCCACATCATCGGGGTAGGTGTGGCTGAATCCGCTCAGCGTCACGCGAACGTCCTCCACAACCCCGTTCATCCCCGCAACCGTGATGGTGGAGGGATAGGGAGATGCCGCTGCATCGTCGTTGATGGTGATGGAGGCAGTGTTCGCATTGGTCTGGCTGTCCAGGAGCAGGCCGCCCACGGTGTAGAA
>JAUIHQ010000315.1 GCA_030432155.1 bacterium | reverse complement strand
TCAAAAAGGAAAAGCTCAAGCACGCCAAGGTCGCCGCGTTCGGGTCGACCCGCCGGGCCAACATCAGCGCGGCCGATGACCCCGGCACCCGGGCGCTGCTCGAAGCCGACACCCCGGTCTGCACGATCTTCGGCAAGAGCTGGCGTCTTCATGTGACCGATGTGCTTCGCACCACCGAAGAAGAGAACATCAACATGATCGCCGATACCGTCCGGCACCTCAAAGCCAACGGGCGGGAGGTGATCTACGACGCCGAGCATTTCTTTGATGGTTACAAGGACAGCCCCGAATACGCCGTGGCGA
The DNA here is from genome assembly GCA_030432155.1 of bacterium. Classification (GTDB taxonomy): domain Bacteria; phylum Verrucomicrobiota; class Kiritimatiellia; order CAIVKH01; family CAIVKH01; genus JAUIHQ01. Next base: position 4,052 of record JAUIHQ010000315.1, on the reverse strand, counting down.
CCCTCAAGGCCGCAGCCGAGGCGGGGGCCGACCGCCTGGTGCTCTGCGATACCAACGGCGGGACGATGTATTACGAGCTGGGCCGGATCACCGAGGAGATGATCAAAATCTTCGGCTCCATCATCGGCATCCATCCCCACAACGATTCCGAGCTCGGGGTTGCCAACGCCCTCGAAGCGGTGCGTTGTGGCGCGGTCCACGTCCAGGGAACCATCAACGGATTCGGCGAGCGGACCGGCAACGCCAACCTCTGCTCGATCATCCCCAATCTCGGCATCAAGATGGGATACCATGTGCTGCGTCCGGGCTGCATGAAGCAGCTTCATGACGTGTCCCAGTATGCGTATGAAATGGCCAACTTCCGCCCCAACGACAAGGCGGCCTACGTGGGCAAAAGCTCGTTCGCCCACAAGGCGGGCATGCATGTGGACGGCGTGCGGAAGAATCCGCAAAGCTTCGAACACATTGACCCCGAGGCCGTCGGCAACCAGCGTCGGATCCTGATCTCCGAGCTGTCCGGTACCGCCAACATCTTCCTCAAGGCAGTGGAGATGGGGCTGACCCTCGACAAGAAGTCGCCGGAAGTGAAATCCATTCTCTCCGAGCTGGAGAAAATGGAGAAGCGCGGATACGAGTTCGAGGCGGCCGAGGGGTCGTTCAAGCTTTTGATCCAGAAGGTTCTCAAGCATCACAAGCCGTTCTTCGACCTCGAGGGATTCCGGGTGATCGTGGAGAAACGCCACAAGGACGAGCCCTGCATCTCCGAAGCGACGGTCAAGGTGAGCGTGGACGGAAAATCCGCCCATGCGGTCGGCGAGGGGGATGGTCCGGTGGACGCGCTCAACGCCGCGATGCGGGAAGCCGTTACCGGGTTCTATCCCGCGATCAAGGACGTGAACCTGCTCGACTACCGGGTTCGCATCCTCGATCCCGAGGAGAAGACCGCGGCCAAGACCCGGGTGCTGATCGAATCCAGCGACGGCGAGGAGACCTGGGGCACCGTCGGCGTATCGGAAAACCTGATCGAGGCCTCGTGGGAAGCTCTCGTGGATGGCATGGAATACAAGCTCTTCCTTGATGAAATGAAAAAGCGTACGAGTGAGTCCTGATGACCGATCTGCCCAAACATTACGATCCGCAGGAAGTGGAAAGCAAGTGGAGCGCCCGCTGGCTCGAGAACGGGACCTTTCACCGGACCCCGGAGCAGGGTGGGGATCCGTTCTGCATTGTGATACCGCCGCCCAACGTGACCGGCATCCTTCACATGGGGCATGCGCTCAACAATACCATCCAGGACGTGTTGACCCGCTGGCACAGTATGCAGGGGTACAACGCCCTGTGGGTTCCGGGAACCGACCATGCCGGTATTGCAACCCAGAACGTGGTGGAGCGGGCGCTCAAGAAGGAAGGTAAAACCCGGCATGATATCGGCCGGGAAGCGTTTGTTGAGCGGGTCTGGCAATGGCGCGAGGAATACGGCGGCACAATCAACCGCCAGCTCAAGCGCCTGGGCTGCGCCCTCGACTGGGACCGTGAACGGTTCACGATGGACGAGGGGCTCAGCAACGCGGTTCGCGAGGTGTTCATCCGTCTCTATGACAAGGGGTTGATTTACCGCGGCGAGTACATCATCAACTGGTGTCCCCGATGTCTCACCGCCCTGTCCGACGAGGAAAGCGAACACGAGGACACCAACGGCAAGCTCTACCACATCCGCTACCCGGTGAAGGGCCGGGAGGATGCGTTCATCGTGGTTGCGACAACCCGGCCCGAGACCATGCTGGGCGATGTCGCGGTGGCAATGAACCCGAAGGATGAACGGTACCGGCATTTATCCGGACAGCAACTGGTGCTGCCGATCCTCGGCCGTGAGCTGGCGATCATCGAGGACGACTATGTCGATCCTGCGTTCGGAACCGGCCTTGTCAAGGTGACCCCGGCTCATGATCCGAACGACTTTGAAATGGGCCGCCGCCACAACCTCGAGAATCTCAACGTCATGAACCATGACGGAACGATGAACGAGGCAGCGGGGCCGTATGCGGGGATGGACCGATTTGCCTGCCGCAAGAAGCTCGTCTCGGACCTGGAAATGCAGGGATTTCTCGAAAAGATCGAGGATCACCAGCATGCCGTCGGACATTGCTATCGCTGTCACACCGTGGTGGAACCCCGTCTCAGCAAACAGTGGTTCGTGAACATGAAGCCGCTGGCCGAACCTGCGCTGGCCGCAGTGAAGGATGGCCGGATTCGTTTTGTGCCCGAGCGGTGGAACAAGGTCTACATCGAATGGATGGAGAACATCCGCGACTGGTGCATCTCGCGTCAGATCTGGTGGGGCCACCGTATTCCCATCTTCTACTGTGACGCGTGCGATCACACCTGGGCGGATCGCGGGCAACCGGAAACCTGCCCGTCCTGCGGCGCGGGGAACATCCGGCAGGACGAGGACGTTCTCGATACCTGGTTTTCATCCTGGTTGTGGCCGTTCAGCGTGTTCAACTGGCCGGAAGAAAACCGGGACCTCTCTTTTTACTATCCGACCACGACGCTCTGTACTGCCTCGGAGATCATCTTCTTCTGGGTGGCCCGGATGGTCATGGCGGGATTCGAGTTCATGGGGGATATCCCATTCAGTCAGGTCTACATCCACGGCACGGTCCGGGACGATTCCGGCCGGAAAATGTCAAAAAGCCTCGGAAACTCCATCGACCCGCTCGACATCATCGAACACACCAGCGCCGACGCCCTGCGTTTCAGCCTGATGATGCTGACCGCCACCGGTCAGGATGTGTATGTGTCCAAGGAAAAGTTCGAGGTGGGCCGGAATTTCGGTACGAAAATCTGGAACGCCGCCCGCTTCATGCAGATGCACAACCGCGAAGCCGGTGTCGATCCCGCGAACCTCAAGCTGGATCCGGAAAGCTGGCGGCCTGATGACTGGCACATCGTCGCCCGGATCGAGGATGCGGGCAAAGCCTGCCAGGACTGCCTCGAGAAATTCCGGCTCAACGACTACGCCCTGACCATGTATGAGTTCATGTGGCACTCGTTCTGCGACTGGTATGTGGAATATGCCAAAGAAGCGCTTGGGGGCGATGATGTCCGCCGACGGGAACAGACCCTCTCGATCATGTTTTATGTTTTTTCCCGGGCTATTCGGTTGCTGCATCCGCTGATGCCGCACCTGACCGAAGAACTGTGGCATTCCATGGGATATGGCGATGGCGACCGTTCGATTCTGTTTTCAGAGTGGCCGCTCGAGGCGGACAGCATGTTGCGCAACCTAGCCGAACCTCATGTGGAGTACGTCGATCGCAAGCATGAGCTGATCCGCGCGGCACGCAATCTAAGGGCCGACTACGGCATCGCCCCGTCATCCAAAGTGGATTTTGTGACTTCTGGGCTAGTTGAATCCGATGCTGTATGGAACATCCCCTTGTTCACCGCATAGCTCGTGTTACCCACATCCCGATAAACTGCAGCGAGGGCTGGCAACCACTTGACCGGTGCGGTTAATATGAGACCAGCATCTCCAGCAATACCAAAACCCTCTAAAGCCAAATTGTTAATTGTGTTACCTGTTGAAGTGGATACAATATCGTCTCTATCAATCTCAGTACGGTTGACCCCTCGAGCGGCAAAGCCAAACTTAACCCGTCCATCAAAAAGTCGAAAATTAAACCCCATAACTGCCGCAAAGTCCTCGCGGTAATGAATATTATAGAGTCCCGATGTGCTATCGATATGGGCGTCAGTGGCATACTTTGCATAGAGACCAATTCCAAAGTTTGTCACCACGAAAGAGGGAAATAGCTGCATAGTCTGGTGCAACCTTGTATCAGCTGATTTGAGCTCCAATTTATCTAAGACATCTTGAGGAGCTATAAAGGCCGTAATGTCGGCATCCACAACCCTTTGCGTGCCTGCTCCTAGCGCCATTTCCGGGTCTGCCACTGTTAAAAAGTAATCTCTTAAACGGCCAAGAGCCGCCGGGTTTCCCAATAGTGCTGTCTCATCATTCACGATGGCCACTTGTGTGCCACCCATAC
>JAUIHQ010000314.1 GCA_030432155.1 bacterium | reverse complement strand
TGGTGGAGGAGTAATTCATTTCCGGTACCTGGAGGATACCGTAGGCTGCGAGGGCACCCAGCACCTTCATCGTCCCCTGGGCAATGAGATAGCCTCCCATGCCTCCGATCACCGAATAGACGAGTGCCTCGGCAAAGAAAAGGCTGGCGACATGGGGTGGGGCGAGTCCGAGAGCGCTGAAGGTATAAATCTCTTTTTCCCGGTCGGCGACGGAACCGAGCATGGTTCCGAAGATCACGAGACCTCCGAGCAACACCGGGAACAGCAGGTCGCCCACGCCGCTCGCCGCCACCACGGTGCCTTGAATGTGACGGTACACGCCGTCCCGGCGGGTCGCCACAATCGGGGTCTTGTCCATCATGCGGGCCATTTCTTCAGCCAACAGGGAGGATTGCTCGGCATCCTCGGTGTAGAGATGTACCACCGAGACTTTGCCACCGGCGCGCCTGGCGTTCACATCGGCAGTGATGATCACGGTATCGCTGGGCAGGCTGGCCCACGTGCTTTGCTCGGTCAGCAGGTCTTCATCCGAAGCCTGGGTGGTCTTGGCCGATGTGTTCTGCATCTGGGCATAATCCACGGGAACGATGCTGGTGCTGTCCATATCCCGAATCGCGGTCAGGCGGGTCGCGCTGACCAGGGGGCCCACGATCAGCCGTATGCCCTTGGCAAGCACTTCATCGCCCGGCTGCACCCCGAGAAGCTCCGCCACCGCGTCGGTCATGAACACATGATTGGTGAGCATGGCCGGATCCTGTATGCCCAGCAGTTCTTTCAGGTCATTCCGGTGCGCAACCTCCTCCGGTGAAATACCGAGAATACCCTTGAGGGTAACCGGATTCGATCCGTCGCCGAGGCAGACCACAAAGTCCGGATCCTGTGGAAATTCGGGGCAAACCCAATGGCGGGTCGTGATATCCGACTCATCATCCCAGCGGGCCTTGATGACATCCACGAAGTCCGGATTGATGGTTCCCCACCCGGGCATATGAAGAAGGACCCCGGTATAGGTCGGGGAGGGGGCGGAGAAGAACCGGATAATGCCTTTCTGGGTATCGAAGGACGCGAAACAAAGAATGGTGAAGGTCAGGAGGACAATGGTGACTGCAGTCAGGGCGGTACGGAGAGGGCGTCGCCGCATGGTGGAAATGCCCATGGACATCGCCGCCATGACGGTATTGAACCGGGATATATCCGCGGCATGTACGGTGGAGGTCATGCCCTGCATGCGCTTCAGCTCCACCTCGAACTTTTGCATGATGATGAAAATCACCAGACTCGACAGAACGACTACGGTGAAGCCGAGGAAGATGATGACCGGGGTTTGGGCGATGGCAAACGCGGGATGCGACAGGTACAGAATGATGAATGTCACGATGAAGAAGCCGACAAACCATGCCACCTGTTTGTAGATTATCGACGCGCCGATAAGGATCCGCTCAAGCGCAAACGCGAAGGGAATGCAGAGGGCGAGCAGGATCAGGACCGCGGTGATGAGGTCGTCCATGATGGACCGAACCATGTCGTATACCGGCCGGGACGACATCAGCGCGGAGGCGGCGAGTGCTTCACCGTACAGGTGACGGTCGGTGGTTTCCGCCTCCTGGATCTGGTCCTGAATGCGCCCGTGAAGCTCCTCGATGGAGCTGTTCATGATGTCCTTGGACCTCAGGATTTCCAGACGGGATTCGTTGACCCGCCAGAGATCGCCGGCGCCGAGGTAGGAGGGACGGTAGGATAACCAGGCCGATCCCATGGGCAGTCCCTGGCCGAGCGGATTCTGAACGGCGCGGCCTTCGCCGTCCGGATTCTCGTTGCGAAGCGCCACGGTGCTCTTCTCCCCGAAGATCTTGATCCCGTCGACCCGTTCCTCGACGTAGAAATAGGTCAGCCCGTCCTCGGTAGCCCCGTAACCTTTCTCCGATCCGTCATGGGCAAGGCGACCGTTCCCTGCGGCATCCATGATCTCCGCCTTGTCCGGCCAGATCATCGGCGGCACCATGACGAAACCGCCCCGGCAATCGACCATGTTGAGACGGGTGCGTACCGTGGTTCGCGACTGCATGTCCGAGGACTGGATGACGGTTCCGTGTTCATCAAATACGGCAGCAAATCCACGGGGCTTGGGCTCCGAGTCTTCCCGCGGAAGACCGCCAACCGTATAGGCGCCGTTCTCGTCGGACATGACAACGAGAAACGGATCAAATGCCGCATATTTGTTCAGCGGCCAGAAATTTTTGTTCCAGGGTTCCTGAATATTGACCTGAACCACCGCGTTGGGCACTGGCTCATTGGGAATGGAGCTGCCGCGATGCCGGCCCATGACAATGGCGCCTTCGGCTTTTCCCTTGGAAAACTTGGGCACGATGTAGGAAATGTCCGAACCGATGATCCGCCGCAAGGAAAGACCGCGCTGGTCGGCAACCGCCTCAACCTCGCCCACTTGGGCAGCCTGGTTGCCGATGGCGGTCAACATACCGGCGATTTCATCGATGTTCGAAGACAGGATATTGAAGTCAATCTTGTCGATGGTGTCGGCCGGTGTTCCCTCGTAGGGCAGCAGCTCCTGAATCGTACCGAGGACGATGTTGTAAATGCCATACCGTCCGGCGACCGACCCGCTGTGAATCAGTCCGGGTGCGGCCCACAACAGGCGCGGCTGGGTGAGGGTGCCGTCCACCGAGGATATCTCGAAATGGGCCGGCGCTTTGCCGGCCTTTTCCAGAGTCTGGTAGGCCCGGATGAAGCTGGCCTGCACCCGGCCATACAGGCCGGGATGATCCTTCACCTGGGACCGAATGTCCGAATCGCCCCCGATAATCACGCCCCAGCGCTTGGTCGTGTTGCCGAGTATCAACGATGTGTGAAGCGTAATCCAGCGTTCGCCCAGCAGGTCATAAACCGCCCGTGATGAGTCAAGCATGGTGCGCTCTTGCTCGAGCTGACGAAGACGCTGGTCGATATCTTCACGGACTGCGTCGAGGACGATGCTGAGCTGTTCATTCAAGCTATCGGGTACCTCGACGACTGTCTTGCCTAATTGCCGCCGCAGTTCGTTCCACTGATCGTTGATCCTTTCCCCATCCTCAATCATGTCCGCGAGCTCGGCGACCGAGGGATCCGACGGCGGCAGGCCCGCCTTCTGCTTCTCGGCGAGTTCCTCCCGTATGTCCATCAACCGGTCGCGTATATCGAACGTTTCATTCCGGGCCTTGTTGCGAATGCGGTCGAGAAGCTGGCGGCCGACATCTCCGCCCAGTTGATCCAGCGGATGCTCGGTATCCATGCGGGCGCGGGTTTCAATCAGAAAGTCATGTTCGCTTTGCCAGGATGCCAGCCGGTCGGCGATCGTGGCGTCATCGAATTCATCCTCGAGCGCCCAGTAAAAGTTCACCGCACCGGTATGAGAACGACCCTGGTTGTCGAAAAAGATGAGTGCGATATGGCGGCGCGGGCGATTTTCTTTCAGCAATTCCGCCAATTGCAGCAACCCCGCGCAGTTTGCCGCACCCCGGGCGCCGGGGCTGTAACGTGGGAATTCACCGTAGGTATCGAGATTCGCGGAAAGAATGATGACCTCTTCCTTCCCGAGGTCGAACTCGGGGTCGGTCCCGCGGATGAACCCGATCACGTTCCGACCGGTCGTTTTGTTCCAGTGAATGCGGCTCCGGATCGTGACCACCTGGCCTGCCGGCAGGACGGAGCGATCTCCGCTGAAGAAATAACGGGGAAGGTTGCCATTGCCGCGTGAATAGTGGTGCTCCTGGGAATCGGCGTTCCCGGCATCGGCAAAAATGACCGCCTTCGCACCGAGGCGAAAGGCTTTGAGCCACTGCAGGCCTGCGTTGTAGTCCATGATGACGATACGGTCGCGCACGGAGATCCGGTTCAGGTCATCATCGGTGGCCGCTCCGAGATCGACCAGCTCGCCGGTGATACCGTCCGCACCGCTGACCGGGGGCATGATGCCGTTGGGTCGTCCCGGAACGAGGCTGATGGGCGATAGCCCTTCCGCTGTCAGCTCGCATACCTCTACATCGGTTTGCGGCATGGGGAAGGTCTGGATGAGAACTTCATCCACGCCGATGTCCCGGAGACGCTGTTCCACATGAGCGGCCGCATCGCGGTAGGCTTCGGTACCGGCGAGGCGGTGAAGGTGTCGGGTCAGGGCTTCGGTATCCGATTTGAGTGAGGCGGATACGAACCCGGCGGACAGGAGCAACGATACCATGGCGGCCGTGAGTTGGAGATATCGGCTCTTCATCAGTCGATACTCCCCAATTCGACTTCGACTTCGTCACGGCGGGCGATGCGGTCGATCTGCCCGTCACGGATCCACATCAACCGGTCACAGATGTTCATCATCCGGTGGTCATGGGTGGCGCAAATGATTGTCACGCCG
>JAUIHQ010000313.1 GCA_030432155.1 bacterium | reverse complement strand
CCCCCACTCGCCGGGCTCATAGGCGAAGTGCTGCTGGGCATCGTAGAACGGGCAGCCCCAGCGGAAGTACCGGATGGTCTCGAAACCGCATGCATCCAGCTTACGGGGCAATGCATCGCCGTGGTAGTTCCGGAAGTGTCCGTAACGGTGATCCACCCTGTCTTCCGGACCGCCCGGAACCGAGATCACGACATGCCGGGTGAAGGGGGCGATGGCCTGCAGGACCTGTTCATCATCCTCGATATGCTCCAGCACTTCCGAAAGAATGGTCACATCGTACGTCTGGTCGGGTACGCCGGTCATCAGATCGAGCTGGAAGAATCGCACGCCCGGCACGTGCTTGCGGGCGATGGCCAGAGCTTCGTTGGAAATATCCGAACCCTCGAATTCCGCATCGATGGTCCGGGAGAGCTCGCCGATCAGGCTTCCATCCCCGCAGCCGAGGTCCAGAATCCGCTGATGGGGTACCGATAGGGCAAGCTGCCCCACGATCCGCCGGCGGTGCCGGCAGGCCGGTCCATAAACCGTCGTATCGTTCCAGTAGCCTTTCCAGAATGCTTCGTAATCCACTGCCATGGCGTCGTGTCCTTCCGAACCGGGACCCAGATATAGGTCAGACACCGGAACCCGTCGAGTGTAATCCTCAGGCCTCCCGGTCGAGCTGAGCCTCAAGGTTATGTCGTTGAACCGAAAGGGGGCGGGTGATAGTTTGCCGATGTTTCCTGCCGGTCATCCGGCGTCGAAGTTTGTCATGTCAAAGCGGGGAAAATATGTCTGAGCGCGTGAAGCTGCATAAAGCGTTATTGTTTCTGATCGTTGCCGTTTCCGCGGTTCTCCGGTTCTGGGATCTGGGGCTGTCGTCGTTCCGCGGGGACACCATTCTCATCCTGCGCCTCGCCCAGGGTCAGGATTCGCTGATTGACTATATCATCAACTGGGAAGCGGTCTCGGGCACCATGGGCCAGATGCCGATGCCGGCTTTCTTCATGAAGCTGTTGATGGTCATGTTCAGCCTGCCGCCGACGGCATTTGTCGTGCGTCTACCGTTTGCCCTGTGGGGAATACTCACCGTGATCGTCGCGTATTTCGCCGGTCGACGTTTTGCAAACGCGACCTTCGGTCTGTTCCTTGCAGCGATGGTTGCGCTTAGCCCGTTCTGCATCTACTTCTCCCGGGAAGCCTATTTTTACTCATCGCTCGTGTTGGGGTACTTCCTCATGTTCTGGGCCGTGGTGCGGATCGGCGACCGGATGCGTGGCGGGGAGACGTTGAACGTCCAGGATGCGTTGCTGCTTACCGTAGCCCTTTTCTTCACCTGCTTCAGCCAGATGACCGGCTCGTTTCTGGTCGCCGCCGTGGGATTGTATTTCCTGTATCTTTTTCTTCGCTTCGTCCGGCCGGCGGTTGACCGCAGGGTGGGGGATGCCATACGTCTTTTCACCCCGTTCGTGCTGATTCTGATTCCCCTGATGATTGCTCCGTGGGGTCCACGCCAGGTCTTGGCCCAGATCGGGACGGAACATGCGGAGACCAGCAAGAGCTTTGTCGAGCAGTCGGGCGATACCTTTGTAACCCTCCTCGAACGGGTGTTCACCCTGTTCTTCTGGGGCAATACCCTGCCCGCGCTCTTGTTGCTGGGCTTGTCCGGCGCCGGCTTTATCTACCTGCTTGTCACCCGTCGGAGTCACCGCCTGTGGGCGCTTGTCTACTTCATCATCTTTCAGCTTGTGTTCTTTGCCGTCGTCCGGCCGATGATCAATGCCTTTTTCGAGGCCCGATACGTTGCCGGCGTCTTTCCCTTCCTGCTTGCTGCGCTCGCGTATGGGCTGTTCCAGGGGGTGCCGGATTTGCTGGAGCGGTTCAAGATGACCCGGCCCGGCCGGATCGGCGGGGCGTTGTCTCTCATCGCCCTGGCGCTGCTGGTCTATCCGGCCTGCCTGGTGACCCAGTTGACCGGTAAGCCGATTCCCTACAATGAAATCTCGGCCTGGTGCGACGCCAATCTTGATCCGGACACCCCGGTGCTGGTGGACCGGTGGTATGAACCATGGAACGAGCTGCGGTTTCATCCTTCTTCCAATGCTGTCTACACCTTCACCGTTCCGAATGAGCCGCTGGATACGTTTTTGCAATTCCGGTGGCGGGAGACGGCCCGTTCGTTCTTCGGTCGTTTCCCCCAGGGGGCGTACCTGGAAGTCGCGAAGACATTCTGGGATGTCCCGAGTGTAGGGCCATGGGAGTGGCCCCGTTCCTTTTTCGCCCATCACGTTGCATTCACCAACAGCGCGGGCTTGAAGCTCCGCAACTGGGGGCTGGTGCCGCGGGGTGATTTTTATGCCGCGAACACCAACCGCGTCGTCGTGGAGATGTTTTACAATACCCGCGATGATGTTCTGAATTTGCTCCAGCAGTCCGGGATTGAGTATTACCCCCTGTTCGGCGAGGGGTGGGGGTTTGAGAAAACAGGCCCCATGGGATTCATGCGGATTCAGACCCGCCAGTTCATGGAGTGGCATGTTCTGCGCGACACAGCCTATATCGATCTCATCAATTTTACCCCCGAGCCGGCCTTCCTGATGCTGCGCCTGACCGCGGTCGCGCCGACCGGGGCCAAAAAGATAACCACCAGCGCCGGGTTTAACCGCGAGTTCAAGCAGAACGAGATGACGACCTGGGATATCGGCCCGATCGAGACGCGCCCCGGCATCAACCGTATTACCCTCGAAGACAAGCTCTGGGACCTCGCCCGAAATCCTCTGCTGGTTCAGTCGGCGGAGATCGGCATGCAGCAGGCAGAGCCGCAGTAGAAGTGTGAAGTCGGAAAGCGGAAGGATGAAAGGCTGGTCCGCTTCGCGACCCCGTCACCATCAATCGTAATCGGTTGCATTCACCAACCCGGCTCGCGAGCCGCTCGCCCTCCCGTTTGGATTGGAATCATGGAGATCAGGAGAGGCAAGCTCCTGCTTGAGCAGTTGAACGTTGACCACGTTGAACGTTGAACGCTGATCGTTGATATAAAAAGGGGGCGGCGTCCTGCGCGAGACGCCGCCCCCGGTACCCGCATCCAGACGGAGGCCTGGAATTGTATGTTGTGTTGTGGTGCGGAAGGTTGCTTATTCGACAAAGCGGTAACCGACCCCGCGGACCGTTTCGACATAGTCGCCGGCGTGGCCCAGTTTCTTGCGGAGCCCGGTCACCTGTACATCCACGGCCCGCTCGGTGCAGTTGTAGTTGTCACCGTGCACGGCCAAAATGATCTTGTCGCGGGAGAAAACCCAGCCGGGTTTCGCCGCCAACGTCTGGAGAATCCGGAATTCGCTGAACGTGAGTTCCACTCGCTGACCGGCTACACGGACTTCATGCCGACCGGGAATGATCTCGATGTCGCGAATGCGAATGTTCTCACTCGTCTCCGACACCGGAGCCATGGGCCGGGTTGACCGGACGGACTCGGCATGTTCGCCGTCGCTGGCCCGCTTGAGCAGGACGACCGGCGACTGCATGATGCCGTGCTCATCCTGCAGCAACTGGCAAATCGCCGCACCTTTACGGGCCGGAACAACCATGCCGACGAGGATGTAGTCGGATTCCGAGGATTCGGACATTTCGCGAACATGTTCGCTGTCATTGGTGGCGGAGATCATATAAAGGCCGTCGGATAACATGCCGGCCGCCGATTCAAACTCGTCTTGCGTCCAACGTGCGATGTCTTCTTTGGTCCTGTCTTTTGTCATTATCATGATATTCAATTCCTCTCTCTGGGATGGCACACTGTTAAGCATTCGATGTGCCAACTTTCGAGAAAGCGAACTCGAATAGTTGCAATATCCTTATGAATAGCGATTAATGTAAATATGAGCTTAGCGATCTACTAGGATCCGAACGCAACATCCTATACAATTATGTTTCTGGTGTGAGGTAAAAATACAAATGTGTACAGCCGATTTGGGTGATCTTCGGAGGGTATCGGACAGATACTTCCGAAATTGACCTCATGACGGGGGAGAGTGGGTGCGACAGGGAGGATGAGGAAACTCAGGGAAGCTCAGGGATCCCGGGTGGTATCCCGGAAGTGAAGAACGCCGCCCGCCTGTTCGATCATCTTCTTGAGGGTGAGTCCTTTTTTCTGCCTTTTGAGCCCTTCTTCGAAGATTCGTACGATATAGTCCGAATCCGCCAGGGCCCGGTGGTAGCCACCATCGTCCAGATCGAGATAGTCGGCGAGGCTTTCGATGGAGTGGCTGGGTGCGTCAGGAAACCAGGCACGGAAGAGGGCGAGGGAGTCGACGACGGTGTTCGACATGACCGGCAGGTTGTGTCGGGTCAATTCTTCGGAAACGAAATCGACATCGAAACGGGCGTTATGAGCCAGCAGGATGGCGCCATCGCAGAATTCAACAAACTCCGGATACACCT
>JAUIHQ010000312.1 GCA_030432155.1 bacterium | reverse complement strand
CCCCAGCAGCGGAAGATCCGAAATGCCATACAACGGATTCTCGTCGATCTCTGCAATGAGCGCGGCTGGGAAATTCCTTTCACCCAGATCACGGTACACCAGGCCTCATCATGAACAAACTGGATCTGTGGCTCCGGCCCTGGCGATTCCTGAAGCCGGTCATCGACCTCATCACCGGCGCGTTCGATGCCGTGCTGGCCGGTGGAAAATCCGCTTTCATCCTTCTCTTCATCTGGCTGCTGATCATCTGGCATATCTATGTCCCGATTCACGAGTTGATGCATGTCTGGGCCTGCCAGGCGTTCGGAGGGACGGTCGAGGAACTCGCATTGAAAGCCCGTTACGGCGGGCATCTGCTCCAGAAGATCTTTCCCTACGTGGTGCCAGAATCCGATTATGCCGGCCAGCTCACCGGATTTTCCGTTCCGAATCCCTGGGCTTATGCCGCGGTCGATTTCGCACCGTACCTATTTTCCTTTTTCGGCATCCCGCTGTTCGCATCCGCCCTCGTTCGCCGCTCGCCTTTCCGCTTTGCCCTGGGCGCGGTGCTGGCGGTTGCTCCGTTCACCGCGATCATCGGAGATTTTTACGAAATGTTTTCCCTGGCCGGTACACGTCTGGCCCAGGCCCTGCAAGCCGGTATGCCCGAGAATGTGTTGCTCAGCGATGATGTCTTCAAACTGCTTCCATCCCTGCAGGCCGAAGGACTCCTCACCGGTTGGAACATTGTATTGACCGTAGCTTGTCTCGCTCTTGCCGTATATGCCGCCCTATGGCTGACTGCGGTCCAGTACCGCCTGGCGTCCGCATGGTACCCATCGGCCGTATCGGAGAAGCAGGCATCATGACCATCAAGGCGGTGATCTTCGATATGGACGGTGTACTCTGCGATTCCGAAGCCCTTATTGCCAAGGCCGCGGTCCGCATGTTCCGGGAACAGCATGGGGTTGATGTCCTCGAAGAGGATTTCGCGCCGTTCGTAGGGACCGGCGAGGCCCGATACCTCGGTGGGGTTGCGGAAAAGTATGGTATCGAATTGGCCCGCCCCGCGGACAAGGACATCACCTACCGCATGTACCTCGAGATGATTCCCGGCAATCTACGGGTGCTGCCGGGCGTGCATGCGTTTGTTGAACGGTGCCGAAGCGAAGGGCTGCGAACCGCCGTGGCAACCAGCGCGGACCGGATCAAGCTGGACGGCAACCTGCGGGAGATCGGTCTGCCCCCTGGAGATTTTGACGCCGTTATAACCGGCTCCGACATCACCCACCCCAAACCGCATCCGGAGATTTTCACGACCGCGGCTGCGGCGATCGGTGTCACTCCCGGCGCATGTCTTGTCATCGAGGACTCGTTTCACGGCGTCGAGGCCGCTCATGGCGCGGGCTGCCGGTGTGCGGCTCTCTGCACTACCTTTCCTCCCGAGAGGTTTGCCGACCGGCATCCCCGCTGGCTGTTCAACGACCTTGAGCATGCCCTGACCCAGTGGGATGCCATCCTCGCCGACTGATCAGTTTATACTGACCTTCATCGACCACTTAGCATACTATCGCCGCATGCATGTGCTGGCGCCATTTGTCAAAGACCTGAAGTCGTATACCACCGCGGATCTTCGCGGCGATCTTCAGGCCGGCCTGACCGTCTCCATCTTCGCCGTTCCCCAGGCCATGGCCTATGCCATGCTGGCCGGGATTCCCCCGGTGTACGGGTTGTATGCCGCAATCATTATGTCCATCGTGGCTGCACTGTGGGGCCATTCACCCTATGTAAATACCGGGCCGACGAATTCCGCCGCCCTGCTCACCGCATCCGCCATCCTGCCCTTTGCCCATGGAGAAGCCGCGGTCGGGATTGTCATCACCCTGACCCTGATGGTGGGCGTGGTCCGGCTGCTGATGGGCATTTGCCGGATGGGCGTCCTGTTGGACTATGTCCCCGAATCGTCTTTTCTGGGGTTCACCGTCGGCGCCGGTTTGCTGATTGCCCTCGGTCAGCTCCATCACATGCTGGGGGTGTCCGCGCCGGAAGCCGTCTGGTTTCCGATGAAAATATGGCAGACTGCGTGGAAGGTGCATGAGCTGCATCCGCCCGCGCTGCTCATCTCCATCGTCACCATGATGTTCATGCTGATGTTCGACCGGAAGGCCAGGCGCTTTCCCCTCGCCCTCGTGGTCATCGCCCTCGCCGGAGCGGCTGCCTATTGGCTGCACCCGACGATGCCGGTGCGCATCGTCCGCGATGTTGCCGAGATCCCGCGGGGCCTTCCCGCGGTTGTCGTCCCTTCGCTGGATCTCGACACGGTGTTCGCCCTCGCCCCGGCCGCGGTCGCCATTGCGATCATCGGTCTCATCGAAGCCGCATCCATCGGCCAGACGCTGGCGCTCCGCAAGGGACAGCAACTCGACATCAACCAGGAATTCGTCGGCCAGGGTCTGTCGCACATCGTCGGATCATTTTTCCAGGGCCTGCCCGGTTCCGGATCTTTCAGCCGATCCCTCCTGATCGAATCCACCGGCGGGAGAACCCGGTACGCCAATGTCGCCTTTGGTGTATTCACCGCCATCGCCCTGCTGTCCGTTCCCAAGCTGCTGGAGTGGATCCCGGTATCTGCGCTGGCCGGGTTGCTGGTGTATATCGGCGTCCGGCTGGTCGATTTCGCCCGCATCCGACGGGTGTTCGCCACATCCCGGGCCGATGCGGTGATCATGCTGCTGACCTTCCTCGTGACGGCGTTCATCCGAATTGAATACGGTATCTTCGTCGGCCTCGCCGCAGCGGCGGTCGTGCATCTCCACCGTACCCGCGAGCTTCACATGGTGGAGTTCGTTCCCCAGCCGGATGGGCGATTCCGTGAAGTTCCCTATGAGGATGGCCACGACCACCCGCCATCAGACATCGTGGTGATCGGCATCTCCGGGGATCTGTATTACGGCATTTCAATGCTGTTGCGGGAGCGTCTGCGCTCCATCATCGAGCAGCAGCAGCCGAAGCATCTGGTGCTGCGGGTGCGCCGGGCATATTCCATCGATTACTCCTGCTGGAGCGCCCTCTTTGATGTAGCCGAAGGATTCCACCGCCGGGGCGGACGGTTGTATCTATGCGGCATCCGACCCGATTACCGGCGAATCATCCACCAGGCCGGTATGAGCAGCATTCTGCCCGACGGCCAGATGTTCCCCGCCACCTCCTCGCCGTTCGAGTCGTTTGATCTCTGCCTTCGGACCATCACCGGTGAGATGGATGCTGAAGCCCGTAGCCGCGAGACCTGTCATGACTGGTCGCCCCGGTTTCCCGCATCGGGCATGGGTCAGGAACAAAGTGAACGATAACGTTCCAGCGCCCCCTGCCAGGGTTCGGGATCGCTCGGTTCAAACGTAACCAGCTCGAAGGACCGGCGCACGATATCCCGCGCCTCGGCGAGATCACTGATGGCTCCCGTCGCCATCATCTGTACCAGGATATTCCCGGCTGCCGTGGCTTCCACCGGTCCGGCGATCACCGGTCGATTGAGGCAATCAGCGGTAAACTGGTTGAGAAGTTCGTTCTGTGAGCCTCCGCCCACGACATGAAGGCCCGGGATGGATCGACCGGTCAGTTCCTCCAGCATCTCCAGCACCAGACGGTAACGAAGGGCCAGGCTTTCAAAAATGCAGCGAAGCAACGCGCCCTGGCTGTCCGGCGCCGGCTGGCCGGTTTCCCGGCAGAAATCGGCAATGCGCTCCCGCATGTCGCCGGGATAGGCGAAACGCGGATCGTCGGGATTGATCAGGCTAACCAGGGGTTCTGCCCGGGCGGCAAGGCGCTTGATCTCCTCGATACCGGGGTCAGCCCCCTCTTGCTTCCATGCTTCCCGGCATTGCTCCAGAATCCAGAAGCCGCAAATATTCTTCAGTAACCGGATCGTCCCGTTCACGCCGCCTTCGTTTGTGAACCCGTATCGGTAGCTTAGCTCGTTGACCACCGGGGTCCGGGACTCGACGCCCATCAGCGACCATGTGCCGGAACTGAGATAAGCATTCGCCGGATCGGTAAACGGAACCGCCGCCACCGCATCCGCGGTGTCATGTCCGGGCGGGACAATCACCGGAACAGATCCCAGCCCCGAGGCATCGGCGATCTCGCTACGGATCGGACCGAGAATGGTGCCCGGCTCCACCAGCTCACCCATCAAGCTCCTTGGTATGCCCAGGGCATCCAGCAACGTGCCGGACCAGGTCCGTTCCTTGACATCCACCAACTGGCTGGTGCTGGCAATGGTGTATTCATGGCTGATCACCCCGGATAGCCAGTGATGGATCAGGTCCGGCATATGCAACAGGCGGTGTGCCTTCGCCATGTTTCCTCCACCCTTCTCCACTTCCGCCGCGAGCTGAAAGATCGTGTTCAGAGGCATGAACTGAATCCCGGTGATGCGGTAGATTTCTTCG
>JAUIHQ010000015.1 GCA_030432155.1 bacterium | reverse complement strand
TGCCGGCAAAGAAATTCGTGTCGATAATATGAGCATTGTTGTAGGTGTCGCCGCCGCCGCCTTCGTCACCGACCGCGATGTACAGATACCCGTCGGGTCCGAAGTGAATATCCCCGGCATTATGATTGCTGGCCTGGTCCTCCTGGTCGATCAGGATGACTTCCGTGGCCGGGTCGATGTAATTTTGGTTGGTGGATGAGGTCTGAAAGCGGGAGATGCGGTTTTTCATCGCAAACCCGTTGGTGCTGTAGGCGGTGTAGAAGACGAACACGTACCGGTTGGATGCGTAATCGGGGTGCAGCGCCACGCCGAGGAGCCCGCCTTCACCCGAAGCATTCACCTGTCCGGCAATGTTGAGCATCGCGGTGCGGGTGGGGGCGGCGAGGTTGGTGATAACCGTGAGAACGCCGTTCCGCTCCGCTACGTAATACCGGTTGGTTTCGCCCGGTTCGGAAGCAAGGGCGAGGGGGATGTTGTTGAAGGTCAGGGATCCGAATGCATTTTCCGAGCTGTAGCCGTACCCGAGCTCGGGGGGCATGTCGATGGTGGCATTGCTTCGACGCTGAAGGCCCGGCGAAGGACTTTCGGTGATAAATCGTACGAAGTTCGTCAGGGCCAGATTCCCTCCGTCGTTGAAGCCGGGGTTGGCTCCGACCTGCGGGTCGGGGATGCCTTCGTTGGACAGAAATCCGGTGTTGCTGATGAGCAGCGCGGTGATATCGACGGCATCGCCGTCCTTGAGATCCAGGTCGTCCCGTCCGATCCGGAATTCCACGTTCGAGGTTCCGAGTCCGGCGGCAACGAGTTGTCCGAGCCGGTGTTCGTAGCCGGCCCGCCGGAGGAAAAACGGGGCGGCATAGCTGCCTGCGCCGTTGTAGAACATCAACGCGACATCCGGGCTGTTGGTCAGTGCGCCGTTTTCGAAGGTTATCCGCTCCGTCCCCCCGGTGGAGAGGACCGAGGTGTTGCGCCGCCCCCCGTCCCCGGGATTGGATGCAATGCCGTCATCCATATCGTTTCCATCCGGCTGCAGGCCGTTCGGACGGGTGTGGAAATAGACAATGACCTGGTTTTCATCCGTGGGTACGGCGAGGTTGGTGAACGCCAGGTACAGGTAGTCGTCATCACTCTGCATGTGCAGGACCGAAGGCCCGAGCTCCCCTCCGTTGAATCCGTTTCCGCCTCCGGTGAACCGATAGCTATTGCCGGGGCCGTATTCCCCGGAGGTGACGATACCGTCCATGATCGGTGTGGATGGGTCGGCGTCGGTGATGCTCTGGACCAGGGTTGCCCGGCTGTTCAGGCCGGCGGTGAGGAGAAACAGGGCAACAAGGCGGACAGGGGGGATCGTGGGGTATCGCATGGCAAAAACATACCGCACAATGGCCGGTCCGTAAAACCGGGGATCAGGCGGATTTTGTCGGCACCGGACGGTTCATGCGCTTGAGGACCGCTTTCATGTCCGCCCATACATCCTTCTTGCCCGCCGGGTTGCGGAGTAGATAGGCCGGGTGGTAGGTCGGCATGGTGTCGATGCCCTCAAATGATTTCCACTGTCCGCGGATCTTGGTAATGCCGCCGACGTCCGGGCCGAACAGGCCTTTCACCGCGGTGGCCCCGAGGCAGACGATGACCTTGGGTTTGAGAATCGCGATCTGCTCATGCAGGTAGGGAAGGCAGGCCTCCATCTCGTCCTGGGTCGGTGTCCGGTTACCCGGCGGCCGGCACTTCACGATGTTGCCGATAAAGACTTCGTTCCGGCTGAAGCCCATGGCCTCGATGATTTTGGTGAGAAGCTGACCGGCCCGCCCGACGAAGGCGAGGCCCTGCTTATCCTCGTCCGCGCCCGGTCCCTCGCCGATGAACATCAGTTCGGGTTTCGGGTTGCCCTGGCCGGGTACGGTTTTGGTGCGGGTCTCGCACAAGCCGCAATGCCGGCATACCGCGATGCGCTCGGCGATTTCTTCCAGGGTTCCCCCGGCTGCGGACGGCGCCGCCGGTTTACGGGCGGCCCGGGTCGGGGCCCGGGAGGCTGCGGGTGTCAGCCGGGCGAGGGTGTCGGGTGACACATCGCAACGGGTGATGCCCTGCATTTTCAGCGACTCGACGTATTCAATCAGTTGGTCAACCGGACCGGTGGCTGCGCGGGTCATGAAGTCGTCTCCCCCGGGGTGAGCCGCTCGATGACGTCGCGATGGTGGGGGAAAGCTTTCAGCATCCCCGGGCGGGTCGCCATTTCAAAATCCGCATAGTCAAAACCCGGTGCGACCATGCAACTGACCAGCGTATAGCCGCCGGGTTCGTCCACCTCGGCGCCGAACCAGGTCCCGCCGGGGATGATCAACTGGAGGCCCTGGTTTCTGGCCGGGTCCGGGCCAAGGTTGATGCGATGAACCGTTCCCGCTTCACGGATCAGGGTGATGGTTGCGCCGGATCCGGCGTGGAAGAACCAGAATTCGTCCGACTTCAGCCGGTGCAGGTGAGACGGGGAATCGGCGGTCAGCAGAAAATAAATGGCGGTGGCAAACGCACGGTCGCCACGGTACCGGTCATCCAGGCAATGCTCCGGGATGGAATCCCGGGTGCGGTAGGTTTCTCGAAAATACCCCCCTTCCGGGTGGGGCTCGAGTTTCAGGTTTTGTATCCAGTAATCAGCCGACTCCATGTTCGCACGCTAGCGGATACACGTCGGCGCGACAATAGCCAAGAACAGGGGAAGGACGTGTTGTATATTCCTTGACAAGTATATACCTTTGTGCGTATGTAGATGACCATGGACCTGGTTGTCATCTATAAATGTATGTGTGACCGCACCAGGTTGCGCATCCTGCACCTCCTGAGCCGCGGGCCGCTTTGTGTCTGTGAGATTCAGGCGATTCTCGAGGAGCCGCAGATCAAGGTGTCGAAGCATCTCGCCTACCTGCGGAGGCACGGCCTGGTGCGGACCGAGCGGGACGGCAACAACATCATCTATCGCATCGCCGCGGATGCATCGGACAGGCTGGACCGGAATCTATCCTGTCTTCAGGACTGCGCGCAGGAGGATCGCATATTCCGCGAGGACCTTCGTCGCCTCGCCCGGATCGAACCTCTCTCCTGCCGGGTGGAGCCGGCGTCCCGATGAGCCTGTTCGAGCGATACCTGACCCTCTGGGTGGGTCTTTGCATTGTCGCCGGCATCCTGCTGGGCCGACTCGTGCCGGGGTTGGCCGGTGTTCTCGACGGCATGTCGATCATGGTGAACGGAGCGCCGGTGGTTTCGATTCCCATTGCGGTCTGCCTTTTCCTCATGATGTACCCGATCATGGTGAAGATTGATTTCGGCCAGGTGGTCCGGGCGGGCCGCAGCGTGAAGCCGGTGGGCTTGACGCTGTTCGTGAACTGGGCGGTCAAGCCGTTCACGATGTATGCGATATCGTTTCTGTTCCTGGGGGTGCTGTTTCGCGGTCTGATCGGAGCGGAGGCGGTGGACCTGGTGAAGCTGCCGTTCGGTCTCGACCTTCCGGCGGGAGCGGAATACGGCGCGGGCGTGGTGGTGGTCGAAAACGGTGTGCGTATGCTGCAGGTTCCGCTGTGGCGAAGCTACCTCGCCGGGTGCATTCTGCTCGGTATCGCTCCCTGCACGGCGATGGTGCTGGTATGGGGGTATCTCGCGAAGGGGAACGACGGCCACACGCTGGTCATGGTGGCCATCAACTCCCTGACCATGCTGGTGCTCTACGGTGTCCTCGGCGGATTTCTTCTCGGCGTGGGACGCTTGCCCGTTCCGTGGGAGGCGCTGGCGCTGTCCATCAGCATCTACGTGGCCCTGCCTCTCGCCGCCGGGTACCTGTCCCGGCGGCTGATTCTCGCGTGGAAGGGCGAGGCATGGTTCCGTGATCGTTTTCTTCATGTCCTAACGCCGGTGACGATCTCGGCGCTGCTTCTGACCCTGGTGATCCTGTTCTCGCTGAAAGGCGATATGATACTCGCGAACCCGCTTACCATTCTGTGGATTGCGATTCCGCTGTTTATCCAGACGGTGCTGATTTTCTTCCTGACCTATTGGGCGGCCGGTCTGCTCCGCCTGCCCTACCGGGACGCGGCGCCCTCGGCCCTGATCGGGGCGTCAAACCATTTTGAGGTCGCCATCGCCACCGCCACGATGCTGTTCGGCTTGTCGTCGGGCGCGGCCCTCGCGACCGTCGTCGGCGTGTTGATTGAGGTGCCGGTGATGCTGATGCTCGTGGCCTGGTGCCGCCGCACCGCTCCGGCAGGGGCCTTGTCCGGCCATGAGGAGTCCTTGCCATGACACATGACAAACCGTTCCGCATTCTTTTTCTCTGCACCGGGAATTCCGCGCGCAGCATTCTCGCCGAGTACCTGATCCGGCGGATTGCGCCGGGACGGTTTGTGTCGTGCAGTGCGGGGGTCGAGCCGAAGGGAACGGTCCACCCCATGGCGCTTCGTACGCTTCGGGAGCGGTTCAACATCGATGCCTCGGATGCGAAGAGCGAGCATACGGATGTGTACAAGGATACGGAGCTCGATTTCGTTATCACCGTCTGTGACCACGCAAAGGAAACCTGTCCGGTCTGGCCGGGTCAGCCGGTGATCGCGCACTGGGGGATGCCGGACCCGGCGGCGGTGACCGGCCGCGAGGAAGACATCGCCCGGGCGTTTTACGAAACCGCCCTCGTCCTCCAGCGACGCCTTGAGCTGTTCACAAGTCTGCCCCTCGACAAGCTCGAAGGTCTGAAGCTGGCCGAAGCCGTGCGGGCCATTGGCGTGAAGTAGGACGGATGAAAAGCCGGTGCGCTTCGCGTCGCGAGGGTAGACCCGTCAGCCAGCTTTGGAACCGCGACTGACGGGCTAGTTGTTCAGTGTTAATCGTTGAGCGTTCGCTCCGCAACTGCGGAGCGCTCGGCCTTCACGCTTCCGGCGGCTTCAACGCCAGCAGCTTGTTGATGTCGATGCTGTCGATCGCTTCCCGAACTTTCTCAAACACAATGTTGCGGCCGGAGGCTTCGATGATGAATCGTTCGCCGACGAAGATTTGTACCTCGCCTTTTTTGTACCGGCTGTCGTAGGTCTCCATGGCCTTGTGACCATGAATGGTCGTTGTCCGCTCGAACCCACTGTCGCCCTCACGGTCAATTTCCGCCTGGGTCCAGGCGAACTGGGCCATGCGCATCATCGGGCCCACGGCGCTGATGTCGGTGATGCGGATGGTCAGGGATTCGTTGCCGCTTTCATAGGAGCCCTCCGCGAAGGCCACCGTCATGCCCATGGCGGTATTCTTCTCGCCGCTGGCCTCGGTCCGGTCCATGCCGCCCGCGGTTTCCGGCAGCAGAGCCTTGATCTCGCGGAAGTCGACCGGTTGAACGCTTTGGTTCCCGCCCATCATCGACTGCATGGCCTTCATAACATCTTCCATGTTGGCCGGTTGCTGCTGGCCGAAGGCGGTAACGACGGTTGCGGCGAGCAAAACAATACCTGAACGAAACAATGTATTCACGTGTCCTCCCTGAACATATTCATGATCGAATTTCGGTGGAAAAAAACCACCGGCGGGTGTAAGCTATCACTGTGATGCGAAGCACGCAAATCCGAAACGACGCGCCGTCCGCACCGCCGAACAACAATCCGCACCTTTTCTTTTTCAATGAACACGCACCGGCCGGCAACGGTCGAATGGACAACATGGCCGCGGAATGTAATTCCAAGGTCTGGAAAACCGATGGCTCCGTTTTTCCAATGGTTGGAAAAACGGTACGAGAGAAAGAACCAACAGGAGGAACGTCATGGATATTCTTATCCACTCAGAGGGGTTCACGCTGGAAGACGCAAAACGGGAACTGATCGTCGATAAGATCGCGAAGCTGCAACAGTATTTTCAGCGGGCGATTCGTGCGCGGGTGACCGTTCGCATGGATAGTCCTCATCCCAGCGATTCCCAATTCGTGGCCAAGGTCCTGATGGAAGTGCCGGGACAGGACATGGCGGCGGAGAAGAAAGCGGCGGCGCCCCTTGAAGCGGTGGACCTCCTTTGTGAAAAGATCGAACGTCAGCTCCGCAAGCGGAAGACCGAGCGGATTTCCCGCCGCACCAAGGGCGTGGAAAAAGAAGTGCCGATTGCGTGACCCTCGATCCGCGTGATGATCAATCAACCCGGGAGCCGGAAACGGCTCCCGGGCTTTTTTCGGGCATTTCCTCGAACGGCGATACGGGTTCAAGTGTGGGGAACCGCTCGCGTATCGCCGGTTCAGCGGACGCCTCGTACAACAGTTTGATGTTCGGGCCGGCATCCATGGTGGCATACACCGAAAGGCCGTCCGCCCTGGCCTGCCACACCGCGTGCAGTTTTTCGACCGTTTCCGGCAGCCAGAACAATACCGGCGGCCATGCACCCAGAGACGTTGCGTGCATGGACAGAGCGTTGTTCTCGCTGACTGCGCCGGCGATGTGAAGATTCCGGTCGGCAAGGGCTTCTGCGAGGCGGGGAAGATCACGCTCCACTTTGCCCGGCCATTCCCGGTAGAGGGGCGATGTTTCCACCGTCCGCTTCATGGCATCGCGCGAGCTGATGTTTTTTTCCCCGCTGGAGATGTGGAGCAGCCCGATGCGCAGCTCGGGCCAGGGGGTATCGACGGGCACGGCGAAGCTGTCCATGCCGTCCTCCCGTTCGCCCCGGTTCCACCGATAAAACCCGTGCCCGATGGACCGGCAGGCGCTGCCGCTCCCGAGGCGGGCGGCGATGGAGCATTGCGCCGGCGACCAGTTGAAACCGAACAGGCGGTCAAGAGCCATCACGAGTGCGGCATACCCGGATGCGGAGGACGCAAGTCCGGCCGCGGTGGGGATGGTGTTCTCGGTTTCGATCTCGAAGGCCTTGGCCTCCCCCGCCCGGAACGGATCGAGGAACGTCCGCAGGCGCCGGGCAAACACGCTGTCCGCGGGGACCGGGTCGCCGTTCAGGGTGATACGGTCGTCTGCTCCGGATCGCGGCGTTAGCCGGGTGCGGGTACCGAGGCGGCCGAGGCTGATGGACAAGCTCGCGGTGACAGGCAGGTTGAGTTCGTTGTCGCGCTTGCCCCAGTATTTGCAGAGGGCGATGTTGGCCGGCGCATACGCTTCGGCCGACGGGCCCGGTGTGCGAAGGCCGCCGGCCTCGCCGATCAGCGTACGCATGACCTCAGCCCTGTTCAAGCTTCACCCCTTCGCTGTCGGTGTTGAGAAGGATCACATCATCTTTATCGCTCGGGGACGCATGGCCGAGTCCGACCGCACAGTCACCGAGGCCGGAGCCGGAGATTTTCGCGCCGTAGATGCCGGGATCGCGGCGGAGGGCATGAATGCAGGACTGAAGGGGCTGCGTGTTGACGCCGAGTGCGTCCATCAAGCCCTGCCCGATATCCATCAAACGGCCCGCCCGTTCGAGATCGCCCGAGGCGATGGCGTCGGCCGCCGCGTCGGACACCTGTCCGATCGCATGGTATACGGCGTCGCGCACCGCCGGTTCGCGATCCATCCGTTCTCGTACCGTGCGGATGACATCGGCGGTCGGGGTTTTGGATCCGGAATAGATGGCGGTGAGGGCGAGAGGGGGCGTGGCGAGCTGGGTTACGCCGGCCGGTTCGGATACGAATCGGAGGATCCCGCCGAACACGCTGGCCGCGGCGTCGGCTCCGGACGCTGTGCCCTGCACCCGCCGGATGAGGGCCCGGCACTGGTGAAAGAGGTCGAGGGGGAGGGGGGCTTCCTCTTTCCGGGCCAGCATCGCGGCGAGCGCAGCCGCGGACACCGCCGCCGATGAACCGAAGCCCACGGTGTGGGAGAAGGAGGATTCGATGGTGATGGTCAGGCCGCCGTGGATGCCGTCGAGGAAGGGCTGGACCGCGGCGAGTACGAAGCGGAACGCGGGGTGGGACTGGGGGTCATCCATGGATGTCGTGTGGGCGCCGATCGTGGAGCGGATGGTCAGCTCCCGTGCCGTTGTGTCCTTCAGCTCAACCCGGAGCCGCCGGTCAATCGCGCAGACGATCGCCGGCTGACCATGCAGAACTGCATGTTCGCCGAAGAGCATGAGGCTTCCCGGGGCTGACATGGCGGTGATCATGTGCGTTCGCCGGGTATCATGCCTGAATGACCGGCGGCGGGCAACAGGGAGGTTGCCGGGATCCGTGTCAGACGATGCGGGTTCCGAGAGGATCGCCGCGGACCGGGGTAATGGTGTAGCCGTAGCGCTCGCAAAGCTCCCGGGGCGGCTGCTCGGCGATCACAAGCACGGTGCCGCCGGCATCGCCGCGGATGGCGCCGGCGCCGCATACCTTGGCGGCGCCGCCGGACTGTTCCACCTCGCGAATGAACGATTCCACCCGGTCCGGCACGACCCCGATCCGGCAGAGGAGCCGGTGGTTGTCACGAATCCGTTCCATGAGCAGATCGACTTCATTGGCGGTAAGAGCCTGTTCCATGTCCCGGGTCACCGCCTCGAAGTCATCCCAGATCATGTCCTGCTCAAATGCGTTTTTGACCTGGACCACGCACTCGCCGGTCGTTGTTTCCGGCTGTCCCGTGTTCACGAGGTACATCGTCATGCGGGGCAGGGGCACCGCGGTGGCCTGTCCGTTCCGGAAGAGCGCGCAGCCGCCGTGAAGCGAGATGTAGGAATCGACCCCGCTGGGATGGCCGTGCTGGACCTTTTCCACCTCGAGGCTGTAGCGGTAATACCAGTCGGGCCGGAAGTCGACGCGGAAGTAATGGCCGATGGCCCGCAGGGTGCTGAGGATGGTGGCGGCCGACGAGCCGAGACCGCAGCCGATCGGGATGTTGGACGTGGTCTCGATGTTGACCCCGTCGGTGATCTTCAGGTGCAGGCCGTCGAGAATGGTGACATACGCATACTCGAACAGGTCGATCGGTTTGTGGAGGACATCGCGGATGCCCAGCTCGCCGTTCAAGAACATCTTGTAGTTCTTCGCCACGCGGAATTTGAAATCGCGGAGGGCCCGGTAGGTGAAGCAGTCGCTCTCGTTAAGGTCGAGCAGGTTGAAGGTCACGCGGTCGGGAAGGCCGGCGGTGATGACCGAGACGGCCGAGCGGTCGATGGCCATGGCGAGGGCGGGCCGGCCGAACACCACTGCGTGTTCGCCGCTCAAAATCAGTTTTCCCGGTGCAATCGCCTTCATTCTGCTCGTTTGTAGATTCGTTTGTGTTGCTCGACCCCGGCCAGGCGGAAAGGCCCGGTCCGGTACTGTGCAAATGTATGCTCCCCGCCATCGGTCGGAAAGTTCAAAGTAAACATGTCCTCATATTGGCGAAAGGTCAATTCCGTGCGGTCATCGAGCATATCGCGGTGCCGGCCGGTGAAAAGCTGTTCCCGGTAGCCGGGTTCGATGATGCCGCTGAAATACTCGGCCACGCAGCCGGAACCGTAGCTGTACATGCCGACCCGCTTGCCCCCGAGGTCCCCGTCGTCGTTATCTAGCAGGCTGTTGAGCCCGACGTAGAGCGAGGCGGCGTAGCTGTTGCCGGTGATGCGGTTGTAGACGAGGGAGCGGCGCAGGACCTGTTCGAGGGTTTCGTCGTCGGGTTTGATCCCGGCCGATTTGGCCAGCCGCTCCTGGGCTTTCTCCGCGATGCGGGTGAAGGGCAGGTGATAACAGAACCGGTCGATGTCGCCGTATCCGCGGCCGGTGATGGTTGTGTATTGCCCCCACGTATCGGCGAGGGCGTTGAGGTAGACGCGGGTGGAATACTTCCCGTCAACCAGGGCCTGGGACCGGTAGTTCGGCCGCCAGAAGTCCATGATGTCGTCGGAAAAGATCCCCGCCTCGGGTTCGACGGTCATGATGCGCGGATTCGCGGTTATCAGCATCGCCACCGCACCGCACCCCTGGGTGGCCTCGCCGGGGCTGCCGAGATCGTAGCGTGCGATGTCGGCGCCGATCACCAGGGCCTTGCTCCCGGGGTTTCGCTGAACCATGGCCAGCGCCATCTGGAGGCCCGCGGTTCCGCCGTAGCAGGCTTCCTTCATCTCAACCACCCGGCAGCGTGCGGGCAGGCCGAGCAGGCCGTGGACGAACAAGCCCGCGGCCTTGGACTGATCGATGCCGGATTCGGTGCCGAGGGCCAGCAGTTCGATGTTGTCCCTGCCCTCGGCCTCGATGATGGGAAGGGCGGCGCTCGCCGCCATGGTCACGATGTCCTCGTCCGGCGGGGGAATCGCCATTTTTTCCTGGCCGATGCCGGTGTAGTATTTGGCGGGATCGGTACCGCGCGCCTCGGCGAGGGTCTTGAGATCGAGATAGTACCGCGAGGAATAAAAGCTGATGCGGTCGATCCCTGTCTTCATGCGTCGTCTCCCAGAATCAAGTCGTCCCGGCCGACCAGCTCAGCGGAGGTGCGGATGCCCAGCAGGAACAGTGTTGTGACATATTCCCGCCGGATGCGTTCAATCAGCGCCACCACCGCCTCGACCGATTCCATGGCCGGTTTGAGGAACGGGGCCGCCATGCCGCCCAGCGATGCCCCGAGGATGACGCTTCGAGCGATGTCGAGGCCGGAACGGATCCCGCCCGATGCAATGAGGGTCACCCGGTCACGGTACGGCTTGAGCGATCGCAGCGCAGCCGGGGTGGGGATGCCCCAATCCTGAAACAGAAGCCCGAGCTCGCCCGGTTGCTGCTCGTGCGCCCGGTGATGTTCGATGCGGCTCCACGACGTGCCGCCGCTTCCGGCGACATCGATGTACCGGATGCCGCGGTCGAGAACCAGCTCCACATCCTCCTTCGAAATCCCCGCGCCCACTTCTTTCAGGACCACCGGTTTGTCGAGGGCGGCTCCGACCGCGCCGATCTTTTCCGCCAGCCCGTCGAAATTGGTATCGCCTTCCGGCTGTACCGCCTCCTGCAGGGGATTCAGGTGGAAAACAAGGGCATCCGCACCGAGGGTCTCCACCGCGTCGCGGCATTGTTCGATGCCGAAACCGTGGTTGAGCTGGACGGCGCCGAGATTGGCGAAGAGGAGGGCGTTGGGGGCGAAGGGCCGGAGTTCAAAGCTCGCTCGGGCCGACGGTTGGCTGAACATCACCCGTTGCGAACCCACCCCCATGGCGACCCCGGTGGCCTCGGCGGCGTGCGCGAGATGCATGTTGATCCTGCGGACCTTCTCGTGATCCCCGCCGGTCATGCAGGAGATCAACAGTGGGAAGGACAGTTTCCGGCCCATGAACTCGATGGAGGGATCGATGCTCCCGAGGTCAAGCTCCGGCAGGGCGCGGTGGCGGAGCCGGACGTCGTCGAAGTAAAACTTCCGGCGGTCGGTTTCCGCGTCCCGGTTGATGATGTCGATATGCTCGACCTTGCGGTCGTTCACCGGATCGGTCATGCCTTACGCTCCAGGCGTTCGTGGGCCTCCATCAGCTCGCCGGGGTTGGTCTGGGCGGCGAGGAGGGAGAGTTCGCCGCACAGGACCGCGCCGCCGCAGATCGCGGCGAGGCGCCGGGCGTTGGCCCCCGGCTCGCGATCCTCCAGGCATCCGAGCATGTCGAGGTTCGCCCGCACGAAGTCGAGATCCTTGCCGTTGCCCGCGGTGCCGACGATGACGTTCGGCAGGGTGCAGGAGAAATAAAGGTCTTCACCGCGGACGGTGGCGTGGACCACACCCTGGGAGCCTTCGATGATATTGGCTGCGTCCTGGCCGGTGGCGAGATAGAAGGCGAGGAGCATGTTGGCGTAGTGCGCGTTGGCGCTGCGCAGCCCCCCCGCGAGCAGGGTGCCGATCAGGTTCTTGCGGATGTTGAGATCCACGATGCGCGCTGGTTCGGTCTTGAGGTAGCGCCGGCAGACTTTGCCCGGGACGACCAGCTCGGTCACTACGTATTTTCCCCGGCCGAGGATGCCGTTGACCGCGGTGGCCTTCTTGTCCGAGCAGTAGTTGCCGGAGACGGAGACATAGGTCAGGTTCGGCCGCTCGCGCAGAAGCCAGGTGAGAATGTGATCGGCCGCCTTGGTGGTCATGTTGTGGCCCGAGGCATCGCCGGTCTGGAATTCCAGGCGGAGATAAAGCAGGTTGCCCGCGATCTGGTCGTGCAGGTCGATCAGGCGGGCGAACCGGCTGGTTTCCGCCGTCACCGCCTGCAGGTCCTCCATCCGGGTATGGATCCAGTTCCGGGCATCCACCGCCTCGGCTGCGTTCGGGGCCTCGACAAGGATGGACCGGGTCATCCGGTCATCCGCCACCACCACCGAGATGCCGCCGCTGACCGTGGAGACCCTCGCCCCCCGGTCGACCGAGGGCCACAGGGGCGTTTCGTAGGTCGCGAGCGGCACCGGGACTTCGCCTTCCACCGCCGGCCCGCTGAACAGGATCGGGCCGACAGTGCGCATCGGGATCGAAGCCGCGGTTACGGACGGGTCGGATGTCTTCATGGCGAAACCATATCAATCCCTTGTAACGGGCGTAAAGACCGTAACCGCAAGGCCGCTACACAGCGAACTTGACGCGGGCGCCTCCGTCCGGTGAGAGTGGATAGGTATTTTTCACGACAGATAACCATTCATGGCCAAAAACACCGTCCATACCTATGACGAGGACAAGATCAAGACCCTGTCCTCGCTGGAGCACATTCGCCTCCGTACCGGCATGTACATCGGCCGTACCGGCGACGGAAGTCATTACGACGACGGTATCTACATCCTCCTCAAGGAAGTCATCGACAACGCGATCGACGAATACATCATGGGGTACGGCGACAAGGTCGAGATCGCCATCGAGGACGGGGTGGTGTCGATCCGCGATTACGGCCGCGGCATCCCCCTCGGCAAGATTGTGGACTGCGTTTCCACCATCAACACCGGCGCGAAGTACAACGACGAGGTCTTTCAATTCAGCGTGGGCCTCAACGGCGTGGGCACCAAGGCGGTCAATGCCCTGTCCACCAGCTTCACCGTCCGCAGCTTCCGGGAAGGCAAGTATGCCGAGGCGTTGTTCGAGCGGGGCAAGCTGGTCGATGAGTCGAAGGGAAAGGCCAAAGACGAGAAGGACGGCACCTTCGTCAACTTTGTGCCCGATGAAAATATCTTCGGCGATTTCCAGTTCCGTGACGAACATATTCGCCGCCGGATGCGGATGTACGGGTACCTGAATGCCGGGCTGACCCTGATCGTCAACGGGGAGAAAATGGTCTCCCAGGGCGGGTTGAAGGATCTGATCGAGGACGAGACCGAGGACGAGGCGATTTACGAGCCCATCCACTACCGCAGCAAGATGCTGGAGATTGCCTTCACCCACAGCAACCGGTTCAGTGAAACCCACTTTTCGTTCGTCAACGGTCAGTATACCAGCGATGGAGGCACCCACCTCAGCGCGTTCCGTGAAGGGCTGCTCAAGGCGGTCAACGAGTTCGCCAAGAAAAAATACGAGGGCGATGATGTTCGCGAGGGCCTGGTCGGGGCGGTGGCGATCCGCCTGAAGGATCCGGTGTTCGAGTCGCAGACCAAGAACAAACTCGGCAACACCGAAATCCGCAGCGAGCTGGTCAAGCAGGTACAGGAAGTCGTGCTCGATCTGCTTCACCGGAACCCCAAGCCGGCGGAACGGTTGTTGCAGAAGGTGCAGGACACGGAGAAGCTCCGCAAGGAGTTGCAGTCGGTCAAGAAGATGGCCCGGGAACGGGCGAAGGCGGTGTCGATCCGGATTCCTCAGCTCAAGGACTGCAAGGTCCACTTCAACCAGAAGCGGGACCGGGGTGAAGAGTCGATGATTTTCATCACCGAGGGCCAGTCCGCCGCGGGGTCGATCGTGAGCTGCCGCGATGTGAACACCCAGGCGATCTTCACCCTCAAGGGCAAGCCGATGAACGTCTGCGAGCTCAATCGCGACGCCATCTATAAAAACGACGAGCTGTACAACCTGATGCGGAGTCTCAATATTGAGGACAGCGTCGATAACCTCCGCTACAACAGGATCATTCTCGCCACCGACGCCGACGTCGACGGCCTGCACATCCGGAACCTGATGATCACGTTCTTTCTGCGGTTCTTTGAGCCGCTGGTGCTGGAGGGGCATCTCTACATTCTTGAAACGCCCCTCTTCCGGGTTCGGAACAAGAAGGAAACCATCTATTGTTACTCCGAGTCCGAGCGGGACGAGGCGATGAAGAAGATCGGAAAGTCGGCCGAGGTGACCCGGTTCAAGGGTCTTGGAGAAATCTCGCCGGGCGAATTCAAGATGTTCATCGGCGATGACATGAAGCTCTCCGATGTGGATGTCGAGAACACCCATATCGTCGGGGACCTGCTGACGTTCTACATGGGCAAGAATACCCAGGAGCGGAAGTCGTACATCATGGACCACCTGGTGGTGGCGGATGAAGTGTAAGGAAGGGACGCGGCGGATCGATGCGAATGGATGATGAACAGCCCGATCTGTTCGGGAGCGGTTCCGGCGGGAACGGCAAGGGAAAGGGCGGGCGTGAACCGGCGCCGGCAAAAGAACCTGCGGATCGGCCGGCGGAGTCGAAGGCGGATGACGTGCCGCCGGAAATCCGCGGCCCCGTCCACCAATTGCCGGGCCCGTTGCGCAATCTTGTCGACTCGAACTTTCTCCAGTATGCGTCCTATGTCATCAAGGACCGGGCCATTCCCGACCTCGCCGACGGCCTGAAGCCGGTGCAGCGGCGGATCATGTATTCGCTGCACGAGAAAGACGACGGCAAGTTTATCAAGGTCGCCAACATCGTCGGGTACTGCATGCAGTATCACCCTCACGGCGATGCCTCGATTGCCGATGCCCTGGTGACCCTCACCAACAAACGGTACCTGATCGAGGGGCAGGGGAACTTCGGGAATATCTTCACCGGCGATGCCGCGGCCGCCTCCCGGTACATCGAGTGCCGCCTGACCGAGCTGGCCCGGTCGCAATTGTTCAACGACCAGCTTACCGAGTTCGTTCCCAGCTATGACGGCCGGAACAAGGAGCCGGTGACATTGCCGTCGAAAATCCCCCTGCTGCTGATGCTGGGGGCCGAAGGAATTGCGGTCGGTCTCTCCACCCGCATTCTGCCCCATAACTTTATCGAGTTGCTGGAAGCCCAGATCGCGGTGCTGGAGAAGAAATCCTTTACCCTGTATCCCGACTTCCAGCAGGGCGGTCAGATCGACGTGTCCGAGTACGACAAGGGCTACGGCAAGGTCAAGGTCCGGGCGGTCATGGAGCCCAAGGACAAGGATAAGCTGGTGGTGACGGAAATTCCCTTCGGCACCACCACCGACAGCCTGATTGCATCCATCGAGGACGCCGCCCGTAAGAAGAAAATCAAGATCCGGTCGATCAATGATTTCACCTCCGAAAAAATCGAGATCGAGATTCATCTGGCCCAGGGCGAATCCCAGGCCAAGGCGGTGCAGGCCCTCTACGCTTTCACCCAGTGCGAGATTCCCATCAGCAGCAACATCATCGTGATCCGCGACCGCCGCCCGGTTTCGATGGATGTTGAAGAGATCATCCGCGCCAACACCGACCAGCTCAAGCATCTCCTCAAGCGGGAACTGGAGCTGGAGCAGAAGCGGCTTGAGGATGAGCTGCACCGGAAAACCCTGGTCCAGATTTTCGTGGAGAACCGGATCTACAAACAGATCGAGGAAAAGAAGACCTATCCCGAGGTCCAGCAGGCGGTGCTGGACGGGGTCAACAAGTTCCGGGATCAACTCCGTCGCGATGTGACGAAAGAAGATGTCGAAATGCTGCTCGAAGTCCGGATCCGGCGCATCTCCCTGTTCGACATCAACAAGAACCGCAAAGAGATGGATGACATCGTCAAGGCGCTGGAGTTGGTGAAGAAGGAGCTCAAGCGGCTGGTGCCCTACACCGTCAAATATCTCAAGAACCTGATCAAAACCTACAAGGATCAGTTCCCGCGCCGTACGAAGATCACCTCGTTCGAGGCGGTGGAGATCCGCGAGTTGACCGCCAACGAGCTGACCATCCGGATCGACCGGGAGAACGGCTATGTCGGGTCCGAGGTCGAGGGCGAGGAGTTGTTCAAGTGTTCATCCCTCGACAAGCTCATCTTTGTGTGGGGGAACGGGACCTACAAGATGATGCCGCCGCCGGAGAAGCTGTTCGTCGATCAGCACCTGCTGTATTGCAGCCTGTTCGACCGGGACCGGCCGATGGTCATGGTGTATACCCACAACCGCATCACCTATTTCAAGAAATTCACCTTCGGCGGGGCGATCATGAATCGTGAATACGAGGCCGCGCCGAAGGGGTCCGAGGTCTTGCTATTCGACCCCGACAGTCCCGAACAGTTGTTCGTGAAATACGCACCGATGAAGAATCTGCGGATCAAGCAGCAGGTCTTCGAGATCAAGGATGCCCTGGTCAAGGGCGCCAAAGCCCGCGGCAACCAGATGACGGTCAAGAAGATCAAGACCATCTCCACCGCCAAACCCCGAGGATGGGACGAATCCGACGACGCCCCGATGGGCGCGATGTTGAAGCTGTAGGCGGGAGGGTCGCCGGCCCCGGCGACCGTTTTTTTGCGGATGGCGTTTGTTGGTGCGGATAGGCGCGTATCGGCTCGCGAGGCCGCTCGCCCTCCCGGTGGTTTTGGGGTTTTCGATCTTTCTGATTCCCTGTATTCTCTCGGCATGGCCACGAACCTTACCGATTCCGTTGTCCATGTCGGCTCGAGGGTGGTGGATGCGTTTGAGAATGTGTCCGGACTTTCCGAGGAGGCGGTTCACAAGCTGATTGTCAGTGCACTCCTGCTGCTGGTGATTTTTGTACTGCGGGGGATCCTGTCGCGGATTGTGGCGCACCGGGTGACCGATATACAGCGTCGCTACATCGTGACCAAGACGATCGGCTACATACTCGGGTTTGTCTTCCTGCTCGGTCTCGGGCGGATCTGGTTCGGGGGCGGGGGGAAGCTGGTGGCATATTTCGGCATCCTTTCCGCGGGCCTCGCCATCGCCCTCCAGGATCCTTTGACCAATCTCGCGGGATGGGTCTTCATCACCATCCGCAAGCCCTTTGTACTCGGCGACCGGATCCAGATCGGAGAACACCGGGGAGATGTGATCGACCTCCGTCCGTTCCAATTTTCCATCATCGAAATCGGCAACTGGGTGGATGCCGACCAGAGCACCGGCCGCATCATCCATATTCCCAACGGGCTGATTTTCAAGGAGCCGCAGGCCAACTACACCGCCGGCTTCAACTTCATCTGGGATGAAATCGGGGTGATGGTGACGTTCGAGAGCAACTGGCAGGACGCCAAGGAAATTCTGACCCGAATTGTGGACAAACATACTGCGCTTCAGACCAAGCAGGCGGAAAACGAAGTGCGGAAAGCCGCGCGGAAATACCTGATCTTCTTCCAGAAGCTCACGCCCATCGTCTGGACCTCGGTAGCGGACAGCGGTGTGGTTCTGACCATGCGATACCTGTGCGAACCCCGCCGCCGCCGCTCAACCGCCACGATGATCTGGGAAGAGGTTCTCACCGAGTTCGCGAAACGGAACGACATCGATTTCGCCTATCCGACCACCCGGTTCTACGACAATGCCATGGAAGGAAAGCCCGAAGCCCGCGCCGAACCGCCGAACTGATTCCCGGCATCCCGCTGCACCCGTATGATGGAGCCCCGGTGCCTCCACCGGGGTTGAAAGGATGCCTTATACCAGTCGGAAGAACGTATCGGTATTGTTTCAGCCTTCCTCAATAGGTTT
The DNA here is from genome assembly GCA_030432155.1 of bacterium. Classification (GTDB taxonomy): domain Bacteria; phylum Verrucomicrobiota; class Kiritimatiellia; order CAIVKH01; family CAIVKH01; genus JAUIHQ01. The sequence goes on along the minus strand of JAUIHQ010000015.1, from coordinate 7,289 downwards.
CGGGTGTCAGGTTTCAGGCCCTCCTGACACCTGAACACTGAAACCTGAAACCAAATCGTCTGGCGTATGTATACCGACAAGTATCTGCGATCGGTATTACCCTCGGGACCGGTTCGAAGGGTGTTTTCGCGAGAGCGCCCATGCGGTCACCGACAGCAGAATCAGCCCGGTGTTCTCCGCCACTTTCCTCCATCCAATGCGCGAGGCTTCCGGGTCGACCGAAAAACATCCGCAGGAGATGTTCAGACCGCGGTACAGCGCGGACAGAATGGCCGCGGTGAAGACGAGAAGCATCAGGGTGATCAGGATGGATGCGCCCTCGCGGTATCGCGGGGCAAAGATCAGCGCGAATCCCGCCAAGACCTCCAGCCACGGCAGGTAGATGGCGGACACATTGATCAGTCCATCGGGGAGGATGCCGTAGTTGTTGATCATGGCCGCAAAGTCGTGGGGATGGATGATCTTGATGTACCCGGCATAGATGAAAATCGCGCCGAGGATCAACCGTACCGCATGGGGAACGAGACCGAGAAAAAAAGGTGTGAGCGGTTCGCGCTTCATGGCGTCATTCCACCGGATATCCTTTATCTTTCCACTCGGTGATGCCGCCGGCAAACAACGCGACGTTGGTATAGCCCTGTTGTATCAGGAAAGTCCCGAGGGCGATGGATTCATCACATTCAAGACCTGAACAATACACCATGACCGGTTGGTCCGGGGTCAGCATGGGGAGGACGTTGAATTGATGGGTTTCCAGGTCGTCGACCGGCAGCGGCAGCGCGGTCGGGAGATGGCCGGCATCAAAATCGCTCAGGGGCCGGGCATCGAGAACGATATGGCTCATGCTGTCGACAACCTCCCGGGCCTCTTCGGCAGTCAGAATCGGAAGCCCGGCTTCCATCGCCGCGGCAAGAACGCGGTTGCTCCAGTCTTCCGTCCAGGCGATGGGGTTGTCCCGGAGCAATTGGGATGCGGTTCCGGCCAGCAGGGTTACGATGCCCAGGACAAGAACCTGAACCAGGGGAGCTATGCGGGTACGCCCGGCCATGATCATGCACCCGATGGTTTACTGGACAATCCGGAAGGGAACCTCGATGACCTTGGCCGGATCGGCGGAGGTCACAATCCGGACCGGCTGTCCGTTCAGCTCCGGAGCGGCGAGAATGTTCTCGAGCTGGATCCGGTATCCCTTGTCGCCGAACGGGTAGATCTTCGTATTGATCGTATCGACCGGCGGGGTGACGGATTCGAGGGTGAACGATTCCACCGTACCGGCGCGGAGCACGATGTAGCGGGTCACCGGCTGATGATGATTGGCCGACAGGACAATTTCTTCGGGGGCGATGATGAGGGGGCCGACGATGGTTCCGGCCACCGGGACTTCGATGCCGCCGCGATTGGGGTGATCGGTTGTAATCTTCAGGTTGCCACCGAATGACCCGGGGCTGTCCGGCGCGGTCAGGGTTCCGTTGATCCGGTACGACTTGCCTTCTTCGAGGGTAACAATCTCGGTTTCAAGCGTACCGCCGGTGAACTCGGTCCCGGTGATGGAAAACGGGGTATCGGACACCCCGGTGAGGGTCACGTTGAAAGTCGTCGCGTCGCCCGGGCCGACCTGGCCGAAGAACACCCGGTCGGGGTTTACCTGGATGGCGGTGGTGGCGGTTCCGGCGAGAGCCAGCCGGAACTGCGGCTGTTTGGGGTCGTTGGAATGAATGATGATCGACTTGGAGATTGGACCGTTCCGGCCCTTGAGGCTCATGTTCGCGGTAATTTCCGCCGTTTCGCCCGGGGGAATGATTTTTTGCGAGATGTTGGCCACGGTGCATCCGCAGGAGGGTTTGACCCGCTCGATGTCGAGCGATGTGTCGCCGGTGTTTTTGATGACGAAGGTATGCTTCACGGTATCGGCATTGTCCATGGTGCCGAAGTCGTACACGGGTTCGTCGCAGGCGATGACCGGACCGACGGCACTCTCGGCCGGCGCTTCATCCTGGGCCACGGAACGTCCGGCCAGGAAAGCCGTCATCAATAGAGCAAGACCAATTCGTTTCATGATGTCATCCTTTGTCATGCATACATGCGACTGCTGCCGCACGAGTGAAGTATTGGGCGCCGGATAGACGCCTCCCTGCATGCTTGGACAGCATTGCACGGATTGCGTTCAAGTCAAGAGGCGATAAGGTGCGGTTACTCTTCAGAACCGGTGCAACTGCCAGAAGGCATCAAACGCGGCGTCGTGAGTGAACCGCCGGGTATGGCGTCGGGCGGCGATACCCATGCGGGTGCATCGGGCCGGATCGGCGAGGATCGATTCCACAGCGTGGGCCAGGGTGTGAGGGGACATGACGGGCAGTACCAGGCCGGAGACGCCGTCCTGAACACAATCCTTGGGTCCGCCGCCAGAGGAGACGATCACCGGCAGGCCCGAGGCCTGGGCTTCCAGCACCACGTTGCCGAGGGTGTCGGTTTCGCTGGGGAACAGGAACAGGTCGCCGGACGCATAGTGGCGGGACAGGTCTTCGCCGCTTTGCACCCCGGCGAAGACCACCGGCAGCCCTGCCAAGGTCCGCATCAATTCCTGCTGATACGGGCCGTCGCCGACAAACACGAGGCGAACGTCGGACCGGCGGGCGGCCAGCTCGCGGAAACTCTCGGCGAGGCAGGCGAGGTTCTTCTCCTTGGACAGGCGGCCGACGTACAGCAGGTTGGTCACGCCGGCCTTGCCCCATGAGAGACGAAGCGACTCATCACGATAGCGAGGGGAAAAGGTGTCCCGGTCCACACCGCGGCCGACCACGGCGATTTTGTCCGCCTCGATGCCGTGTTCCATCAGCTCCTCCCGGATGGAGGTCGTCGGCGCAGCCACCCGGTCCATCTGATTGTAGAACCAGCGCATGAATGCCCAGCATACATCCTCGAGGGTGCGGTCGCCGGTCAGCCGGGCCACGTAGGACGGGAAGTGAGTGTGAAAGGTGCTGACCGTTCGCAGGTTCCGCTCCCGGGCGGCCAACAGGCCGATCAGTCCCATCGGTCCCGGGGTGGAAATGTGAATCACATCGAACCGGCTGCGGCGGGCGTAGTTCAACACGTCGCCGATCTGGGGGATGTGGATGGAGAGGCCGTCATAGGCATGAAGCCGGAAGGTACCCACCCGGGGAAAGCACGCTGCGTCGGGAATCACCGGTTGATCGCCTGCGCTGTGGACCCGGAAGGGAAGATCCCGGCCTGCGGCGATCCGGTTCCAGTTCTGCAGGGTACGGGCGACTCCGCTCAGATGTTCCGGTGAATCGGCGAACAGCCCGACTGAAGGTTCGGCCGTGCCTTCGGGCGCCCAGGGCGAAAGCGGCAGCCCGGCGCCGGCCCTTGTCGGGCGGTAGTCGAATGGAAGGCGCGTAAACATGTGGAACGCGAGCTGGTAAAGGTCGAACGACTCCATGCCGCCGTTCTGCCTCAGCGGTTTGACCAGCCGGGCCCAGTCGATCATGTCGGCGGGGCGGAAGCGTGCGGCTGACTTCAGGTTGTTGATGGCTGTCGGGATCACTGTCGCATACTCGTTCATGCTTTCCTCCTGTTCACCACGCCCCGGCCATCCGAAGGACCGAGGCCCCGACGGTCAGGCCCAGCAGGGCTCCCGCGCCGACATCGGTGGGATAGTGGACGCCGTGGTAGATTCGTGAGATGCCGATCAAAGAGGCCCATGCAAAGGCGGGGATGGCGACACCGGGAAAGCATGCTGCGGCCAATTTCGCCATCAAGAATCCGGATGCGGTGTGGCCGGAGGGAAAACTCCATCGATCCGGCGGCTCGATTCGCCGGATGACCGTGGCGCAGGTCTGGAAGGGGCGGGGTCGGCGGAACAGGTGCTTGATCAGTTTGTAAAGAGGAAGCTGGATGGCGAACCCGGCGAGGCCGAGGACGAGAAAACGCATGCCCGGCCCGGGTGCGAGGAACGGAAGCAGCAGGCCGATGATGGCGTATAGAGGGCCGTCACCGCTTCGCGAGGCGACGGTCAGAAGGCGGGCCCAGGCCGTGTGAAGGGGACGGCCATAGATGCCGTGGAATACGGCCAGGTCCCACTCGCCCCAGGTATGCACCATGCGCGTTATCATCATCCGCCTCGGTTCGGGTCCTTGATCACGACGATCAGGGAAGCGCGGAGGCGTCAGCTCATGATGAGCCCAATGTTAAAAGTCTGTGACCCCGGGGAGGGTGCGCGCGGAGCGGTGCGGTCAGCTTTTGGGGGGCTGGACCGTCATGTGCTGTTCGAACACACAAACCTCATCGCAGGTCGGGCATTCCTCGATGGAACAGGAACATTCTGCGATGTGGCGGCTGAGTTCCTTGCGGAACGCGGTGGCCGTGGGATCGTTCGAGCGGATGAAGTCGATGAAGCTTCCAAGCCGCAGGCTGGACTCGATGCTGAGCAGGTGCTCGATTTTGCAGGCATCGATTTCCGCCTGTTCCGCCTCCACGCCGAGGATATCGCGGAACAGGGTTTCGAGCAGCTCGTCGTTCCGCTCAATGATGATGGCCAGCCGGCGGCCTTCCTCGGAGAGGGAAAGAAACTTGTTCGCGTCCTCAACCACCAAGCCTCGTTTTTTCAGGGGCTTCAGGCTGATGGAACAGCTCCCCCGGGTGATGTTGAGCCGTTTGGCGATATCGGTGACCCGGGCATAGCCCTGCGACTCCAGCAGCTCATGAATGGTCATGAGATAATGGGCCGCGCTATGCGTTAACTGGTTGTCCTCAAACTCTTTCCAGACTTCGTTGGCCATGATGTGATCCCCGGGGAAATGCCATAAGTCTACGGCAGAACCGGGGTGTGGTCAAGTTGGGGGGGGGTAACGCCATAATGTATCGGCGCCGATGTGGCGGGTCGCTTTCGGCTCGCGGGGCCGCTCGCCCTCCCGGTTAGCGGGCGGCTTCCAGCTCCTCCAACCTTGTCCGCAACTGGTCCAACTCAGCCCGAAGGGTTCGATTGTCTTCGGCAAGGGCCTGGATCGCGGCCAGGGCCACACCGTCGGCATCCACGGTGGTGATGCCGGCATCGGTATTGCCGAGGCCGAAGGCGGCATGGAAATCCTGGGCCATCGGCCCCATATGGGTGACCCCGGGGGTGTCTTTGAATTGCCAGACGGCGACGGGTAGTTGTTCGACCTTGTCAAGTATATCCCGCGGAGAAACCGGGGTAATCGCGGTCTTCAAGGTGCGGTCGCTGGAGGTCACGAACGCGCTGGCGGTTACATTCCCCGCAACGTGCAGGCGATTGGTGGGATTGGAGATACCGATGCCGATATACCCGTTGGTGGCGATGGTCATGCGGTCGGATCCCGCAACCTTGACGACCATCTGGCCCGCGGAGCCTATGGCGATGTAGTGATCGTTGGTATCATCCGCGGCTCGCTTGAATCGTAGATACGCCGGGGAGTTGTCGCTGCCTTCAATCATCAACGAGGGTTTGTCATCGAGCACGTGGAGTGAATAGCCGGGAGCGGTGTTGATTCCGAATCCGCCCGAGGCCCGGGCCATGAACTGGTTCGCTGCTGTCGTGGTGAATGCGCTGGTGCCGTTTCCTCCCCATACGAAGGAGCCGGGGTGGTTGGCGACTGCCCGTTGCCCGCCGGCGAAAGAATACGATGCACTGGATGCAATGATGTTGCTGATGCCGCCGGGAATGACCGAATGTACGGCGGCTAGCTCGATGACGTTATTGTATCCCCCTCCAATGGTTGAGTATTGCGCAGATTCCCCGAGCCTGTTGGAATAACCGCCCTGAATCACCGAGCCGTGTGAATCCTCTCGGATCCAATTACCATTTCCTCCGCCGATCACGGCATCATTTGCAATGATTGTGTTTCCAAGTCCTCCCCCCACAACACTTGCAACGCCATAGACACTATTGGATGCTCCTCCAGCGATTGTCGCAAAACGGCTTCCTGTAATGTTTTTCCTGCCGCCCCCAATCGCAGCGTTATGGCAATTTACCAGAATGAGGTTCTCCTCGCCGCCGCTGATTGTCGGTGCCGTCGTTGTCGTACTGAGCCGGTTGCTTTTCCCGCCGGCAATCACGCCGGCAGTAACAAAACTCTCAATGTGGTTGGCTCTTCCTCCGCTGATGATCGATTCCCGGCTGAGGGATTCAATCCGGTTGCTCATGCCGCCGCTGATGACGGCGCCCTCAGAATTGTTTCCCATGACATTGCTGTAGACGCCGATCGGATTGAAAAGCACGGAGCCATTCCTGGCGACACGCATGCCGTAGACCCGCAGGGCAAACGGAACCGAGGTGAGTTGTTCCCGCGGGGAGAAGGTTGTGCCATCCACCGTGACCTCGAGCCATATGGTGTCATTGGTGATGGCATCCTGCAGCAGGGTGCCGGGGGGATTGGGGTTGTCGCCGACGTATGTCCGGTACAATCCATCCACGATCTCCACGCTGGGGTTTAGATCTTGAAACAGAAGGTCTCCGCCGGTGGGGGCGCTGTATAAGCTGATGGAGACCGGCACGATTCCGTTTACGAGGTTGGTGCCGTCGGTCACCCGGCCCTGGTAGTTGAAGTAAAAAGGAACCTCGGCGTGTGCACGGGGAAGCTGGAAGCCGAGAAGCAGAAACAGTGCGATCGTTACAGGCAGGCTATGTCGTTTCATGCGGTTATCTCCGGTTACAGTCGATCTCCAGGACGTGGATGTTGGGTGTTCGATGTCATTTGCTGGATGGTTGCACCCTCAGGGTTTCACCTCGACGGTATACACACGCCGGGCATCGGGCGTCGGATCGATGATGGAGGGCTCCACGACGAACCAGGGAGCGCTGCCGCCGCCTACGGTATTGCTGAAGACAACGGTATTGAAGGATTCGCCGGGAGCCGGGGCCGCCCGAATCACGTAGATCCGGTCGTTGCGGGCCTGCCAGGTGACTCGCTTACCGCCGCTCACCGGCTGAATGTCCAGCATGCGGAGGCCCGCGTTGCTGTCGATCGGATTGGTGCCCGCGGCGGCCTCATCCGCGTCGGAAAGTCCGTCGCCGTCCGAATCGGCCGTGTTCACGCCGGACGGTGTTATCGGCGAGAAGGCATCGCCCGCGATTTCCGTTCGGTCATCCAGTCCGTCCCCGTCATTGTCGGCATCCACTTCATTCGCCAGGCCGTCGCCGTCGGTATCCAGGTTGGGTTGAAGGGAGAAGGTGTTGAGGAAGCCGGCATAGTGTCTCGCGCCGCCGCTGGATGACATGGCGACCCCGCCCGGCTGGGCTGCCGCGCTGAGATGAGTGGAGCTTCCCGACGAAG
>JAUIHQ010000311.1 GCA_030432155.1 bacterium | reverse complement strand
GTCCGCTGTACGGCATGGCCGTGCTGTCAGGATCCATCTGGATGGCTCCGGTGTTCCCCATGTAGCCGGATGGAATGTAGGGAACATTGCCGGCGCGGCCGTACACCACGAGGGGGAGCGACACTGCTTCGCCTGCCTGCATCGTGATCGGTGCGGTGCTGGTTCCGACGGCCGCCGGAACCGGGGCGGCAGCGGACGCCTGGGCCACAAACGTGATGTCATCGAGGAAGAAAGGGAAGGGTTGGCCATGGGCCGCGGACGACCAGTAAAAGCCCGTCTTGATGCGGGACATGTCCTGCCCGGAGATGGGAATGGAGAATTTCTGCCATTGTGTTGTGAGGGCGATGTTCTTGCGTTCACCCTTGCCGGTATCGAAGTAGGGTTTGTCCTTGGCGATCAGGCCGAATCCGACATTGATGCTTTCACCGCCCTGGCCGCCCCGGGCCCAGAACTCGAGGGCTCCCGCACCGGTGAGGTCGAAACCTCCGGGTTGATCGCCCCAGTCATTGGCCGGATGCTGCCAGACCACGCCGCCCCAGCCGTTGGGAGCGGTAAAGTCCACCCGCAGGCATGTGGAGCCGGCATAGGGCGACTCCGTACTTTTCTCGTTCATGATGATCGCTCCGGTGTCGCCCATGTATCCCGAAGGGATAAACGATGAGCCGCTCCCGTCGCCATACACCGTAAACGGAATAGAGACGGTTTTGCCGGGCGTACCGGCGGCTTGCGGGGCGGGGGAGGATGAACCGGACGATGCCGTGGATGAGGGGACCGGCGCATCGCTGGATGGTCCGATCGACGGATCATGCTCATAGCGGATGTCATCGAGGAAGAAAACGACGGGCTCGGGTTTGCCGCCGGTGGTCCAGTAGAAGCCGGACTTGATCGCCTTCAGGTTCTTGCCGGCGAGAGGAATCCGGTATTCCTTCCACTCGGTGGAAAGAGAGATGTTTTTCATCGAAACCTGATCCGAGTCGGGGAACGGCTTGTCGGTATCGATTATGCCGACTCCGGCTGAAATGGTCTCGCTACCGGTTTCACCTCGGGCTTGAAACACCAGTACATTACCGTCGCTGAGGTCAAAGCCGCCGTCCTGGTCGCCCCAATCGTTGGCCGGGGACTGCCAGACCACGCCGCCCCACTGGCCGGAGGGGCCGAACTGGACGCGGATACAGGTCTTGCCGGAGGCCGGATTCCCGCTCCAGGCCGCATCCATCTTTATGGCCGCATGGTCGCCCATGTATCCGGATGGAATATACGGCGCGTCATGTCCGGCTTCCGTATAGAGCGGGAACGGCATTTTTGCATGCGGTGCGGGAGCCCGAACCTGCTTCCCGGTGACTTGGAACGGAACATTGGCAACCGCGGCATTGCCGTGCCCGTCATGCAAATAGGCAAACAGCCGGTACATGCCGCCGCCCGCGGGAACGCGGATGACTGCGCTCTCGAGCTGTGTTTCCACGATGGCATCCGGATATTCCGGCTCGTCCGCCTGGGCATCGCCGCCGGTTGCATAATTCTGTGAATCCCGGCGCACGATCCATGTCGTCTTCAGGTTGTCATTGTCGGGGTCGGAAACCTCGATGGTCGCGGTAAACGTTTCCCCGGGTTTCCATCCATCCAATTTCGGGATCTGCACTTCACTGATCGTCGGGCAGGTGTTATCCGGCAGAGTCCCTCCCCAGGCGCGGGTCATGGCATCGACCGCGCCGAGACGGGATCCGTCTTTCAAAAACATGCCGTACCAGGTTGCCGTTGCTTCCTGTTTGTATCCCCAGATAAACACATAGGATCCGAGGCAGAGGGGCCGTTCTTCCTCGACCCCTTTCTGGTAGACCTCGCCATACCAATCCGCCTTCCTGGTGCTGTTCCATTCCGGAACTGCTCCGTTCGACAGCTTGGGGATCTCCCATTGTCCGGGCGGGCCGAATTCCGTAATCATGAAGGGTTTGGTACCGCCGTCCTTGCGGTAGCGTTCACCGGCCGACGCGGTGCCGCCGTAGGTATTGATGCCGAGGATATCGATGTCGGGGCAATACCGGTTGAACATCTCGACCTTGGGTTGCCCGAGCTCGGCGATCACCGTCATCACCGGCCGTCCGGGATCCTCTTCTTTGCAAATGAGCGCGAGCTCATTGAGCTCTTTCCAGATCGCGGGATTATTCCCGTCCCCTTCCATTTCATTGCCGACACACCACACGAGGAGGGCGGGGTGATCCTTATAGCGCTTCACGGCTGCACGCAGACGATTGCGCTGTTCACGGATGGCTTCCATGTCGCTGTAGTCAAATCCATGCCGTTCGTGACCGACCCAGTAGCCGACGGTCACGGTCAGTCCGTTCTGATGTGCATCGTCCAGAATGCCGCCGATATCGTCGGTGCCCCACGTCCGGATCGAGTTCCCCCCCGAGGCAGCCAGGACATCGAGCTTCATCTTGCCGCCGGCGCCTTTTACGAAATACGGCGATCCGTTGTAGGTGAGTTCCCAACCGGAGGCCTTCTTTTGCAGATCGACCTTGGATGCCCCACCGGCGGGGAGGGCGGCCATACCGGTCAAGTAGCTGATCGCGGCCACCCCGGTGATACCCAGGGTTCTATGGCGGAAGCGTGCCAGGTGGGGCAGGAAAGCATTCGTGCGGTTTTGCATCATTTTCTCCTTGAATAATACTGGTATTATACTGGTATAATACATTGGTCGGAGTGGCTCGTCAAGGGGAATCATGGTGATTCCGCGCTAATGAGAGACAAATCTTAAACAAATTTATGGTCTTTACAATAAACCGGTATATTACTAGTTTTGTATGGGCTGTGTTCTGTTCTGATTTACACTGAAGCAAGATTTTTCGTCGTGTCTTTTATTCAGGGGAAAAGCAGATGAGTATGAATCGAGGATGGCATGTCATGTTTCCCGGCTGTTGTCTGCGGCTGGGTGCTGCTGCCATTGCCCTGGGGTGGACGGTTGCCGCAGCACCGGCGGAAGGTCTGGATCCCGCGGACTTCAGCTTCAGCGCGGACATAACGTTTGCCGGGTACAGCCGTAGCGAAAACCTTGCCGATTTCCCTGCTCTTGTCACGTTCGGTGAGGGCATCACCCATTTTCAATACGGACAGTTTGCGGACGCGGATGGTGGCGATCTCCGTTTCACGGTTGCGGGCGATACCAATCTTCTCCCGTACGAGATCGATACCTGGAATCCGTCCGGTGATTCGGCGGTCTGGGTCAAGGTGCCGTTGCTATCCGGTGCCGCCACCACGATCCGTGCGCACTGGGGCAATGCATCAGCGGTTCCTTCGTCCTATACCGCCGCGGATGTCTGGTCGGCGGGCTACGCTGGCGTCTGGCACCTTGGCGAAACCAACGGTTTGTTCTTCGATTCGGCCTCGACGAATCACGGCACACTTCTGGGTGCGTTAACCGATTCGGTTCGCGGCACAAATGCGATCATCGGCGGAGGTCTTCTCCTGTCGGGTGACGGTGGGGATCGTGATCATGTTCAGATTGCCCATGAGTCAAATTTCAAGATCTTCTCCAATCTGACGGTGATGGCGTTTAGCAAGGGTTTGGATGGAGGTGCCTGGGCTCCCTGGGTCAGCAAACTCGGGGAGAGCGGGCAGGGGTACGCATTACGACGCCGGGGGGCAAGCACCGTTGTCGCGGAGCCCGACTTTGTGACCCGCGGCACGGCGCCGTCGGAGCAACCCGGGCCGGTGGTCGACTACACAACATGGCGGTTCACTGCGGGTACGATCGGCGAGGGAGCAATCAAAACCAAGCGGGTGTTCGTGGATGGTGATGTGGTCGCGGCAACGACGGTGAGCGGTGCCATCGCCGATACGCCCGACTCGGTCCTGATCGGCGCCCGCACCAATTCCACCGCGTTCTGGGGCGGTGTGATTGATGAGGTGCGAATCTCCCGGGTGGAGCGGACGACCAACTGGGTATGGGCGGTATATCAGAATGCCTTTTCCAACGATTCATTCAATGTTTACGGCCCGGTGAGCGGCGGTCCGGATGTGGCGGTCCTCGGTACGAACGGGTCGGAAATCGTGAGTGGTGATGGATCGCCGTCGTCCGTGGACGGAACGGATTTCGGTACGGTCACCTATGGGGCCGGTGCGTATGTGGACCGGGTGTTCACCATCACCAATGTGTCCGGTTCCTCGCTTGAGCTCAATGGTTCGCCCGCCATCCAGCTTTCCGGGGATGGAACGGCAGGCTTCCGCCTCGTGTCCGGCCCGACTCAGACCACGATCGTGGTGGGAGCGACCGCAACCTTCACCATTCGATTCGACCCGGTTTCGCTGGGAACGAAAACCGTCACCGTATCCATCGTTACCCTCCACAGTTGATGAGTAAGGAATCGCGTGTTTCGACGATCGTGTTTGGGAAACTCCCACACCATAGGGCGTCCCGCCTGAGAATTCAAAAGTGAATCTATGTGATCCATCGGTAATTG
>JAUIHQ010000014.1 GCA_030432155.1 bacterium | reverse complement strand
ACGGACCGACACAGACTGACACGAGTCCGAAGCGGTAGAAAGGCGACAGAAGCCGAGGGGCTTTCACCGTGTGTCTGCCCGTGATTGTCCGTGTCCAGTCCGTGTGCCCGTGTCCCGCCCGTGTCCCGCCCACCCCGTGCCCCCCCACTCACTCGTGACGGAGCGCCTCGACGGGATCGAGGTTGGCGGCTCGAATCGCGGGGGCGATGCCGAAGACGAGGCCTACGAGCCAGGAGACGGACAGGGAGGCCACGACGGCTCCGGTGGTGACGACGCCTTCCCAGCCGGTCCACAGGCTGGCCAGAGGAACGGCCAGGATGCCCACAACGCAGCCGGCCGCGCCTCCCAGGGAGGACAGGGTGACGGTTTCAACCATGAACTGCAGCAGGATGTCATTGCGGGTGGCTCCCAGCGCACGCCGGATGCCGATTTCCCGGATACGCTCGGTCACCACCGCGAGCATGATGTTCATGATGCCGATGCCGCCGACAAGAAGGGAAATGCCGGCGATCACGATCAGCACCAGGTTCAGAATCCGCTGGGTTTTCTGTTTGGCGGCCAGGATCTCCGCGGGGATGGTGGCGATGTAGTCGTTGGCTCGATGATTGCGGGCCAGGGTTCGGTCCACGAGCGAAGCCACCGGATCGACCTGCAGCTCATCCTCCACCCGGATCACCACCTGGCCGACTTCGGATTTCGTGAATTCGATCGCGCCCGCCTCGCGCTTGATCGTGGCCTCGCCATATTCCGCTCTCGCGGTAGGATACGGGATGTACACGGTTCGATCACCGCCCGGGGCAATGGTGCGAATCACTCCCACCACGGTAAAGAATTCATCCCCGATGCGGATCCGGCTTCGAGCCATGGGATCATGCAGCAAATAGGCCCGGCTTTCCGGCACCAGGGCGACCTTGTGCCGATTGACCTCATCCAGCCCGGTCAGCAGGCGGCCTTCCACCAGCGAGGAGCGGAACATGTCAAAATAACTCGGCGAGACACCAAGGACATCGGCATCCACCCGGTTGCCCCGCTGGTATACTTTCTGCCGCACCCGGTGGGCCACCTCGATACGGGCTCCCCTCGGCAGTACCTGCCGGATCTGTTCAACATCAAGATGTGTCACCCCGTAGCTGAAGACCTGGGGCCGACTGTTCTCGGAGGCTGATCGCTCCACTTCCACCTTGTCCGGTTGCACGGACTCGATGATGATGTTGCGAAGACCGAGCCCGGAGATCTCCCTCATCACCGATTGCTGAGCCCCCTCCCCGATGCCGAGCATGCAGATCACCGCCGCCACGCCGAAAAACACACCGAGCAGCGTGAGGGCGGAACGCAGTTTGTGCCGGAGAAGATTCCGGACGCCGGACACGAAGAACTCGCGGACCCAGACAGCATTCATGTGTCCCGCTCCAGGCTGACCCGTCCATCCACAATCTTGTAACAGCGGGGCATGCGGTCGGCAATGGACCGGTCATGGGTGATCATGACAACCGTCCGCCCCTGGCTGTGCAGCTCGTCAAACAGATTCAGAATCTGGCGGCCGGTCTGCTGGTCGAGGTTCCCGGTCGGCTCGTCGGCAAGAATCAATTCCGGATCGGAAACCAGGGCACGCGCAATAGCCGCCCGCTGGCGCTCCCCGCCCGACAGTTCCCCCGGGCGGTGATCACGGCGGTGCGACAACCCGACCCGGTCCAATGCGCGGATCGCCCGCTCCTGCCGCTCACGGTGATGAACCTGCTGATAAAACAGCGGAACCTCAACATTCTCCATGACCGTCACCTGGGGAATCAGGTGAAAGGATTGAAATACGAAGCCGATCGAGCGCCCGCGCAGCCGGGACCGCTCGTCATCTTCAAGCCGGCTGACATCCCGGCCCCGAAACAGGTAGCGGCCTTCGGTCGGACGGTCGAGCATCCCGAGAATATGGAGCAGTGTGGACTTTCCTGATCCCGACGGACCGACAATGCCGACATAATCATTTTCCCTCACCTCGATATCGGCACGGTCCAGCACCCGCAACCCTCCGCCGATGGCATACACCCTCGAAACTGATTCCAGCCGTATCATGCGCAACCGCGGTTTACCCGCCCTCGACCGTCGGCTTGACCAGCATGATTTCATCCCCTTCCGCCACCCCTTCCAGAATTTGGGCATGGGTATTCGAAACCTTCCCCAGCTTGACTTCCACCGGCACGCCTCTGCGGTTGTAGATGAAAAACGTCTCGTCACGGCGGAAAACACCCTGGATGGGAACGATCACCGCATCCTTCACGCTATCGATGGTGATCTCCGCGGAACAGGAAAAGCCGGGACGCAAACCCGCCCCATCCTCGAGGAGGATTTTCACACTGAACTCCTTCACATCGGAACCCAACCAGCCGGTCTGGTTCGGGACTTCGGCGACCTGGACCACCTCGCCGGCAAAGGTCCGGCCGGGTATCGCCTCGACCTTGACCACCGCGGTGAGTCCGGTGGAGACCACATCAATATTCGCTTCGGAGACATTGACCACCGCCTGCACTTCGGCCATGTCGGGAATGGTCGCCAGGACCTGTCCCGGGCGCATCTGGGCGCCTGCCTGAACCTCCCCGCGCCGCCACCGCTCATCGGTATCCCCGTAGGAAAGCACACCGGCCGCGGGTGCGGTAACCACGAGGTCCTTCAATTCCTGCTCGACGTCGGCAAGATTGGTTTTCTCCCGCTCCAGCGTTTGCAGCGCGGTGTCATAGTTCTGCTGCTTGTTCCGGAGCTGCACATCATTCTGGCGCAGGGTCTTTTCCAGCTCGGTTTCGGCCTTTTCGAGGGCGGCCTGCTTCTGCGACCGGTTCAGGGGCACGGTATATTCATTAAGAATCTTCAACTCGAGCTGGGCGGTTTCCCAATCCACCTTTGCCGTATCCATGGCAATCCGTTCTTCCTCGAGATCATTCTCGGTGATGAATCCTTCCTCGAGGAGCTGGCGGGCTTCGTCATGCTTTTTAACACTGCGCTCGTAGTTGCTTTCCCCGGTGGTCACCTTCAACTCGGCATTCCGGATATCCTTCGGTTCATCCCCCTCCATCAGCTTTTCGATCTCCATCCTCGCGTTCACCAGATTCTGCCGGGCCTGTTTGATGCTGTTGGAATTCTCCAGCATCTGAATGTCGAGATCGGTACGGGTGGACAAGACCTTCAATTCGGCCTGCTCGACCTTGGCCTGGGCTTCCAACAGTTGCCGGTCCACATCGTCGGTGGCAAACCGGGCAATCACATCCCCTTCCACCACCCGGGTTCCCTCGGGGACGATCTCAGACAGCGTGGTTTGCCGCCGGATCGCCGGAATCACCTTGATCGATTCCCGAGCCTGAATTTCACCCGATGCGCGCACGGTGATGACCATGTCGCCCCGTTCCGCCTCGGCGGTTACGGTATCGACGTTCACATCAATGGTCCCCTGGTCGCGCCCGCATTTGGGCAGCAGCACAACCAGCAGGATGATCAGTCCCGCCGCCAGCCATGTCCGTTTTCGTTTCAACATGTTTGTTCCGTCCTTCCGCGCCTCATCGAGGCGCCTCGAGTTCGATCAACCGGCCGTCGGCCGCCACGTCGAGCATACCGATGTTGCGAAGCAGGCGGACCCGCTGGATCTCGTAGTCGGCCAATGCCTGCACGTAGGCGTTCCGGGCCTGTAGCAATTCATTCTCCGCCTCGATCACATCGCGGTTGGACAACACACCGTTGCGGAACTGCAGGAAGGCGTTGCGTGCCCGTTTTTCGGCGATCTCAATGTTCTTCTCCTGAATCTCCACCGCGGTGGCCTGGGTCCGCAACTGGCTGAAGCTTTCGCGAACCTCCAGCACGATCGAATCCTCCCGCTCCGCAAGCTCCCGCCCCGCCTGCTCAAGATCGATGGCCGCATTTCGGATCGCGTCCCGTTCATCCCGCTTGTCGAGGGGAAGCTCCACCGCCAGTCCGGCCCGGTACACGGAGGCATACTCGGAGGCGTCCAGCGATTCCGACTCCTCCCCGGTCCACACCGCTTCGCCAAACGCATCGGCCTGCGGCAGCATGGCATTCTTCGCATTGCGAAGTTTGCGCTCTGCGTCCTCCACCCGTTCCCGGACCGTTTGCAGATCCAGCCGCAGATCAAGGGCCAGGGTCACCGCTTCATCTTCCGCGAAGGCGACCTTCCGCATCTGGGGGATGTCGTCGGCCACATCGGCTTCCAGGGTCGAGGGCAATCCAAGCTGGATCAGAAACCGGCCGACGTTGATGAGATAGGATTCCTCGGCTTCCGTCCGGCGGTTGATCGCGGAAAGCTCTTCCTGCTGGGAGCGGAGCACATCGATCGCCGGCGCCCGGTCCACGCGAAACAGCGCCTCCGAACGTTCGCGCAGGAACTGAAACCGCTCTACATTCTTGCGGATGTTCTCAAGACCCTGTCCACTGCTGACGAGATTGTAATACGAGCGAAGGACATCAATCGCAAGATCCTGGCGCTGGAGGGAAAAGTCGCGAAGAGCATACACGAAATTGCGGCGGGCCTGGATCAGGGGCTCATACCGCACACGGTACCCCGCCCCGGCGAGCAGGGGCTGGTCGATGCGGACATTGAATGCACTCGTATAGACGGCATCACCCGATTCCCCCTCCCCATCCTCCGTCCCGTCCTCGTCCGTGCTTGTCATCCGCGCCGACGCACCGGCGCTGAGGTCGCCGCCGGTGGGCAGCACACGCGATACATCGAGATCAGCCGAGGCGGTTTCCGACGACCTCTCTTCCCCTTCTTCGAGAACAAAATCGAGCGTCCCTGAGTAGCCGAAACTGAAATCGCGCTGCACGCCGAACAGGCTGATCGATGCCTTTTCCAGCGACTCCCTTCGGTTCTGGAGCTCCCGCCCGTAGTCCGTGGCGAGATGAAGAACGGATTCAGCATTGAGCAGAACCGGCGATTCAGGCAGCTCCGCCGGCACGGTCGCGGAGGAATCCGCCACGGTGTGGGTCGTGATGGAAGATGTGGATTCAGCCGTCCGTTCGATAGAGCGCCGGACCGATGATTCCAGCCCCTTCTGCGTGGCGCAGCCCGCAAACAGCAGGACACACGACACCGCTACCGCACCCGCGCGGCATGGACCCGTATCCCGTTTTCCAATCCCTGGAAATTCCATCATTCACACTTTCCAATGTCCGGAAAATGTATGATGGTACGGAAGAAGCTATGATCTTTCAGCAACATTCGCATTCTTCCTGAAGACACCGTGAAGCGCCCCCATGTTCAAACGCGAAACCTCGTCATCACCGGCTGTTCGTCCGGCATCGGCCGGGCCACCGCGAACTGGATGAAGGATCGGGGCTGGCGGGTCGCAGCCACCGCGCGAAAGGATGAAGACATCGCCCGGCTCCGCGATTCGGGATTCGAGACCATACACCTGGATGTTGCCGATCCGGCATCGGTCGATGCCGCGGCCGAGGCGATTACAACCCTTTTTGACGGCGTCATCGGGGGCGTGGTCAGCAATGCGGCATACGGCCAATCCGGCGCGATTGAGGACCTGACCCGCAGCGCACTGGCCGACCAGTTCGAGGTGAACGTAATCGGCATGCAGGATTTCGCAAACCGGTTTATCCCTGCGATGCGGAAACAGGGCTGGGGCCGTATCGTCAACATCAGCTCCGTGCTCGGGCGTGTATCCATGCCATACATCGGAGCGTACGCCGCGACGAAGTTCGCCATGGAAGCGCTCACCGATGCCTTGCGGGTCGAGGTAACCGGCTCCGGGATCGGCGTCAGCCTTGTCGAACCCGGTCCCATCGCGACCGAGTTCCGGAAGACCGCGGTTCGGATGGCCCGGTCGAACCTCGATATCCAGTCGGGCCGGCATGCCGACTACTACCGCGAGGAAATCGAGCGACGGGAAGGCGCTTCCATGACGCCCCGCCGGTTTACCCGGCCGCCCGAAGCCGTGGCGGAAAAAATCTGTCATGCCCTGGAAAGCTCGCGGCCGAAGCGCCGATACAAAGTTACGCCTCACGCCTACGCCGGAGCCTTCATGTCCCGCTTTGCCCCCCCCGCCCTCCTGGACCGGGCCGCGGCGATGATGGTGAGGACGGGGAAGTAGCGATATAGGTTTCGGGTGTCAGGTTTCAGGTGTCAGGTTTCAGGTGTCAGGTTTCGGGTTTTTTTCGGGGAAAACATCGAACAGCCATCAGGAAATAACCCATTTCTGCATTTCCGAATGACGAATACCTGAATGGCGGACTCCGGCCCCGCTCCCCTGCGAGGAAATTCCAATGTCGAAGCAAACCCTGAAACCCGAAACCTGAAACCTCACTCCTTTTCCCGACTGCGCTTGATCAGCGGGTGTAGCCAGCGGTGGGCGGCGATGGTGCCGGCGACCATCAGGACGACGATGAGGACGGCGATCCAATAAAAGTGGCTGTCCGGCTTTTTCATCAGTTTGCCTCCCGCAGCATACATCAGGGACGAGGGAATCATACCGAGGAAGCTGGCGATGACATAGCGGCCCAGGTGCATCCGCAGCACCCCGGCCAGCAGATTGGTGACGACAAAGCTGGATAGCGGAAACGCACGAAGGAGAAAAATCGCCATGAACTCCCTGTCGCGCGGCACCGAAAGATGTTCGAGGTCATACCTCTTCAGAATCTTCATCGACATCGGCGCCAGCAGGGTTCTCGAAAGCAGAAAATGCAAAACCGCCCCGATCGTGGATGCAAACGTAGCCAGCAACGTCCCCCCCACCACCCCGTACAAAAGACCGCCGATAAACGCGATAGGCCAACGGGGGCAGAAGAACAGGGGGGTAATGGCCCCGGCCGCCACGATCAGTGCAATGCCCCACGGGCCGATCTGTGTGGAGAATGACGCAATGGTTTCAACATTGAGAAACTCGCGCAGGTGCGTCACATGGGCAATGAACAGGCAGACGGCGACAATCACGAGAAACAGCCCGAACCGGCGTACCACCTTGCCGGTGGTCATCGACTCGTCTTCCACTGCCATGTGCCGGGGTTCCGCCATAACCTGTTGATAGAAAAGAAATGATTACAGGTCGACAGGATTCTCCCGGACGGAATGCAAAACCCGGCTTGAAGCCTGAGGGGCTCATTCGTACTCTTGATCCAGCTATGGAAACCCTCCAACAATGGTTCAACCTCGTCGATGTTATCGCGGGTATCGTACTTCTCGCCGGCCTGATCGCCGGGGTCAGGCGCGGCTTTTCCGGGGAGATCATCCGCCTCGTGATCGTTGCTGCATCGGTCTTTGTCGGCTGGACCTTCGCCCCCATGGTGGTTGACCGGTTTCCTGACGCCGACCTGTCGCCGCAGGAATTATTCCTCGCCGGGTTTCTGGTTCTATCCATCTGTTCATACCTGCTGTTGAATGTGATCCGCGCAATGATCGCGGGCCTGATGGAGTTCTCCTTCCGCGGCAAGTTCGAAATCTACGGGGGGGCGGTTCTCGGGTTGATCCGCAGTGCGCTGGTCGTGATCGCGCTCATCATGGTCCTGCACCATGCGCCGTCGGAAGGTGTGCGAATCAAGGTGGATGAATCGTTCACCGGCGCCCACGTGATTCAACTCGCCACCCCGTGGCTGGAAAAGCTTGAAGACGAGTTCCCGCAATTGCGCTTTCCCGAGTCCCGGGAAGAACTTGAGGACATGGTCGATCCCATGATGCACGACGCGGTCGAACCGCTGGGACCGATTTCCGGGGAGCCGTAAGGACACACGGCCATGCCCCGCGAAGATTTCAAGACATCGATCGAGCAGATTCGCAGCCACAACGACATTGTGGATGTCATCGGCAGCTACGTGAAGTTGAAGCGGGGCGGATCGGCCTACAAGGGTCTTTGTCCTTTCCACAAAGAGAAAACACCGTCCTTCACCGTCAACCCCGCACGCCAGGCGTTTCATTGTTTCGGGTGCGACGCCAAGGGCGATGTGTTCTCGTTCATCATGCAATACGAGAACACCGACTTCATGCAGGCGGCCCGGATGCTGGCCCAGCGGGCGGGACTTTCGGTGGAGCTGCAGGCCGGCGACCACCGGTCATCCGGTGAAAAAGAGGCACTTCGGACCCTCCACCTCAAGACAACCGAGTTGTATCACAAATGCCTGCTGACCGCCCCGGAGGCGGAAAAGGCACGGGCGTACCTGGCCGACCGAAAACTCGACGGCGCTGCAACCGAGACCTTTGGCATCGGGTATGCCCCGCCGGGAAACCGGCTTCTCAAATGGGCCGGTCAATTCGGGGTATCGCTTGAGGCACTGGAAAAGGCGGGCCTCGTGGCAAAGAGTGAAGACGGGGAATACTATGACCGGTTCCGCGACCGGTTGATGTTTCCGATCCGCGACGAAATCGGCCAGGTCATTGGTTTCAGCGGCCGGGTTCTGCCCGGCGACGACCGGAATGCGAAATACGTCAACAGCCCGGAAACGCTGATCTTCCGCAAAAGCCGCATTCTGTATGCCATGGACCGGGCCAAGAAACGGATGCTGGATGAACGGACGGCCATCCTGTGTGAGGGACAGATTGATGTGATCCGCTGCCAGCTCGAGGGTTTCGAACATGCAGTGGCGGCCCAAGGCACTGCGGTTACCGACGAGCATGCCCGCATCCTCAAACGGTTTGCCGACACGGTCATCCTGCTGCTCGATGCCGATACCGCGGGCCGCAAAGCCGCGCTCCGTTCCTCGGAAGTGATGCTCGCCGAGGGGCTGGATATCCTTGTTGCCGCGCTGCCCGAAGGTGAAGACCCCGACAGCATCCTCCTGCGGGACGGCCGCCAGGGCCTCGAGGCGATCCTCGGGCAAGCCGTGCCCGGGCTCGAATTCCTGATCCGAACCCAGCAGGAGGACAACAACGACGGCAGCCAGGCGGCAAAACTTCGCACAAGCTCCGCCGTCCTTGATTATATCGCCCTCGCCCCCTCCGCGGTTCTTCAGGAGGAAATGATTTCCCGGGCAGCCGCCCTGCTCCAGACATCGGTCGAGGCCCTGACCGAGGATTTCCGCCGGAAGCAGCAGCGGGGCGCCCGGCCAACCCCGCTCAGCACCGGACCTGAACCATCCCGCACCCGCCGCACCATGCTCGACGCGCCGGGCGACACAACCTCCTACCCCCGCGACGAAACGGAAATTCTCAAACTCCTGCTGCATCATCCCGGATGCTGCGACGTCGTGGCGGAATACCTTTCGCCCAACAATCTCGTTCATCCGGTCTGCCGCAGGGTCTACGAGGCCCTGATGCGGAACCCGGGCGATGAAGAATGGAATATCATGACCGAGCTGGCGGTTGACGACGACGAGGAAGCCCGCCTGTTGGCCGCGGATCTGATGATGAAACCCGATATGATTACCGGCAAGGAGCGCACACCCGAGCACGCGGCGCGAGACTTTCTTAAGTCGATCCACATCAGAAACTTGCACAGAAAACTTTCCGATCTTAATCAGGCCAGACAGGAGGACGAGGCGGGGGGCGGACTCGGCTTTGAGCAGGACATTCAGGACGTATTGATGGGCATCAAGATCCTTCAGGGCCCCTGGGAACGCGCCCGCATGTGGCTTGAATTCAACGTGGACCATGAGGCGTTCCGTTGAAATGCGTTTTCCGCTAAAAGGTTACGCTTGACGAGTCGGGGGTGATAAACAATAGTCCTTGCCTTTTCGCCCTATAATTAAGTCGAACTATGCCCTGTCGTTGCGAAGGAGCCCATGGCTAAGAAGAAAGTTTCGTCGAAAACCGGCAAGAAAAAGCCTGCACAAACCTCCCGGAAGAAGAGTTCTGCTTCATCGGCCAGGAAACAATCCTCGCCGGCGAAGAAATCTTCCCCTGCTCCGAAATCCAAGCCTTCCAGTGAGGAGGAAGCCGAACACCAGGCCGCGGAAGCGGCCCGGCAGGACGGCGCAGCGGATGAAGATCAGAACGAAGGCCAGGGAGATGACGTCAAGCTGGAGGTGAACCGGGACAGCCGGAATGCCAAGATCAAGGAGCTGGTCAAGCTGGCCCAGGATCAGGGCCACCTCACCTATGACGACATCAACGAGGCCCTCCCGGAAAGTGTCATCAGTCCCGAAGAATTTGAAGGCATCCTGATCCTCCTCAAGGGCATGGATATCGAGGTCGTCGAGTCGAGTGAGGATGAGACGTCCAAGGAGCAGGAAAAGGACGAGGAACGCACCCGGGCGAGCCGGGTCGATGTTCTCGACGATCCTGTCCGGATGTACCTCAAGCAGATGGGCCAGGTTCCCCTCCTCACCCGCGAACAGGAAGTCGAAATTTCCATGCGGATCGAAGAGGCGGAAATCAATTCCCGCCGACTCTTCGGCAACTTCGGATTCGCCACCCACGCCTATCTCGCCCTGGTCGATCGCCTTCAGGACGGCAAGGAACGGTTTGACCGGATCGTCAGCGACAAACACGTCGCAAGCCGCGAACGGTATCTGAAGAACCTGCCCAAGCTCGCGAAAACCATTCAGAAGCAGCACGACCTGGTCGGCCGCAAATTCCAGGAGTGCCGAAAGTCGGGACTGAGCAAAGCGACGAAAACCCGCCGCCGCAAATCCTTCGAGCAGGCTCGCGAGAAGCTGTCGATGCTGCTCGACGAACTCTGTTTCAAGCAGAAGGCGATCGAGGATTTTGTCACCACCGCGGACGAGCGGTACATGACCTACCGGGATCTCATCCGACAACTGTCGAAAGCGGAAAGCTCGCGGGCCAAGGCCGCCAACGAGGTGATCAAGGATACCAAGAAGCAGCTTCAGACGTTCGAATCCGAAGAGCGGATGGAATCCGCGGAATTCGAGGAAGAATACAAGGATCTGAAGATGTGGCTCCGCAAGGGTCTCAAAGCCAAGACCGAGATGGTGGAGGCAAACCTTCGGCTCGTGATCAGCATCGCCAAGAAATATACCAATCGCGGCCTGTCCTTCCTCGACCTGATCCAGGAAGGCAACATGGGCCTGATGAAGGCGGTCGAGAAATTCGAATATCGGCGCGGCTACAAGTTCAGCACCTACGCCACGTGGTGGATCCGCCAGGCCATCACCCGCTCCATTGCCGACCAGGCCCGGACCATCCGGATTCCGGTACACATGATCGAAACGATCAACAAGCTGATGCGGGTCCAGAAGGCGCTGGTCCAGGAGCTCGGCCGGGAACCGACCCCGGAAGAGGTCGCGGAGGAAATGAACCTCCCGGTCGAACGGGTCCGGGCAGTGCTCAAGATGGCCCAGCAACCGATCTCGCTCCAAAGCCCGGTCGGTGACAGCGACGATACGCATTTCGGTGATTTCATCGAGGACAAGAGTGCCGAGAATCCCTCGGAGATGACCGCCTACAGCCTGCTCAAGGACCGGCTCAAGGATGTGCTGGACACCCTGACCGAGCGGGAACAGGAAGTCCTGACCCTCCGGTTCGGCCTGGCCGATGGATACTCCCGGACCCTTGAAGAAGTGGGACGCAAATTCAACGTCACCCGCGAACGCATTCGACAGATCGAGGCCAAGGCGCTGCGCAAAATGCGGCACCCGACCCGGCTGAGGAAACTGGAAGGGTTCCTGGAGGGAACCGAATAGACGGAGGATACAGGTATGGGGAATCAAAGTTGTCCGATTCGCGAAATCGTCAAACGAGACGGCAACACGGTTCCCTATAATCGGGAACGGATCGCGACCGCGATCTTCAAAGCCGCCTCCAGCGCCGGCCAGACCGACCGGGCGCTCGCCGAGGAACTGTCCAAACAGGTTGAGCAGACCCTGGCGGCCAACTACAGCAAGGGCAGGCCCACCGTCGAGGACGTCCAGGACGTCGTGGAAGCAACCCTGATCCGGAGCGGCAATGTCGACACCGCGCGGGCCTACATCATCTACCGGCACCAGCGGGCCCAATCCCGCGCCGCCCGGATGGATACGTTCGAAGCCACTGACAACATTCCCTATAAAAAAATCTACGAAGTCCTGCGGTGGAACATGGACCACGATTGCGAAACGGTTGAGGGATTGAACCGGCATATCGCGGGCGGAACCTTTCCCGACCTGATTGCGGCCTCCGACGACCGATACACCCGCGAAGTCCGGCGCGGCGGAGAAAAGATCATCGAGCGGCTCCCCGATGTCCGGATTGTGATCATCGCCGGCCCCTCGTCATCCGGCAAGACCACGACCACGATCAAGATGAGTGAAGCCCTCGAGGCCAAGGGTATGGAGCTGGTGGCGATCAATATCGACCATTACTTCTTCGACCTCGAAATGCACCCCAAGGATGAGTTCGGCGACTACGACTACGAAACCCCGCAGGCTCTTGACCTTGAACTGATCAACAAGCACCTCGTGATGCTGCTGGAGGGCAAAACCATCCGGACGCCTCACTACGACTTCAAGACCGGCACCCGGAAGCTCGACGTTCATGAGCTGTCGCTCGCGCCGAATCAGATCCTGCTGATCGACAGCCTGCATGGTCTGTATGAGGGGATGACCCACAGCATACCCGCGGAAAATAAATTCCGTCTGTATATCGAAACCCTGGGTCAGCTCCGGGATGACAACGGCATCTTCATGCGCTGGGCGGACAACCGGTTGCTTCGCCGCATGATCCGGGACAGTTGGCACCGGAATCTGCAGCCGATGCAGACCCTCACGCACTGGCACTACGTCCGCAAGAGCGAGCTTCGTCACATCATTCCCTTCATCGGCAGCGCGGATTATCTCGTCAACAGCGCCCTGCCCTTCGAATGGCCGATTCTCAAATCCAAACTATTCCAGTACTTCCCCGAGGCCCTGCGCCTCTACAAGGAAGATCCCAAACGGCAGGATGCCTACATCCGTGCCCGGCGGGTCTATGACCTGATGGATCAGATCACCGCGGTTGAGGACGACAGCGTGGTATCCTCGAAATCGCTGCTGCGGGAATTTATCGGCGGCAGCCAGTATTCGTATTGAACGGCGGGGTTTTCCGGTCGATTTCCGTCGAGAAGGGTTGCGGCGGGGGATTTACGGTATAGGCTGTGTGCAGCCCGGGAGAACCGGGACGTATTCGGAACAAGGAGACGATACAGCATGACCGAGACACCATCCCTGCCGGACCTGCTCCGGGCATCCGCCGCGAAATATCCCGACCACCTGGCCATCCGCTTCCAGGGCCGCAACACCACCCATGCCGCATTTGACGCCGCCACCGATCGTGTTGCGGCCGGCCTGTATGAAAGGGGCATCCGGAAAGGCGACCGCATCGGGCTGTATTGCGCCAACTCCGATGCTTTCGCGATGGCGTATTTCGGCATCCTCAAGGCCGGGGGAACGGTCGTTCCGGTCAATCTGTTGATGAATCCCAAAGAGATCGCCTATGTGCTGAACGATGCCGGAGCGTCGATGGTGATCTACCTGGATGTATTTGCCGCGGCGGTTCAGGCATTCCGATCGTCCCTGCCTCCCGAAACAGCATTCGTCTGCATCGGCGAGATGTCGGCGGATGAAAGCGACCTTCCCTTTGCATCCCTCGTCGGCAGCACCGCGGATTGTCCGGCACCTTCCATCGAACCGTCCGAGGATGTCGCGGTCAATCTTTACACATCGGGAACCACCGGATATCCGAAGGGTGCGATGCTGACCCACCGGAATCTCGCATCCAATGCCCGCAGCATCTCCATCGCCCTCAAACTGGAACCGGGACGGGATGTCCTTCTGGTGGTGCTGCCGATGTTTCATGCCTTCGCGGCCACGGTAGGCATGATCTATCCCCTGCTGAACGGGTGTACCCTGGTGCCGGTGCCCAAGTTTGATCCCCAGCTTGTCATGGAGGCGGTGGAACAGAACCAGGTCACGGTGTTTCCCGCCGTCCCCAGTATGTTCGGCGTGATGCTGAGAATCCCCGACGAGGCGGTGGCGAAATTTGCATCGGTACGATATTTCGTGTCCGGCGGCGCCGCGATGCCGGTGGCGCTGATGGAACAACTTGAAGCCAAATTCGGGAAGCTCGTCTATGAAGGCGACGGCCCGACCGAGTGCTCTCCCGTGACCTGTGTGAATCCGATCGGCGGGAAACGCAAGCCCGCATCGGTTGGCCAGGTGGTCCCGGATGTCGCGATGGAAATCCGGGATGACCGTGGCGATGTTCTGCCCCACGGTGAGATCGGAGAAATCTGTGTTCGCGGTCCCAACGTCATGAAGGGCTACTGGAACCGGCCCGACGACACCCGGGAATCTTTTTTCGGCGAATGGTTCCGCACCGGTGATCTCGGATATGAAGACGACGAAGGCTACTTTTTCATCGTCGACCGGAAGAAGGACATGATCATCGTCAACGGCATGAACGTATACCCGCGCATTATCGAGGAAGCGCTGCATCGGTGCCCGGGCGTGCGGGAGGTGGCGGTGGTCGGGGAACCGGATGCCCGGCACGGGGAGAACGTGGTCACGTTTGTCGTGAAGGCCGAGGAAACGGACCTGACCGACAAAGAGATCCGTGCATACTGCCGGGAGCACCTCGGGCGGCATGAACAACCGAAGAAAATTGTCTTTCTCGATCAGCTTCCCAGAAATGCCGCAGGCAAGATCCTCAAGCGTGAGTTGAGAAAGTCGGGAGAACTCGAACGAGGTGTGGATCTGCCCTGACCCTTTTTTTGATAGGTTTTAGACCCTGGCGCGTCTAAACCGGGAAAGCGGTCTCGTCCGGACGTCCGGCCGGGGCCGCATCATTGATTGGATGAAAACGAACAGAACAGCCCTCATGACACGAACACTCATCATGCTCCTGATCGGAGCCTTCGCAGCCGTTCACACCCAGGCCGACCCGGTCAGGGACGGACAGGTCGAAGCGGAGCTCATCGCCGAATCCGCCTCCATCCGGCCCGGCACTCCGTTTACGGTTGCCGTGAAGTTCCGGATCGATCCCCACTGGCATACGTATTGGATCAACGACGGAGACTCCGGACTCGCCACCAAACTGACATGGTCCCTGCCCGAAGGCTACACCGCGGGCGGGATTCAATGGCCCTATCCGGAGCGGATCATCATGGAGCCCCTGGTGAGCTACGGATACGAGGACGAAGTCTGGCACCTCGTCGATATCACCCCGCCGGAAGATCTCCCGGCCGGGGAATCGGTAACGCTGAAGGTCAAGGCAACGTGGCTGATGTGCAAGGAAGTGTGCCTCCCGGGTAAGGCCGAGCTCAGCCTTACCCTTCCGGTCAGCGACACCCCGCCCGCTCCAAACCGGGCGCATGCCGAGGGTTTTGCCTCGGCCCGGGCCAACCTTCCGACGGAAGAAACGGCGTGGACCTTCACCGCGTCCCGGGAGAACGATTCGCTTGTCCTCACCATGAATCCGCCGGAAGGATTTGACGGGGAACTCGAACGGCCCTGGTTCTTTCCGTTTGAAAAGCAGGTGATCGTTCATGCGGCGGACCAGGTGTTCGAGAGGGCCGGGGATGGGTACAGACTGGCCATGGAGATCGACCCCTCGGGCGAAACCGTCGAGCGGCTTCAGGGTGTCATCACCGCCGGCGGCGATGTATGGGCGCCCGGGCGGAACGCGGTAGCCATCGATGTCCTTGTCGGCGACTCTGCCGGAAGCGTGACGGATGGGGATGGGTCAGCATCGGTTGCGGCGCCCCCGCAACGCCCCCTCTGGGTCTACCTGATCTTTGCCTTTGCCGGAGGGCTGATCCTCAACCTGATGCCCTGCGTCTTCCCCGTTCTTTCACTCAAGATCATGAGCTTCGTCAACCAGGCCGGGCATTCCAGGGACCGGGTATGGAAGCACGGGCTGGTGTTTTCCGCCGGCGTATTGATCTCGTTCTGGATTCTGGCCGGCCTTCTTATGCTGTTGCGCGCCGGCGGCAGCGCGGCCGGGTGGGGATTCCAACTTTCATCCCCGACATTCGTCCTCGCCCTGATCGCACTCTTTTTCCTGATGAGCCTGAATCTGTTCGGGGTGTTTGAAGTTGGTACCGGGCTGACCGGCACCGGATCGGAGCTGACCGGCAAACACGGCCTGACCGGGTCATTTTTCAGCGGATTTCTCGCCACCATCGTCGCCACACCCTGTACCGCACCCATGATGGGAACCGCCCTCGCCTTCGCCATCAACACATCGGCCGCGACCGCCTTCCTCATCTTCACCGGTCTGGCCCTCGGCCTCTCCTTTCCCTATCTCCTCCTTTCCCGTTTCCCGGCTCTTCTCCAGAAGATCCCGCGGCCGGGGCCCTGGATGGAAACCCTCAAGCAGGTCATGGGCTTCCTGCTGATCGCCACTGCAGTCTGGCTGTTCTGGGTGTTTTCCTATCTCGTGGATGTATCAAGCCTATCGTGGGTCATGGTCATGCTCCTCCTGCTGGCCGCGGGAGGCTGGGTCCTGGGGAAATGGGGGGCGATCCACCGCGGCCGGACGGTCCGCATCACCGGGAAAATCATCGCGATTGTTCTGATGACACTGGGCATTACATCGGCGGTCACCCGTATCGAACCGATATCCGAAAAGGCCGCGGCCGCCGATGATGTCTGGGAGCCTTATACCGCGGAAAAGGTTGCCGCACTGCGGGCGGAAGGCACGCCGGTGTTTATCGATTTCACCGCCAAGTGGTGCCTGACCTGCCAGGTGAACAAAAAGGCCGTCCTGGAAAAATCGGACATCCTTGCCCTGTTCCGGGACAACGGGGTGGCGATGCTCGCAGCCGACTGGACGGATCAGAATGAACGCGTTGCCGATGCCCTCGCCTCCTACGGACGGAACAGCGTACCTCTATACGTGTATTATGCTGCCGGCGCGGAGCAGCCGGTAATCCTGCCTGAAATCCTGACCCCACCCATGATCCGCGACCTGTTGAAATCCGGCGGATAGGTTGTAGGTTAGCGCAGTTGGGCCGGTCAGGAGCCGGCCGACATGAGAAAACTTCAACCGAGGAGTGTGCAACATGATCAAATGGTTCGTAACCGCAATTGCAATCGCAGGACTCGCCTGGCAGGCCGATGCCAAACCGGCCAACGGAGAAGCCGCACCGGACTTCACCCTTACCGATACCGACGGCAATGAACATTCCCTGTCCGACTTCAAGGGAAAGTACGTCGTATTGGAGTGGATCAACCACGGCTGTCCGTTCGTGAAGAAACACTACGAGAGCGGCAATATGCAGAAGCTGCAGTCCGAAGTCACCGCGGACGGGGGCGTGTGGCTCTCCATCTGTTCCTCTGCGGAAGGGAAACAGGGTTACTACACCGCCGAGGAATGGAAGGACGTGAACGAGGAGCATGGCTCCAAGGCAACCGCCGTGCTGATGGACACAGCCGGTGACGTCGGCAGGCTGTATGCCGCCAAGGTCACGCCTCACATGTTCATCATCAATCCCGCGGGCACACTGGTCTACCAGGGCGCCATCGACAGCATTCGCTCGACGGATCCCGATGATATTCCCGATGCCATTGATTACGTGAGTGCCGCGATCGAAGCCGACAAGGCAGGTGAACCGATCGAACACGCCGACACCCCGCCCTACGGTTGCAGCGTGAAGTATTAACCCGCATATTGCACGAGCAGCGGACTGCTCGCTTCATAAGCGCCTTTGAGCGAAACGTATTTCGCTCAAAGGCTTCGACGCGGTGCTTACGCACCTTGCTCAGGGTTAACCTTGAGCGGAAGCGACACAAGTCGCTGGAGTCGAAACCCGAAGGGCGAATGTTGCACCCTGCTGGTGCAACATTCGGGTTAAGCCGGATTCAAGCAACCGGCAGAATGAAAGCACCGTCCCGACCGGACGGTGCTTTTTTCTGTCAGCAACCGGTGCACAAAAAAACGTCCCGGTGAGCGTTTGCCCGTCCGGGACGTCTTCCTGAATCTATACCAAAGGTTACTTGACTGCTTTTTGCAGCGCGGCAACCTTGTCGGTCTTTTCCCACGGGAACGCGCCGGCCTTGGTAGGATTGCGGCCGAAATGACCGTACGCGGACGTCGCTTCGTAGATCGGCTTGAGCAGCCCCAGCGACTTCACGATCTCGGCGGGTTTGAGCCCGAACACCTGGCGTACGGCCTTGGCCAGCTTGACTTCGCCCACCTTGCCGGTGCCGAACGTATCGACCAGCACCGAAACCGGTTCGGGATACCCGATGGCGTAGGCGAGCTGGACTTCGCACCGCTCGGCGAGGCCGGCAGCCACGATGTTCTTGGCGACATACCGGGCCATATACGCGGCGCTGCGATCCACCTTGGAGGGATCCTTGCCGGAAAATGCACCGCCTCCGTGACGGCCCATGCCGCCGTAGGTATCGACGATGATCTTGCGGCCGGTTAAACCGCAATCGCCTTGCGGTCCGCCGACCACGAAACGCCCGGTCGGGTTGATGAGAAAACGGGTTTTCTTATCCACGAGCTTCTTCGGCACGTTCGCGAGAATGACTTCCTTGATGATCCCGTCCGACAGCTTCTTATGGGTGACATCTTCGCTGTGCTGCGAGGAAATCACGATGGTGTCAATCCGGACCGGCTTGTTGTTTTCGTAGACCACCGACACCTGCGACTTGCCGTCGGGCCGGAGGTAGGGAAGCTTTCCGCTGTTACGAGCCTTGGTCAGGCCCTGGGTCAGGCGGTGCGCAAGCTGGATCGGAAGCGGCATGAGTTCCTTGGTTTCATTGCATGCATACCCGAACATCATGCCCTGGTCGCCGGCGCCCTGCTCGGAGGTCGCCTTGCCCTCGGCTTTCTTCGCATCGACCCCCTGGCTGATATCCGGCGACTGCCGGTCTAACGCGACCAGAACGGCACAGGTGTTGGCATCAAATCCCATTTTTGAGTCAACGTACCCGATCGTGGCGACCTTCTTACGGGCAATATCGGCGAAGTTGACTGTTGCCTTGGTGGTAATTTCCCCGGCCACTACAACCATACCGGTCTTCACGAGGGTTTCGCAGGCGACCCGGCTCTTGGGGTCCTGGGCAAGCAGGGCATCGAGGATGGCATCGGACACACCATCGCAGATCTTGTCCGGGTGACCTTCGGTCACCGACTCGGACGTAAACACATAATTTCCAGTCGACATAATTACTCCTTTGTATTCGGGGGCTAGACCATAAGGGATTAGCTCACCAATTCAAGTATTTCCGGTGCAATGGTACGGACCAGGTCGCGGCAGGCATCCATGACATGGGTGCCGGTTTCGGATTGAAGGACCTGCTCCGCCAGTTCCTCCGCCTGGGTATATTTCAGCTTTCGGACGACATCCTTGACCATGGGTACCATCGAAGGGCTGACGCTGAATTCATCCACCCCCAGACCGATCAGCAGGGGCACCATCAGGGGGTTCCCCGCCATTTCGCCGCAAATTCCGGTCCAGATGCCGTGCTCGTGGCCGACATCGATGGTGTTCTTGATCAACCGGAGAATTGCGGGATGGGTGGGCTCATACAGATACGCAATCCGCTCGTTAACCCGGTCCACGGCCAGGGTATACTGAACGAGGTCATTGGTTCCGAGGCTGAAAAAGCTTACATGGGGGGCGAACAGGTGCACCGATAGCGCCGCGGACGGCACCTCGATCATCACACCCACGTCGATGTTTTCGTTGAACGCCACCCCTTGCTCCCTGAGCTCGGTTTTGCATTCCTCGAGCAGGGCGTTGGCCTGGAGCAGCTCGTCGAGGTTGCTGACCATCGGATACATCAGCTTGACGTTCCGGTGCTTGCTGGCCCGGAGAATCGCCCGGAGCTGGGTCTTGAAGATATCAGGCTGGGCCAGGCAAAACCGGATGGCCCGCCACCCCATGAACGGATTGATCTCGGCCGGCATTTTCAGTTGTGACAGGAACTTGTCGCCCCCGAGGTCGAGGGTGCGGATTACCGCGGGATCGGGATCGGTTTTGGATGCCACCTCGGCATAGATATCAGCCTGCTCATCCTCGGTGGGCAGACTCTTGCGGGACAGGTAGAGATATTCGGTCCGGAACAATCCCACCCCGGTTCCGCCGTTCTCCTTGATCGCCTCCACGTCATCCGGCATCTCGATGTTGCAGGACAGAAGGACATGATATCCATCCACGGTCTCAGCCGGCTCGCCCTGGAGGCGGGTCAGGCTGGAGCGGATGGTGCGCCGTGACTCTTCGACCTTGCCGTATCGCTCAAGCTGTTCCCGGGTGGGATGGATAATCAGTACGCCGGTGTTGCCGTCGATCAGGATCTCATCCCCGGTGGAAACGCGTACACTGATATCATGCAAACCGACGACGGCGGGAATGCCCATGGCCCGGGCCATGATCGCAGTATGCGAGGTGGGGCTACCCAGGTCCGATGCAAACCCGATAATCTTTTCCTTGTCGAGGAGCGCCGTATCCGAAGGCGCAAGATCATTGGTCACGAGGATATGCGGTTCCTCGAGTTGGGTCATCGTGGTGGTGCTGGCGCCGGACAGATTGCGGAGAATCCGCCGGGTCACGTCGCGAACATCCACCGCGCGTTCCCGCAGGTAATCATCTTTGACCTTCAGCAAGGCCTGAGTGTAATGGTCGGCCACCAGGCGCAGCACGGTCTCAACGTTTTTGCGATGCACGGACAGGCCGCGGATAACTTCATCGACCAGTGCACGGTCATCGACGACCAGGAGGTGAGCATCAAAAATGTTGGCGCTTTCCGGGCCGACGGCCTCGCGGACCTGTTCCTGGATCTCATGGATCTGGCTACGGGTTTCGATCAGCGCATCCTCGAACCGGGCGACCTCACGGGCGATTTCATCCTCGGTGATCGACCGCTCGACCACCCGGTCTTCCTCGGTGGTCAGCAGAAAAACCGGACCGGTGACCACACCGGAAGACACGCCTATTCCCTGAAGCTGAATGTTTTTCTGCTTCTGTTCCTCGGTGTCGGGCAAGGGGTCAGTCCTCGTAGAACTTGTTATCGATCAATTCCTGAATCGCGGTGATGGCTTCCTCGGCATCCGGACCGGATGCGGTGATTTTGAGCACCGAACCCTGGTATCCTTCGAGGGTGAGCAGGCCCATGATGCTTTTGCCCGATGCCGTCATGTCTTCCCGCTCGACCTTGATGTCGCTCTCAAACTGCGACACCGTTTTGACGAACAGGGCGGCCGGACGGGCGTGTATCCCGAACCGGTTCTGAATGGTCATCTCCCGCTCGATCGTTTTGATGTCCGAACCTGCCATATCATTTCACAATCAACGTCATTCAGCGAGGCTGCCTCCGCTGGGTCAGCATCGCGATCAATTTCTCATCCAGCTCCTTGGCCGCATCATGGCCGAGGAACTTCAACTTCTGGTTCAGCGCCGCCACTTCAATGACATGGGCCAGATCCCGTCCGGCATCCACCGGCAGGGTAATCAGGGGAACGGCCACGCCCAGTACGTCACGACTGGATGGTGTCATCCCCGAACGGTCCTGCTCCTGCTCTGCCGACGGACGCTCAAGGCGCACGATCAGATCCAGCGTTGTATCCTGCCGCATGGACGCCACACCGAAGAGGCTCGGAATATGAATAATTCCCAGACCGCGAATCTCCATATGATAGCGGGTTACCTCAACGGAACTCGCGACAATAGCGTTGTTGCTTTCGCGGCGCAATACCGTAATGTCGTCGGCCACCAGGCTGTGACCCCGCTCGATCAACGCCAGGGCGGATTCGCTCTTTCCGATTCCCGGTTGACCCTCAATCATGACCCCCACCCCCATGATATCGACGGTGGTGCCGTGCACCCGCATTTTGGGGGCGGCCATCTGCTCCAGCATGACCGTGGCCCGGTTCATGTAGGCTCCGGTGATGATCGTGGACCGGAGGACGGGGGTGCCGTACTTTTCCGCCATTTCCTTTATCTCATTGCTGGCACGACGGTTACGCGTAATAACCATGGCGGGGATCTTTTTGCGGAACACGGCCTCAAGCCGCTTATTCCGCTCTGCGGGCTCGAGGCTGGCGAGGTAGCTGTTTTCGGCCAGGCCCAATACCTGGACCCGTTTCTGGGCGAAATACTGGAAGAATCCGGCCAGGGCCAGCCCGGGGCGGTTGAGAGAGGCCTCGTGAATGGCCCGGTCGAGATGTTCCTCGCCGGCCTCGATACTCATACCGAGCTCTTCGCGGCTTTTCTCGAAAAACTGTCTAACTGTGATGCCCATACCTGAATCCCGCGGCGAAACCGCCGGTTACATACTGAAACGGGGGCCCAGGTACAGCTCGCGGCTCACCTGGTCGTTCACCAGGAAATCACTCGTACCTTCCCGCAACACTTTGCCCTCACAGATCAGGTAGGCCCGGTCCACCACGGCAAGGGTCTCGCGTACATTGTGGTCGGTGATGAGGATGCCAAGGCCCCGCTTCTTCAAGTCAATGATGATCTGCTGCACATCATGGACGGCCAGCGGATCGACGCCGCTGAAGGGTTCATCGAGCAGAATCAGGGAAGGATTGGTTACCAGCGCCCGGGTGATCTCGAGGCGCCGGCGCTCTCCGCCGCTGAGCGTGTAGGCTTTCTGCTTGGCGAGATGCCGGATTTTCAGCTCATCGAGCAGGAAGTGGAGCCGCTTGCGCTGTTCGGCCCGGCTCAATTTGAGGGTTTCGAGGATGGCCAGGACGTTGTCTTCCACGGTCAACCGGCGGAAAATGGAGGGCTCCTGGGCGAGATAGCCCATCCCCATGCGGGCCCGCTGGAACATCGGATAATCGGTGATTTCGCGGCCCCGGAAAAACACCCTGCCCTCGGTCGGCTTCACCAGCCCCACCGTCATGTAGAAACTCGTGGTCTTGCCCGCGCCGTTGGGACCGAGCAAGCCGACGATTTCACCGGGTTGAACATACAGATCCACGCCGTTGACCACCCGCTTGCCGTGGTAGGCTTTCACGAGCTTGTCGGTGCGAACGAGTTCCTTGACCGCGGCCATCGGCTTATTTTCCGAACAGGGGATCCCGGGACTCGCCTTCGTCGGGGAATATGACCAGGCGGGCGTTGGGTTTGCACTCCATACGGTCCTCGTCCCGCCAGAAGGTGATCACATCCGCGGTCAGGGTATCCTTACCCCGTGTGACCTGGGGGTCGCCGGTCAGGATGATCTCTCCGGTTGCGACATGGTACTCGGCCACCGCGGACCGGGCCTGTTTGTCATCCTGGAGGATACGCACTTTCCCCTCGGCCTTGATCGACTGCACTTCATTCTCGCTGTTGAACAGCACAAGCATGGTGTCGGCGAAGATCTTCATCTCCGGGTCCACCACCACAACATCGTTTTCAAAAAGCGCAAACTGCTTGCGATAGTCGAAGGTCAACTTCTCCGACGTGATCACGGTCAGTTCATCATCCTTTTCCCGGGCACTGGCGGTTGCGGGAATCAACATCCCGGCGGCCAGGCACCCCATCATCATCCAGCAAACAAAACGGCTCACGGCTCACTCCCTTCCCCGTCTCCTTCCGACCTGCGGTCGGGACGGGCATTTTTCAATACAACCTTGGCTTCATCCATGATGACCAGGCGTTCCCGGTTATTGTCCCAAACAAATCCCTTGCCGGTGACGACCATGCTCTCCCGGGCGATCCGCACATCGTCATCGGATACCGCCATGCCCCGGTCACGGCTGAAGAAGCAGTTCGGGGCGGTCACATTCATGTCGGTCGACTTTTCCCCTTCCCGATTGCGGAAAAACTCTACGTTCAGCCCTTCGATCTGGATCATACCGTCGGGCATGATCTGGGCGTATTCACCGTATAGCATACTGGTCATCTCGCCCTCCTCATTATACGAGGGGACCTTGAATCCCTTGATTTTCGTTACATCGCCGGTGGTCTGCTGGGCCCATACGCCGGAGCCCCCCACCGTTATCAGCAGCCCGAACGCCGCCAACCTCCTCAACACACCTGTCCTCATGTCAGCCACAAACCTTTCGCTTTCAAAATCCGTTCCACCACATCGCGGACCGCTCCCCGCCCGCCGGCCCGGGGCGTCGTCCACGCCGCGGCGGCCTGAACCTCCGGCACCGCATTGGCCACCGCCACCGGGAACCCGGCCCTGGCCATGGCCGGAAGATCGACCACATCATCGCCGACATAGCAGACCTCATCAGGGTTCACCTTCAGCTCGGAGGTGATCTCGCCAAAAACCGCCCCTTTATCATAAACGCCGTCCCGGAGAATATCGATGCCCAATTCACGGGCCCGGCGGGTCACCGCCTCGGACGTACGGCCGGTCAGGAAGGCGAGACGGATACCGGCCTTGCGGGCCATGACCACGGCATGACCATCCTGGACATCAAACCGCTTCCATTCGCCGTCCGGGCCGTAGTAGAGCCCGCCGTCGGTCATGACACCATCGACGTCAAAGATGATGGCCTCAATCGAAGCGGCGAGGGGATCAGGAGACGAGTTCATCGATGCCCTTGAGCTGCCGCCACAAGGCCCGCATGCGCCGCAGCGGAATGGCGTTTTCTTTATCCGACAGAGCCTTGGCGGGATTGACGTGGGTCTCGATGAAGACGCCATCGCACCCGGTCGCCACCGCGGCCCGGGCAAGGTTCGGCGCCCATTTGCCGTCCCCGGCGGTATAGGTGCCTCCGCCCCCGGGCTTCTGCACGCTGTGGGTGGCGTCAAACACCACCGGGTATCCCAGCTCGGCCATGGCGAGCAGGCTGCGCATATCGGCCACGAGGTTGTTGTAGCCGAAGGAATTGCCGCGCTCGGTAAGGATGATGCGGCGGTTGCCGGTCGATTCGACCTTTTTCACTACGTTGCTCATGTCCCAGGGCGCGAGGAACTGACCCTTCTTGACGTTGACAACCTTGCCGGTCTCGCCCGCCGCAACCAAAAGGTCGGTTTGCCGGCACAGGAAGGCGGGAATCTGGAGGATATCCACCGCTTGTGCCGCAGGGGCGGCCTGGGCTTCGGTGTGGATATCGGTCAGGACCGGAACGCCGAAGCGGTCACGGATCTCGGCAAGGATGTCCAGCCCCGCCTCAAGACCGGGCCCGCGGTAGGACGTGCGGGCCGACCGGTTGGCCTTGTCGAAGGATGCCTTGAATACCAGGGGGATCGTCTCTTCGCCGGCCAGATCAACAAGACGGCGAGCGAGATCGATACACCCGGCGCGGCTTTCAATCACGCAGGGTCCGGCGATAAGGGCCAGCGGCGCCTTCCCCCCGATCTTCCATTTTCCTATCGAAATTGATGCCGTCATGGATGTTCCAATGGCTGGAAATTGCAAAAGTCAGACTTTCCAATGATTGGAATCAACTTGCAATAAGAAAGGAAGATGCCGCCCCGCTGCCGCGGGTCGGAACGTTCAACGTGGGGAACGCTCAACGCTCAATCGGCTTTAGTCGAATATCTCATCCTTCCTGCTTCCGAAGGCCGGAGCGGAAACGTCCAATGTCCCTCTTCCTTTTCGAGCGTAAGCAAGAAAAGCGGACATGCGGCTCGCGGGCTTGGGTGTGCGGTGCAAGCCGCATAGGGA
>JAUIHQ010000310.1 GCA_030432155.1 bacterium | reverse complement strand
GCATTCAAATGGGGTATCCGAAAGGCGAGGATGAGCTGGACATCCTGCGCGCCCCATCCACCGACTACGACGAGATCGCGCTGGATCCGGTGCTCACCCGCACGGAGATCTCCCAGCTTCAACAGGTCGCCAGTCAAGTCTTCGTCGAGGACAGCGTCCTCGACTACATTTTGCGCATCGTCGCCGCGACGCGCACGGAGTCGGAATTCAAATCCGGCATCAGTGTGCGCGGGGGCCTCGCCCTCAAACACGCCGCCCAGGCCATGGCCATGGTTCGCGGGCGCGACTTTGTGATTCCCGACGACGTCACCGATTTGGTCCTGCCCACGCTCGGACATCGCCTGAGTCTGGTGCGACCCACCAGTGATGCCTTGGAGGAGCGCCGGGCGATCGGGGCCGTATTGAAGCGCATCATCGAAGCTCTGCCCGAACCCCAGTGAACGCGTCCCCCGCCGCCAGCACCGCGCCCGCGCCGGATGCCCGTTGGTTCGGGCCCGGCGCCGAGCGCAAGTCCCTGCGCCAGCACCTGCGGGAGCTGACGTGGGCGCGAATGTTGTGGACGTTTCTCTATCCGGCGCGGGGTCAGCGCATCATGCCGACGGTCTCGGGCATTTTGTTGATTTCCGTCGCCCTCGGCATCGGCAGTGCGGCCTACAACACCTCGAACAACATCCTGTTCATCACGCTTTCGCTGCTGCTGGCCTGCCTGATCCTGAGCGGGGTGCTGTCCATGCTCAACTTCGCCAAAGTGGCCTGGCGTTTGGTTCCTTCCGGGCCCTTCCGCGTCGGCCAAACCGGCACGATCGGAATCGAGCTCCGCAACGCCAAAAAGATCGCGTTCGACGACCCGGACTCCGCAGCGCTGATTCAGTCCGAGATTGAACGGCTGGAAAACGGGCTCGACCGGAACCAGCGGGCGGCACTCGCCTTCGTCCTCATCGACCGCCTTCTTCAGACCCCGCCGGATACCGCCGGGGGTTTCTGATGCCTGTCATCCAGTGTCTGCAGCATGTGCGGTTTGAAGGGCCGGGGCTGTTTGCCGGTGTCTGTGCCTCCCGGGGATATGAAATGACCCGGCACCTTGTGCCGTCGGATGGACTGCCGGCGGATGCGGGGGATGGCTTGCTGGTCATGGGCGGGCCGATGTCGGTGA
The DNA here is from genome assembly GCA_030432155.1 of bacterium. Lineage (GTDB taxonomy): Bacteria > Verrucomicrobiota > Kiritimatiellia > CAIVKH01 > CAIVKH01 > JAUIHQ01. Next base: position 3,353 of record JAUIHQ010000310.1, on the reverse strand, counting down.
ATGATCCGGATCCATGGATCACAGCGGAAACGGAATTCATCCGGCGTCATGTCGAAGCCGGCGGCGCCTTCCTCGGGATCTGTCTTGGCAGCCAGCTTCTCGCCCGCGCCCTCGGGGGCCGCGTGTTTCCGGGTCCGCACCCCGAAATCGGCATTCACGACATTATGCTGACCGCGGATGGCGCGGCTGATCCCGCCTTTTCCACCTTCGCCCCCGGTCCCTTCCCCGCTCTCGAGTGGCACGGGGAAGGCATCGAGCCACCGGATGGGACCGCTGTTCTTGCCCGGACCGATGCATTTGCCTGCCAGGCATTCCGTGCCGGGGAACAGGCATATGGCCTTCTCTTTCATCTCGAGCTGCAACGCGAGAGCCTCGCCAACCTCTGCACCCACTGCCCGGAGGACCTGGTCCGGGGCGGGACGACGCACGACATCTGCCTGGGCTCCTTTGAAATCCATGCCCCGGTGATGGCCGGTCATGCCGAAACCTTCATGCACCGGATCCTCGACCGGTGGGAGGCGGCATGATGCTGCGCAACCTTCTTGCCGTGGCGGCTGCCGGCGCGGTGGGTGCGACGGCGCGGTACCTGATGGCCGGCTTCGTCCAGCGCCATTCGCAGCATCCGTTTCCCTGGGGAACGATGACGGTGAACATGGCAGGCTGCTTCCTGTTTGGTCTGGCGTGGATGCTGTTCGAGGAAAAGATAAGCGTCGATCCCACCCTCCGGTTGTTTGTCCTCGTCGGTTTCCTCGGTTCCTTCACCACGTATTCATCGTTTGCCTTTGAAACCACTGCCCTGATCCGGGATGCGGAATGGATGTTTGCCCTGTTGAACGTGGCGGTCCAAAATATAGTCGGCGTGCTGTTCGTGATCGCGGGTATGGCGGTGGCCCGGATGCTGTAACACGTTGGCTGGTCCTCCGGTACCGGAGATCATCCATTCGTTGGGAGAATACCATGGATACATCAAGCAACCAGATGCGATTGACCATCTACCTGAGCGAGCATGACCGCCATGAGGGGCAAGCCCTGCATGAATGGATCGTCTACGAGTCTCATCGCCGGGGTCTGGCCGGGGCCACCGTCCTCCGGGGCGTCATGGGCTACAGCGGCCACGGACCGGTTCATTCCAGCAAGGTGGTGGTCATTTCCGACGATCTTCCCTTCCTGGTCCAGGTCATCGACACCGAACCCGCCCTGCGTGAGCTTGCGGAAACCATTCGCGGCCTCCACCCCCGGGGGATGATTCTGCTCGAACCGGTCCATCGTCTGTGACGGGAAACGCGATCCTGACAAAAAAGTACTTTCACCGCGGATGGGCAAGGGTATGATTTCGCAACATGATACGCTCCTTTGTGTTTAACGAGGGCAAGCTCGCGGGCCAGGACCCGGGGCTGGATTTTATCCGCATGATGTTGTTCGAAGAGGACGCCCAGATCTGGGTCGATCTCGAGGAGCCGACCGAGGCGGAATGGAAAGAAGTTCTGGAAGCGATGTTCGCGTTCCACCCCCTGGCCATCGAAGATTGCGTCGCGGTTTCGGAACAGCCCAAGATTGACGAGTATGACAAGTACCTGTTCCTCGTTCTCCACGCGATCGACTATTCCAACCGGGAGCACGCCTTCCAGACCCGCGAACTCAACATGTTCATCGGCCGGAATTTTCTCGTGACCTATCACGACAAACCGTTGCCCAGCATCCTCTCCACGATCGAACGCATTCGCCGCAACGCCCACGTCGTGGCCCGGGCCCCCGACCGCCTCAGCTACACGATCCTCGACTTCATGCTCGATAACTACGAGCCGGCGATCGAGGAACTGTCCGCCGACATCGCGGAGCTGGAACGGACGATTCTCTCCGCCGAGCGGGAAGACATTCTTGAAGATGTGCTGGAATTGAAGTCGGAAGTCCGGCGCCTGCGGCAGATCATCACCCCTCAGCGGGAGGTGATCTCCCGCATCGCCCGCGGCGACTTCAAGTTGATCCGGCCCCACCTGCTCCCGTACTTCCGCGATCTCCTCGATCGGGTCAAACGGATCAGCGATCTCTCCGACACCTACCGGGAATCCCTGACCAGTGTGCTTCAGGTGAACCTGAATCTCCAGCAGATGCAGATCAACCGTGTCATCAAGGTGCTGACCGTTCTCGCCACTCTCTCCCTTCCGCTGGTCATGGTGACCAGCTTCTACGGCATGAATTTCCATCACATGCCGGAATTGGCCTGGGAATACGGATACCTCTGGGTGTTCGGCATCACCGCGGGTTGCACCGGACTCATCTACCTCTACTTGAAACGAAAACACTGGCTGTAGAGCCGCCCAGGCATGAAAGGCAACGGATGACCAAAAACTACGTTCTCGATACCAACGTTCTCCTGCACGATCCCACCGCGATTCAGCAGTTCACGGACAACAACGTCATCATCCCCCTCAAGGTCATTGAGGAAATCGACAAATTCAAACGTGACCAGTCCGAGCTCGGCCGCAATGCCCGGCAGGTATCGAGAATGCTGGACGAGATTCGCCAGCGTGGAAATCTTTCCGAGGGTGTCGATACGAACGGCGGGGGCAAGCTCCGCATTCTGTTTCCCGGCGACCGCACCCACTTCGGCAACGGCGGCGGAACCGCCGACGATCAGATCCTCAAGGTCTGCATGACCATGCAGGACGCAGGCAGCGACGGGCCGATCATCGTGGTCAGCAAGGACATCAACCTGCGCCTCAAGGCCGACGCCCTCGGGCTCGAAGCCGAGGACTACGAGACCGGACAGGTGGACATCAATGAGCTCTACACCGGGGCCCGGGATCTCGACGTGGATCCCGATATTCTCGAAACCTTCCGGAGGGAAGGCCGGGTTCCGCCCGAGGATCAGACCCTTTCCCCGAACGAGTATGTCCTGCTTCGCGACCTGACCGACCCGAGCCTCACCATCCTCACCCGGTTCGACGGCAAGTCGGGCGATCTCGTCCCCCTGATTCCCGCACCCGACGAAATCCGCCCGGTGCAGCCCCGCAACAAGGAGCAGCATTACGCCCTCGACGCATTGCTGAACGACGACATCAAGCTTGTGACCATCGTGGGCAAGGCCGGTACCGGCAAGACCCTGCTGGCGGTGGCTGCGGCGTTGTTCAAGACCATGGATGAGAAGATCTATCGCCGCATGCTCATCTGCCGCCCGACCATTCCCATGGGGAAAGACATCGGGTTTCTGCCCGGCACCATGGAGGAGAAAATGAAGCCTTGGCTGCAGCCGTATTACGATGCGCTGGAAGTGCTCATGCCCTCGAAGCCCCAGATGTCATTGGCGGCGCCGTTCGTCGGGCGGAAGGTGCCGAGGAGGGTCGCGTTCTTCG
>JAUIHQ010000309.1 GCA_030432155.1 bacterium | reverse complement strand
TATCCGTTCGCGGTCAACGATCACCAGATGGCCAATGCGCGGGCGATGGAGAAAATGGAGGCAGCGGATGTTGTGCCCGAATCGGGGCTGTCGGTTGAGTGGCTGACAACCTATCTCGCCCGCTGCATCGACCGACCCGACGCCATTCAGGCCATGGCCGAGGCTGCCCGTGAGCATGCAATCCCCGATGGTGCGGAGCGGCTGGCCGACGAAGTGGAGAAGGCTGCACGGATTCCGGCGGCAGTCTGAGCGGCGATGTCCGGGCGTGCCGAAAAGCGGTCACAGGTGGAAGCCTTGTTCGGGGCCGGCCGGGGAACCGTTCACATGGTCGGCATCGGCGGTGTCGGCATGGCCGGCCTTGCCTGCCACCTGAACGCAGCAGGATTTCGCGTGACCGGTTGTGATGCCGCTCCGGGTCCGCTGACCGCATGGCTTTCCCGGCTGGGTATTCCCGTGACGTCCGGCCACAGCCCGGACCATCTGGCGGACGAACCGACCTGGGTCATTCGCAGCCCCGCCGTAACCATGGAACATCCCGAGCTGGCGGAAGCCCGGCAACGGGGCATTCCGGTTCATGAACGTGGGATGGTGCTGCCGGTGCTTATGGATGCGTATTCCGCCTCGATCGCGGTGGCCGGGGCGCACGGCAAAACCACGACGTCATCCATGATCCTGCACATGCTTGAGGAATGCCTCAGGCCGGTGTCATATGCCATCGGAGGCATCCCCTACGGCCGGGCCGGCGCGGCCGGGGTGGCGGATTCCCCTGTCATGGTCGCTGAGGCGGACGAGAGTGATGGAACGCTCGAACTGTATCGCCCTTCGGTGGCGGTGGTCATGAGCACCGAGCTGGATCATGTCGATCATTTTCGGTCACCGGATGATCTGGCGGCGATGTACCGCACGTTCGCCGGATCCGCACGCAGGCTGCTGGTCTGCCCCGTGTCGGATCGCGAACGCCTGGCCTCGCCATCCCGAACCTGCCGGACGTTTGCCATCGACGACCAGGCCTCGGCCGTTGCATTCGACCTCACGGCAGGAGCGAACGGCATCGCATTCCGCTGCCGGGTGGACGACATGAGCCCGTTTGATGTTCAACTTTCCATCGGCGGGACGCACAACGTTCTGAATGCCCTCGCCGCCTTTCTCGCCGTGGAGTCACTGGGCGTACATCCCCGTCGGGCGGCACGTTCGCTGGCCGGGTTTCGCTTGCCCGGCCGCCGGTTTGATGTAACCGCCCGGGATCGAGGGGTGACCGTCATTTCCGATTACGCCCATCATCCGACCGAAATCCGGTATCTGCTGGAACAGGCCCGGGCCTGCGGCCCCCGGAGGATGATCGGCGTGTTTCAGCCGCACCGGTACAGCCGGACCCGGCATTTTCGGGATGCTTTTGCCGCTGTATTGGCCGGTCTTGACCAACTACACCTTGTGCCGGTCTACAGTGCCTCCGAGCCCTTCGTGGAAGGGGGCACATCCCGTGACCTGTTCGCGGCCTGCGAGGCTGCGGGTGTCGGGACCGAGCTGCATGAGAGCCTTGAAGAAGCCTGGGACCGGATCCGCGTCGACCTTGGGGAAGGGGATATGCTTCTGGTGATCGGCGCCGGTGATGTGGAGCGAATCGCCGGGTGGGCCAAGGCCATGCTTGACGGAAGCAGAGTCGGCGGATGAAATGCGGTCATGACGAATAGTCCTTCCTTTCAACATGTAGCGGTTCTGATGGGCGGTCCCTCCCGTGAGCGCGATGTCTCCCTCGCGTCGGGCAAAGCCGTCGCCGATGCGCTTGCGTCGCGGGGCTACGACATCACCCGGATCGATGTCACCGAACCTCGGCTGGAGCTGCCGGAGTCGATCGACGCCGTGTTCATCGCCCTACACGGGACCTTTGGTGAGGATGGAACGGTTCAATCCATTCTTGAAGATCGAAAGATACCCTTTACCGGGCCGGGGTCGCGGGCGAGTCGGCTCGCCTTTGATAAAATCGCCAGCAAGCGCTTGTTTGAGGAAAAAGGCATTCCGACCGCCCGGTATCAAATACTCAACCCGGAGGATGAACGGGAGATTCCGCTGCCTGCGGTGATCAAGCCGTCCTGCCAGGGATCGAGCATCGGTATTTCCGTCGTCCGGTCCGATGATACGTGGCGGAAGGCGATTGCTGAAGCCTTCACCCACGATGATGAGGTTCTGGCCGAAGTATTCATCGCCGGCCGGGAGTTGACGGTCGGAATTGTCGGCAGCCAGGTGCTTCCCATCGTCGAGATCCGGGCTCCGGAGGGGAATTACGATTACCACGCCAAGTATACCCGGGGTGTCACGCAATACCTGGTCCCGGCGCCGCTGGACCCGGAAACAACCCGTACATGTCAGGAAATTGCATGGGGCGTGTATGAAGGGATCGGGTGCCGGGGTATGAGCCGGGTGGACTTCCGGCTGGATGATGATGGACATCCCTACGTGCTGGAGATCAACACCATCCCGGGATTCACCGAAACCAGCCTTCTTCCCAAGGCTGCAGCCGAAGCAGGTCTGCCCTTTCCCGACCTGTGCGAGACCATCCTGAATCTCGCAACATGGGACGATGTGTTTTAGCCCGAATGTTGCATCAGCAGGGTGCAACATTCGCCCTTCGGGCTTCGACTCCAGCGACTTGTGTCGCTTCCGCTCAGGGCTAACCCTGAGCGAGGTGCGTAAGCACCGCGTCGAAGCCTTTGAGCGAAAAACGTTTCGCTCAAAGGCGCTTATGAAGCGAGCAGTCCGCTGCTCGTGCAATATGCGGGTTAGAACAACACAATCGACCCACTCCGAACCTCCCTCATCGGGCCGATTCGTATCCCTTCACCTTCACGCGTGGGCCGGAAAGCCCCCCACACTGTTTTGCATGATGAAACCAAACGGAGCGGGGGCTTTCCAGCCCCCGGCAGGCTGTTGAAAACCCCGGATACGACCTTTTTACGCATGCGCACTGTTGGGGTCGGCTAAGCGGGTCGGGAAAGAGTATCCGGGTAAGGGTTGCGGTTACGTGTGGCGCGTCCATACCTTACCCGCTTTCTTAACCGCCACACATACCCGGATACACCTAAACGACCACCTTTATCGATCCGCTCCCTCCGATGGTTACACGATATCTCAATAGAAAATCCCCCGCGAATCCCGGAAGAACCAAAATGTTTATCAACAGTCTGGCGGGGGCTTTCCAGCCCCCGCCATTACATACGGTTCGATCAACGCACTGCGGTTCGCCCCACTATCCGAACCCCACTGGATAATTTTCCTCCAGGTCCATCAGCATGAGGCACTTTGCCCTGCATTTCACCGATTCACCCGGAATCGAACCCGGCAACAGCGATTCCAACAAGCATGCCTCACTGTGAAATACGCCGGCGGGAGGAACGCCGGCGGGAGGAACGCCGACAAGGAAACATCCCCGGGAAAGCGGACATTATCTTAACGCGGAGCCGGCAGAAAGAATATCCAATATCCGGTCGCAGAACACACCACCCGCATTCCGCCATGCTATACAACACAAAACCGAGAAATCAGGGGAAATATAATGCCGATTTTGTCGCTATTGATTGTAATGAATTGGCATTGTCACCGGTTTTGTGTTGGATAATACTATGTTCTACTTTTCAAGAGGCTCGTGATAGTGTCATGCTCGCGGAAGACACGCTATGCACACAACGTTGAAATCTGAATTGCAAACCGCAATGTGCAATCGGCAATGCTCTTTCTCTAAATATTACTCCAACTCATCATCGTCACGAAATCCACCCGTCACACAATCACCCATCCGAGGAAACCACTATGGTACAGAAACTTAATCGACTCATTGGCCGGGCGGACTTTCGCGTTCTGGTATTTTTCACAATGCTGACTGTGCTGGTCTCCATCGGGTGGGTTTTCGCTCAACTTGCCGACGAATCGAACACCGTCAACACTTACGAAGAATTGATCACAGAATATCTGGCCTACCGGGAAACCAGTTACATGCTCGCCGTTCCTTCGTGGTACTTGCTCGCCGATCAGGTCGAATCTATCGTAAGCGTCACGCCAAGCCCCTCTATCTGACCGCATCGTAGATGTCGTAGGCTTCGACCTATGACAACTACAACCTCTACGACTACAGATACGTCCGGTTTTCTGAAGACCGATACTCGGGGGAGGGTTCTGACTCCGGCGCAGGACCGCGAAGCGTTGCTGGATGCGTTTGAGCAGAGTGGTATGAGCGGGGCGGAGTTCGCCCGGGTGCATGGGATACGCTATTCGACCTTCGCGTATTGGCGTCACGTTCGCAAGAAGCGCGGTTTGGTCGTCGAGCCGGTACAGGCCGGCTTCCAGGAGGTAGCGATTCAGTCCACGCCCTCGCCGGGACCCTCGCTGACAATCGAGTTGCCGGGCGGCGGGCGGTTCCGGCTGGAACGAGCCGACCAGCTTCCGATGGCCAGGGCCCTGCTGCGGTATCTGGACACATGATCAGCTTCACCGGAGCGCTGAAGGTCTACCTGGCGTT
>JAUIHQ010000308.1 GCA_030432155.1 bacterium | reverse complement strand
CGCGGGGGGCGGCCGGGACTGGAAAATGCTCGGGGGCGGAAACCCCGCCCGGGTTCCCGCGGCGGAAAAGGTGTGGCGGCGGCGTCTCGATGAGCTGATCGCGGATGCCGACCGGATGGAACGGTTGCTGGTCTATTACGACGGGCCGCAGGGCCAGGCGGATTTCATCGACGCCCTTTCCGGGGCCCTGCGCGACCGGCTGGGCTGGAACGTCGGGCCGGAAAACATCGGCATCACCAACGGCAGCCAGACCGGGTTCTTCATGCTGTTGAATATGCTGGCGGGCACCGGCGCGGATGGAAAGAAACGCCGAATTCTTCAGCCGATCGCCCCGGAATACATCGGCTACGCCGATCAGTTGATCGAGGAGGATTGCTTCATCGCCGGCAGGCCCGGTATTGAACACATCGACGCTCATACCTTCAAGTACCGTATCGACTTCGCCAATCTTCCGATCGGGGAGGATATCGCCGCGATTTGCGTATCCCGGCCGACCAATCCCACCGGCAATGTCCTTACCGACGATGAAATTCGGTCGCTGGCGCTGCTGGCGGATGAGCATGACATTCCGTTGATTGTCGACAATGCCTACGGCGCGCCGTTCCCCGGTATCATTTTCGATGACATTCAGCCGATGTGGGAACCGAACATGGTGGTGTCATTGAGTCTGTCCAAGCTGGGTCTTCCCGGCACCCGCACCGGAATCGTGGTTGCCCGGGAGGATATGATTCGTTCCCTGTCCGCGATGAACGCCATCGTCAGCCTCGCCAACGGCAACATCGGCCAGGCGATCGCCGCACCGCTGTTGCGGTCCGGGGAGCTGTTTGATCTGTGCCGGGACGAAATCCGCCCGTTCTACGAAGCCAAATCGCTCCGGGCCATCCAGTGGATTCACGAGGCGATGCCCGACGACTTCGATTACCATGTACACGTCAGCGAAGGCGCCCTGTTCCTGTGGCTGTGGTTCCGTGATCTGCCGATCACCAGCGCGGAATTGTACCGCCGACTCAAGGAACGCGGGGTGCTGGTGATCCCCGGACACTACTTTTTCTACGGTCTGAAGGATGACTGGCGGCACCGGGACGAATGCATCCGTCTAACGTATTCCCAGGAGGAAGACACGGTCCGCGAGGGCATACGCATCATCGCGGAAGAAGTTCTGAAAGCATCCCTGCAGCCGCGGCATTGAATCACGAAGGTGAGGCCGGGACCCCAGCGCGGTGGTCAGATCCCGCCCCGGTACTGCTCGAGAATATCCCGGATGTATTTCTGAACCACGCTGGAGGGAATGGCCTCCCAGAAGTCTTTCACCCCGTCCGTTTCCTCGGCCCAGCGGATGGCGTTGGCCCGGCCGGCAATGTATTCGGCCAGCATGTAGGGCAGGGGATCCTCCCGATCCTGCCAGTAGTCCCGGGCATGAGCTAATAGCCAGACCCCGGCCCGAATGTTGCGTTCCGGCTCAAACATGTCGTTGCGGGTCAGGTTCTCTTCCCCGACCGCTTCGGCCCAGGCTTCGGCCATTGGCCAGGTCATCTGCATCAGGCCGATAGCATCGGCATCGCTGACCGCATAGGGATCGAATCGGCTTTCCACATCGATGACCGCGCTGACCAGCCGGGGATCCAGGCTGTGCAGTCGGCTGTTTGCGATCACCAAGCGGTCGATCTCATGAGATTGGCGCAGAATAAACGCCCCGCCGAGGCCGACAAGGACGACCCCGGCGATCAGGTTCCAATACAAAACCTTGATACATGTTCGAACACTGACTCTCATACCGATGCCTGTATACCAGCAGAGCGGTCCGACATCCACGGTTTTTGAGATCGGGAGATGCAGACCCGGTTGCTTTCATGCTATGATGAAAAAGCAAAGAAGCAAACGCCCATCTGGTAGCAGAACATGTACGAGGTCAATGTATGAAACATCATCGAAAAGAACTCTGGTTTGAAGCACCGACGCGGCGGGCCTTCATCAATATCACGTCCCAGGTGGAGGAAGAGCTGCGGGCCAGCGGAATTCGGGAAGGACTTTGTCTGGTGAACGCCATGCACATCAGCGCCAGCGTGTTTATCAACGATGACGAGTCCGGTCTGCATCACGACTTTGAAGTCTGGCTCGAGAAGCTGGCTCCGGAAAAACCTCACAGTCAGTACCGTCATAACGGGTACGAGGACAATGCCGACGCTCACCTGAAGCGCCAGGTCATGGGGCGGGAAGTTGTGGTGGCGGTCACCGGGGGAAAGCTGGATTTCGGATCATGGGAGCAGATCTTCTACGGCGAGTTCGACGGGTTGCGTAAGAAGCGGGTGTTGATCAAGATCATCGGGGAATAAGCATCCGTGCCGTCCATCGCCAGGGTCGTGGTTGATCTTTCGATTGATCGTGAATTCGACTACTCGGTTCCCGATGCGCTCAAGGCATCGGTGCAGGTTGGTTCGCGGGTGATCGTACCCTTCGGGCGCGGCCGCCGGACCGGTTTCGTGGTGGCCCGGCCGGAGACGTCGGATGTACCGACGCTCAAGCCGGTGCTGGATGTCGTCGGTGAGCGTACCTATATCGGCGAGGACGTCATCCGTCTCGCACGCTGGATGAGCGACTATTATGCGGTTCCGATGGAACGTGCGGTGAGGACGGTACTGCCGGCTCCGGTTCGCCGCCGGGGCACATCCCACAAGAAACAGCAGGTGGCAATTCCGGTGGCGGTGGAGGAAGCGGCGGCAACCGGTCTGGAAAAGAAAGCCCCCAAACAGGCCCTCGCTCTCCACTATCTGCAAAAGCACGGACCCACCCCGGTGCCGGACCTGGTCAAGGCGTGTTCGATCGGTCATGCGGCGGTAAAAGGGCTGGAGGCGAAGGGGTTTGTCCGGATCGACCAGGTTGACCTGCTGCGGAATCCGCTGGCCGGGTATGAGCTGATTCGCACCGGCCCGCTGCCCTTGATGCCCCAGCAGGCGGAGGCCCTGGAACAATGCCGGGCCTCCATCGATTCACTCACCCCTCCGGTGGTTCTGCTGCACGGGGTGACGGGCAGCGGGAAAACCGAGGTGTACCTGCAGGCGATTCAGCATGCGATGGATAAGGGAAAGGGAGCGATCGTGCTGGTGCCGGAAATCTCCCTGACCCCCCAGACGGTCGACCGGTTCCGCAGTCGGTTCGGCGAAGGGATCGCCGTGCTGCACAGCGAATTGTCCGATGGCGAACGCCACGACGAATGGCACCGGATCTGGCGCGGCGACGCCAGGATCGTCATCGGGGCACGCTCGGCCTTGTTCGCGCCGGTTCAATCCCTCGGGTTGATCGTGGTGGATGAAGAGCACGAGCCGACCTACAAGCAGGATGAAGCACCGCGGTATCATGCGCGCGATGTGGCGGTGATGCGGGGGAGGATATCCGGGTGTGCGGTGGTGCTGGGATCGGCCACCCCGGCGATCGAATCCTATAACAACTGCCGCAACGGGAAGTATCACCTCGTCTCCATGCCCCACCGGGTGGACCACCGGCAGATGCCGAGCATGCGGGTGGTGGACATGCGGCGTCAGGCCGAGCAGGAGGGGAAGGTATACATCTTCTCCCGCGACCTTGTGGACGCAATCGGGAACCGCCTGGCCCGGGCCGAACAGACCATGCTGTTTCTGAACCGTCGCGGCTATTCAACCTCGCTCCAGTGCCCGGCCTGCGGCCATGTCGCGGAATGCCGCCAGTGCAGCGTGGCCATGACCTATCACAAGACAAGCCATGAACTGATCTGTCATTTCTGCGGCGACCGGCAACCGGTTCCCGACCGTTGTCCCGATCCTGAATGCGGCGATCCGGCGTTCAAGTATGCCGGTCTCGGCACCCAGCGGGTGGAGGAGATCATCCGCAAACTCTTTCCCAAGGCCCGGATTCACCGCATGGATTCCGATACCATGACCCGCAAGGATTCCTACCGGAATGTCCTCGGAGATTTCCGCACCGGCAAAATCGATATCCTGGTGGGCACGCAGATGATCGCGAAGGGCCTTCATTTCCCCAACGTCACCCTCGTGGGCGTGGTCTATGCCGACATGAGTCTTCATGTGCCGGATTTCCGCGCGGCGGAACGTACCTTCCAGCTTCTGACCCAGGTGGCGGGCCGGGCCGGGCGGGGCGATGTGGTGGGGGAAGTGATCGTCCAGACCTACACCCCGCATCACGGGGCGATCCAGGCGGCCCGCCGGCTGGATTATGACGGCTTTGCCGACCAGGAGCTGGCGTTCCGGCGGGAAGCCGGGTATCCGCCGTTCAGTCACCTGGTGATCCTGACCCTCAAGGGGCCGTCGGAAACCCGTGTCCGGTTTGCCGGCGAGAACTTCATGAAACGGTTATCCCCGCTGTTGCCGGCCTCCGTCATGAGCGCGGGACCGCTGCCCGCACCCCTGGCCCGGCTCAAGGGGGTGTACCGGTTTCATATTGTTCTGAGGGCGAGATCGGCAAAGAGCATGACCGGTCCGATCCGCGAGGTGATGCAGGGATTCGCCTGGCCGGCCGACGTA
>JAUIHQ010000307.1 GCA_030432155.1 bacterium | reverse complement strand
TATCGGCGCCGGCAACATGGCGGAAGCGTTGATCAAGGGGTGGCTTCAGAATCGGATCATGGATGCCGAGGATATCATCATCGCCGATGCATCCGCCGACCGCCGCCGCTATATCAAGGAAACCTACGGGATTGCGTCTGCGATCGATAATGCGGACGCCGTAACCCGTGCATCCGTGGTGTTGCTGGCGGTAAAGCCCCAGGTGATGGCGGATGTACTGCGGGAGATTTCCGCCCACGCCGATCCCGATCAACTCTTTATAAGCATCGCCGCCGGTATACCGGCCGCAGCCATTGAGAAGGAGCTGGCCGGTGGAATCGCGGTGGTGCGGGTGATGCCGAACACGCCGGCACTGGTGGGCCGGGGGATGTCGGCGATCTCCGGCGGGACGTATGCCGGGGATGCCCAGCTTGGCGAAGCCGAAAAACTGCTCAAGGCAGTGGGCCGGGTGATTCGCGTAGAGGAATCGGCGATGGATGCGGTCACCGCAGTCAGCGGCAGCGGACCGGCCTATCTCTTTCACTTCATCGAGTGCCTCGCCGATGCCGCGGAGGAGGCCGGTCTACCCGCGGACATCGCGAAGGAACTGGCGGTGCGCACCGTGGAAGGCGCGGCGCTGCTTGCCGCGGGGAGCGGAGATGATCCTTCCGTCCTGCGGGAGAAGGTGACGTCCAAGGGGGGAACCACCGAGGCGGCGTTGCGGATATTGGGCGGGGAACACGGCCTGCGCGAGCTGCTGACCCGCGCCGTCATCGCGGCCCGGGACCGATCGCGGGCTCTCTCCGGCGGCACGCAAGGATGAGCCATTCCCGCAAGAAACCCTCCGGACGCCGTGCGAGCCGCCCGGCTGCCAGAGGTTCACATGCGGCCCGGACCGAACCCGACCATCATGCGCAACCATCCGCTCTCCAGCGGATCACCCGGTTCTGGGTGTCGTGTCTTGTCATCCTCATCATCCTGTATGCCGCCCTTCTGTTTGTCTCCCGCACCGATGGATTCCGGGACCTTGTGCGTGAGAATCTTGAGCGGCGCTTTGATCATGCCCTGGTGATTGAGGGGACAACGTTGACGCCCGGATGCAACCTGAAGCTCGAGGGGGTGCGTTCGCGAAAAGAAGAGGGGGACGGGCCCGGCGACCTTCGGGTGGCCTCGGCCGAGCTGGAACTGTCGCTGCTCTCATGGGTGCGGGGAAACGGCTGGGTGACGGATGTGAAGATTGACGGGTGTGCGGTCATGATGGCGATTGATGAAACCGGGAGCTGGCAGCCGGGCCTGTTTGCGGGGGCGGCGGGTTGGGTATCCGCTCAACTCGGCATCAGCGGCGTGCCGGGCAGCGAATCACCTGGCGCTTCCTCTGCATCCCCGACAGGTGTGGATGCGAGTGATACCGGCCCCGAGGCGCGGCGGCGTTCGTTCCCCGGGATTACGCTGACCGATGGGGCTTTTCAGTGGTATGACGCCGGAGGGAACTTGCTGGCCGCGGCCTCGGGGGTCGGGCTGGTGGTCACGTCCGTACGGGTTCCCGGGCGATCCATTCACTACATCCACCTCAAATTGGACCGGGCGGACGTGGCGGGTATGACCATGGCCGCAGATCTCGACACGGAGATTCTTTCCACCGGCGACCAGCACATGGTGCTAACCCTGCAGGGCGAGCTTCGGGGCGGCTTCCTCCGGGCCGCGCATGGTGAGGCGGAGGCAAGGAAAGCTCGCGATCTGATGAGGCGTTACGAGGTCGAGAACGGCCCCTGATGGCGCCGTCCCCATGACTTGACATCCAGCCATGTGAAATACACTATCGCGGATTCTGGCGCCAACGTAGCTCAGTTGGTAGAGCAGCTCACTCGTAATGAGCAGGTCGGCGGTTCGAATCCGCCCGTTGGCTCCATATTTCCTGGTGACGCACCGTGCCGCATACGCTCTTCAACACGGAGGAAGTAGCCGACTACCTGCACCTGCCGGTAGCCGATGTCGAGGAGCTTGTCAAACGCCGGGAAATCCCGTTTGAGAAAGCGGCGGGCCGGGTCATGTTCCGCCGCCGCGATGTCGATCAATGGGCATCGCAGCGCCTTCTCGGCCTGACCGATAAATCACTGGTCGAATTTCACAAGCGGTCCTCGACCAAGGTCCATGATATGTCCCGGCGGCATGCCATCGTTTCCGAGTTGTTGAAGCCGTCATACGTGGATGCGGACATGTCCTGCCGCACCAAGTCATCGGTCATCCGCCACATGGTGGACCTGGCGGAGAAGACGGAGTTGCTGTACACGAAGCAGGATCTGCTCGACAGCATCCTTGAGCGTGAGCAGCTCTGCTCCACCGCACTGGCCGGCGGCATGGCCCTGTTGCATCCCCAGCATCACGAACCCTTCATGTTCGAGGACTCCTTCGTTCTGCTCGGACGCACCATTCAGCCCATTCCGTTCGGCGCACCCGACGGACTGACCACCGACATGTTTTTCATGATCTGCTGCCAGGACGACCGTCTGCATCTCCATGTCCTCGCCCGCCTGTGCATGATCTGCTACCGGACAAGTTGCTTGCTGGATCTCCGGGAAGCCGCAACCGCCGCCGACATGTACGACGTGATCACCGGCGCCGAGCTGGATGTACTGGGGACTCTGGTATAGACCGCTTGCATCACTCTCGCCCCCGTTGTAGGGTGCCGCGAATTCTCTTGCCCATGTTATGAATACATACCTTCTCATCATTCTCATTCTGCTCGTCGCCGATGCGGTTCTGGAGTTCGTGGTTGAATCCCTGAACCTGCGTCACCTGCAGAGGGAACTGCCTGCCGAATTCGAGGGGTGGTATGATGATGAGAAATACCGGACGTCGCAGGATTATCTGAAGATCAATACACGGTTCGGACTTCTTCAGACCGGAATCCTGCTCCCGGTGATGATCGGCTTCATTCTGCTCGGCGGGTTCGGGTGGGTGGATGGTCTCGCCCGTTCGCCGGGGTGGGGGATGATTCCCACCGGCCTGTTGTTTGCCGGCATCCTGATGCTTCTGTCCCGGATCATCCATCTGCCGTTTGAAATCTATGACACCTTTGTGATCGAAGAACGGTTCGGATTCAACCGGACCACGGTGAAAACATTCGTCCTCGACCAGCTCAAGGGCCTGGCGCTCGGCGCGGTGATTGGCGGGCTCGTGCTGGCCGGTATCCTCTGGTTCTTTGCCACCGCCGGTTCGTATGCATGGCTCTATGCATGGGGGGCGCTCACGGTGTTTCAGATCGTGATGCTTTACATCGCCCCGGTGGTGTTTCTACCGATGTTCAACAAGTTCACGCCGCTGGAAGATGGCGAGCTACGACAGGCGATTGAAGCCTACGCGGACCAGCAACGCTTCAAACTCAGCGGGATCTTCAAGATCGACGGCTCGCGCCGTTCCACCAAAAGCAACGCCTATTTCACCGGGTTCGGCCGGTGGAAACGGATTGCCCTGTTCGACACCCTGATCGAGAAGCACTCGATTCCCGAGCTGGTAAGCGTCCTCGCCCACGAAGTGGGTCACTACCGCCTCGGCCACATCCGGAAAATGATGGCGGTGTCGATCCTGACCACCGGCCTCACATTCTACATCCTCTCGCTGTTCATCACCCGGCCCGGCCTTTACGAGGCGTTCGGTGTCGCCTACACGCCGGTGGAGGGGGTTCCTCCGTTGTATGCCGGTCTGGTGTTCTTCGGGTTTCTCTATGCACCGATCCAGACCCTGCTGGGCATTGCCGGCAATGTGATGTCCCGCAAGCATGAGTTCGAGGCCGATGCCTACGCGGTCGATACCGCGCATGCGCCGGACAGCATGGTCGATGCGTTGAAAAAACTCAGCGTGGATAACCTGTCCAACCTGACCCCGCACCCCCTCAAGGTCTTCCTCGAGTATAGCCACCCGCCGGTCCTGGAGCGGATCCGGGCCATCCGGGGCGGAACGAAAACTGCGGTCTGATGCGGCCGTTGCTCAGGGCAGCTCAACCCGCACCCGGTAGCTTCGGGTTTCCGCCGAAGCCGGATCCTCCACGGTCAGCATGCCGCCGGTGCCGGTGATGTTGTTGCTGAGGGTCAGCCAGCCCGGCGTATCGGTCAGGCTGTCGCGGTATTCCACTGCATAGACGCGCCCGGTGGCGGTTGCAAAGCTGACCGCCCGGCCTTCGATATCATCCGCGATGAAGTAGGAGAAGCTGTTGGTCGGTTGACTGCCGGCGATGTACTCGCCGACGTCGCTGACCCCGTCGCCATCGGCATCCGCCTCCGGCCCGTTGGACACAACCGCATTCAGACCGTTGTCGAGCTCCCACAGGTCGGGGATGCCGTCGCTGTCGAAATCGCCGCCGGGCAGGGGAATGTCATAGGGCTCGAGGGTCACGCTGCCGAATCCGATATTGCCTTCGTCATTAAGCGAGCCGAGGGTTTCCGCGGGGGCGGCGGCGAGAAAGTTGGCCGAGAGGTAGCGTTGGTTGAAGAGGTTCCCGCCGATCAACACCCCGGCAAGGGACAGGTTGGTGATCGATGCCGC
>JAUIHQ010000306.1 GCA_030432155.1 bacterium | reverse complement strand
TGAGAATAACCCAAGATGGTTGGGCATGCAATGGGCGCATTGCCTCCAACCCTTGTCACGGAGGACGACCGGCACATGAAGAAACAGACCCGAGGAGTTTTCAGCAGTTGGCTGTCGCCGAGCCGGCGACCCTCCCGCCCTACCCATGATATATGCGGGAGGGCGAGCGGCCCGCGAGCCGTGTTGGGCTCATATGCACACAAGGGCAAGGTGCCTCCAACCCGGCCAGGTGACAACCTGTTTCAGGAGGGGACCTCATACTTCCTCCTTCATCCTTCCTACTTCTTCTCCTACCCCGCGAGGAGGCGGAGGGCGGCGAGGGCGGAGAGGAGGAGGACCAGCCAGGTGAAGATGCGATCGGAGATGATGTCGAGGATGCGGCGACCGATGAGTGCTCCGACTACCACGAACGGGGCCATCACCAGGTCAAACATCAACGTATCGCGGTTCATCATGCCCAGCGAGGCGAACACCGGAACCTTGCTGGTGTTCACAATGAAGAAAAACCATGCGGCGGTGCCGATGAACCGGTGCCGGATAAAATTCCGGCTCAGCAGGTACATATTCATCAACGGACCGGCGGCATTCCCGACCGTGGTAGCCAGACCGGTCAGGATACCCAGCACCGGCGAGGCGCCCTTCCGGTGCGGCAGGGATACAAGCACCCCTCGTTTTCGAAGCAGCTCCAGCACCACCAGCGCCAACACCAATCCCCCCAGCAAGGGCTTGATCGCCCCGGCGGATATGACAACCAGCACCCCTGCCCCGGCGGCAATACCGGCAAATGTCCAGGGAAGCAGTGTCTTCAGAATGGACCATTCGGCATGCTGCCGGAACCGCAGGATCGCCATGATATCGCCCACAATCAACAGCGGCAGCAACGCACCCACTGATAATCGCGCAGGAAAAATCATGGCCAGGGTCGGTACGACCAGAATGCCGAGACCCGGCACACCGTTCTTGGCCATGCCCACAAGGATTGCCGATACAACGGCAAGGAGCCACAGGCCCGGCGTCATGATTTCGGCCAGAGAATCCATCCCGGAGATCATGGAATGGTCAACACCCGGAGCGATACCAGGCTGTGCCGAGGATCAATCCCCACGCAGTACGTCCTTCACCGCGGCGACGATACGTTCATGAAACACGGCATTCGCAGCCACAACGCCCCGGTTGTCTTCGAGCCGACGGCCCCGGGAAAAATCCAGCGGTTTGCCGTCGACGTCGGAAACCGTACCGCCCGCGCTCAGGAGAATCCGGTAGCCGGCGGCGTGATCCCAGATTTTCTCACGGTAGTCGGCCCGGGTCGGAAGGCGCAGATACACATCGGCCGTACCCGCCGCCACCACCGCATACTTCGCCTGACTGTCGATTCGTGCCGGCTTGCTCTGTACACCGAGCCGCGAGGTGATGGCATCGGATTGACGGTGATTGGAATGGCCTGATTCCACCGATTCACAGAACACCATGTCCTTCGGATCCTCGCGGCCGGAGACATGAATATTCCGCAGCTCGCCGGAATGCATGTGCAAACGAGCCGGTCCGCCATCCGTGCCCGACAGCACCACGCCGGGGCCGACATCGCCACCCTCAAGGTGCAGGGTCAACCGTGGGCACCCCATCACACCAAGCATCGGTTTTCCGTTCTCAATGAGGGCCAGCGCGATGGCATACTGGTCGCCGCGTAAATACCCCTTGGTCCCGTCAATCGGATCCAGGGTCCAGAATCGACCCTCGGATCCCCCGGGATGCGATCCCCGCCCGATCGCCTCCATGACATCCTTTTCCAACTTGTCCGACATTTCCTGCTGCACAGCCTCGGTTATGCGGGCCCGCAACGACGCGGCCGCATCTTCACCCAGCTCATCCGTATCTTCCTCGGCGGTAATCGGGTCATCGGGAAAATACTGACCGAGGATCATATTCATGACCGCCTGCACCGCATAGTCGGCGACGGTCACCGGGGAGAGGTCATCCTTGGTTACCGTGTCCCGCCCCGACAACCGCTCCCGCACCTGTTCGGTGACCCGGCATGCGGCTTGGACCGCCTCCACCGCGACTGCCAGTTCCGCACTGTATGGTTCGTTCTCGTTCATAGCCTTCCTTCCATCCACGGTCAGGGCCGGGGAATGGTTTTGCCCTGGGGATCCCGTTCCGGTGCGCGGGTTTCCGCTTCCAGCTCATCCCGCATGACCGCGTCCGTTATATGTTCCAATTTCTCCGACGTCATATGGACATGATCCGTTGCCACGTCGGCGACGTCGTGAAGGTAACTCTCCCACAAACGATGATCACGGATCAAGCTTCGTGCCCGTTGCATGCCCTCCTCGGTGAGGCGCATCGCCGTGCCGGTACGCTCGACGTGTCGCGTCATCGCCAGATGTCCGAGGGCAAACCGGAATGCCGGGCGCGCGGCAAGCAGCGATGAACGAACGGATTCCCTGTCCAGGCCCGGTTCCGGCATGCTGCCGGACTCACGAGCCCGGTACAGCAAACCGAGAATATCCTCTTCCAGAATCCGAAGTGACAACAACCCTCGATGTACCATCCGGCTGACCAGACCGTTTCGAGGCGCAAAGAGAAAGACCGCGGCAAACAGCAGACCCGCGACCACCCCGATCCCTCCGGCAGTCGTGGTATCGACATAGCCGAACCATCCGGGCACGGTGATGGCGGCGACATGCCCTCCGGCGGCGGCGAGTATCGCGATCACCAGGCTCCATACAATCATGATACCGAGCCGACCGGTCAACAGGTAGGCTGCGGCGGGCGGGACGATCAGCATCGCGATCACCAGGATGCTGCCGACACTCTCGAATGCGGCAACCGTGGTGGCTGCCACGGCAATCATCAACAGATAGTGAATCAGGTCGGCATGAAATCCGGCCGACGTCGCGAGGGCGGGATCAAAGGAACTGATCTTCAGCTCCTTGTAGAGCAGGAGAACAAATGCAAGGTTCAACCCGAGCGACACCATGCCGGTAATCGCAGCACGCGGTATATCCAGGCCGGCGACCTTTATCGTGTCCAGCGGGGTCAACTCGATGGCGCCGTACAGAACGCAGCCGGGATCCAGGTCCACCGAATCCGCGGCCTGGACGATCAGGATCAATCCCACGGCAAACAGGGAGGTAAAGACCACGCCCATCGAGGCGCTTTCATCGACCCGGCCGATCCGGTTGATGGATTGCGTGAACAGAGCGGTCAGGACACCGGCGACCGCCGCCCCCACGAACATCGGAATGTTTTCCCGGCTTCCGGTGAGAAGAAATCCCACGGCCAGACCGGGCAGGACGGCATGGCTGATCGCATCCCCCATCATGCTCAACCGGCGCAGCACCAGAAAATTACCGAGCAGCGCGCAGGCCATGGCGTGGAGGGCGCCGGTCACAACGATCCAGATATCGAGTCCGGTCCAGATCATGGCTTCTCACCCCCGGAGGCATGAGGGCTGTCCGGTACCGCGAGATGCGGATAGCGAGAGGCCAGCAGGGATTCCAGCTTCTCGATCATCTCGGGGGCGAGGATATGTTCGATCTGATCGGCATCGCGGTCCACATGCGACGGCGCGATATCAGCATGGGTGATCAGGTACAATTCCCACAGGCGGTGGTTGCGCACCAGGCGGCGGGCATGGGTGAGTCCGCGCGGGGTCAACCGGCAGTTGTTTCGCGAAGGCCGGATCATCCAGCCGCTCTTTTCCGCGCGGCCCACGAGATGCTGAACCGCGGCGTGCGACCAGGAACGCATTCGTGCGAGGTCATCCACCGGCGCCGCCACCTGGAACGGCAATCCGGTGGAGCCGTGAACGATGGCCGGATCCCGCTGTTCGTACCATTCAAACATGGCCCGCAACAGATGATGCATCTCGATTCGGCGCTTGAACGACGCGTGAAGGTACCAGCGACGCAGCGCGCCCCTTGCGGATCCGAACAACAGGCTCACCAGGAAAAGGACGGTCAGGCTGAGCACGATCACCGCGCCGGCGGGAATGTCCGGCACGAGGGCGCTGATCGCGGCGCCGAGCCAGCATCCGACTGCACCGATGCCGGCGGCCAGCACCACCATCGCCCATAATTGTTCCGTCCAGAAACGGGCGGCGGCCGGCGGAATCAGGAGAAGGGCAATGACCAGGATCAACCCCACCGACTGCAGTCCCGTCACCGTCACCCCCACCACCAGCAGCATCAGCAGAAGGTCCAGCCACCGCACCGGCCAGCCCTGGGATCGAGCAAAGTCCTCGTCGAAGCACAGGAGTTTGAACTCCTTGAAAAGCAGAAGCGAGAGGGTCACGATAACCAGCGCGGAGATCGCGAGCAGCATTGCGTCCGATGCGAGCATCGATGCCGTCTTTCCGTAGATGAACGATTCCAGTCCCGCCGCCGACCCCTGCTTCATTTTCTGCACGATACCGAGCAGAGCAATGCCCAGCCCGAAGAACACGCTGAG
The DNA here is from genome assembly GCA_030432155.1 of bacterium. Lineage (GTDB taxonomy): Bacteria > Verrucomicrobiota > Kiritimatiellia > CAIVKH01 > CAIVKH01 > JAUIHQ01. Next base: position 108 of record JAUIHQ010000306.1, on the reverse strand, counting down.
CACGATGCCCAATGCCGCGTCTTCCTTGAGTTTGGAACGGCCGGCAATCGCCTTGACGCACAACATGCCGGCGATACCGCTGACCGCGGCGCCGGCCAGCAGACCCGG
>JAUIHQ010000305.1 GCA_030432155.1 bacterium | reverse complement strand
GCGTCGGGGGCGATCTCCGGCGTCCTCGGCCTGTACTTCATTCTGTTTCCCCGTAACCAGGTGAAAGTGTTTGTCTTCCTGTTCCCGCTGATCATGGATGTATTTCTCGTACCGGCCCGGCTTGTACTCGGCATGTACCTGCTGATCGACAATCTTCTGCCGTTCATGGTCGGAGGTCACCAGAGCGGGATCGCCCACGGTGCTCACATCGGGGGATTTCTTGCCGGGTTGGCCATCGCCCTGTATGGCGAGCGGTTTTCGTGGTCGTTGCCCCGGAGCCGCGGCCATGGAACAAGGGCCGACCCGCAGGAAACACCCGAGGCAACAGAACGTGTCATCACCCCGATACGGGCGGCGATTCAGCGAAACGACCGGGAGGGCGCCGTGCGGGCCGCGAAATTCCTGAGGGCACGGGATGTGCCCGGTCTGTCCGCCGGGGAATGCACACGGCTCGCCCGATGGCTGGAAGAAGCCGGCCGCGTTGAACCAGCAGCGCGCCTGCTGCGGATGTTCATCGCCCGCACACCGGACCGGCGGTCACGTGCCGGTCTCTATGCCTCCCTTGGGCAACTGCGCCTGCGCCAGGGACAGACCACCGCGGCGTATCAGCATCTGCTGGAAGCCCTGGAACACGATCCCGATGCCGGCACGGAGTCCGCGGTGCGCGAGGCGCTGGGGCACATCGAGGTGTACCGCCGGAGGCCGCGAGGGTAAAACATCAGTCCGCGACCGACGTGATCACGTAGCCGCCGGACTTGGCATCGCGCTCAACCGTCATGACGCCCTGCTTCTGCGCCTCTTCGAGCAGATCGCCGAACGATCGGAAGCCGTAATACGATTCATTGAATCCGGGCTTCTGCCGTTTCAGCGTCTGCTTGATCATCGATCCCCAGATCTTGTCCTGATCGCCCCGTTCCTCAACCAGCGCATCGTAGGTTTCCACCACGAGGTCGAACGCTTCCTGCATCTTGTCCTGTCCCCCCTCCTTTTCCGGAGCCGCATCCTTGGACTTGGCCGGCGCCGATGTCTTTCGGGGTGCTTTCGGTTTGCGGGAGCGGGAGACCTTCTTGCGGACCAGATCGTCATAAAAGATGAATTCGTCGCAATTCGCGATCAGCAGATCCGAGGTGGAATTCTTCACCCCGACCCCGATCACGATCTTGTTGTTCTCCCGCAGTTTGCTCACCAGCGGGGAGAAGTCCGAATCGCCGCTGATCACAACGAAGGTATCGACGTGAGATTTCGTATAACAGAGATCGAGCGCATCCACGACCATCCGGATATCGGCCGAATTCTTTCCCGACTGCCGGACATGGGGAATTTCGATCAGCTCGAACGAGGCTTCATGCATCGAGGGTTTGAACGCCCGATAGCGGTTCCAGTCGCAATAGGCTTTCTTGACCACGATGTTGCCCTTGAGCAGAAGGCGCTCCAGCACCTTGTCGATATCGAACTTGTCGTACTTTGCATCCTGGACACCGAGAGCGATGTTCTCGAAGTCGCAGTATACGGCCATATTGTTGGTTTCCGTCGGATGTGCCATAAAGGGGCTCCCCGTGATGGGTTGATCACTGCATACCGTACCAGACTGCCAGAGGCCGGAGGTGCCGTCGATGGCGTTTTTCCCCCTCCGCCGGGGTTTCCGGTTGTGAAATGAACGGTCATACGGGATAAGGGAGTCAACCATGAGGGATATGCCATGAAACACCTGATGCCCCTGATTCTGCTATCGGCCTTGTTCGTCTCCGGCTGTTCCGAACCGGCGGCGCCTCCCCCCGATCCAGCCGATACCGTGACCGAACTGAATGCACAACTGGAACGACAGCAACAGAAGAACGACGAGTTGAATCGGGCACTTGCCGAGCGAGACGAACGGATCGATGCGCTTGAACAACAGCAGGAGCAGCTCGAGCGGAAACTCCGTGAAGCCGGCGGTCGGATACGGGTGCTGGCCGACCAACTTGTTGAATCACGAAAACCCCAACCCGTCCTCGAGGAGCCCGCCGCCCCGGCAGCGATCGCCACGGAATTGACTGTCACCCCCGTTCGCCCATCCGAACATGACGTCGTGATCATCGAGGAGATCGATGAACCGGCGCGCATTCTCAACCCCGAACTCCCGACCGACGCCATCACGGAACGTACTGAGCCGGATACCCCCTTTGCTCTTCTGAACCACGAATACCTGGGCCGCCGCCTGCTGAATGGCGTGTATGACAACACCGGCCGGTTTACGGTTGAGAATCTTACTGATTCACCCCTCGAAATCGTTGCCGGAGCCGGTATCATCACCGAGCGGTTCACCCTGCCGCCCCAATCCCGGACTGTGATTCATATCCGCGCCCGACAGGGCGCCGAGGTTACCGTGACCGGCAATGGCCACCGGGAATCCTTTACCTGGTAGAGGGCTCCAACCGATTTTAAGAAATCATCCGGTCACGGAAACAATATCCGGGTCAATATTCCCCAGGTTATGCGTGGTTTTTTCCGCAACCCGCCTGTCGCAATATATCACGTGCCCGTGGAGTCACACACAGGAACCCATTATACTCCATCTATGAACGATTTATAAAAACTTACCACCGGACACTACCCAAGCATCAGGGTTTTCCCTATTTTGCAAATATGTGATTTTCGCGCTTGACCTCGATTCCTCAAATGACATATAGATCTCAGCGAGGCTGGGGAAATGAAGCGATCCAACAAGATCAGATCCTTTTTCATCGGCATGGCATCGGCCATGGCGATGTCCTGCGTCCTTCACGCCGCCATCCTGACGGAAACCCAGTACTTCAGCGGCATTCCCGACTTCAACAGCCCCATGGAGTTCACATACTGGAACGCAGACTGGGGTGTGATTAACGCCATCTATGTCGAAATGGGCCTCTATGTGTTCAACGGCGCCCTCCGGGTCGATAATGATGCCGGGTCCGGGTCCAGCAGCACGGTGGAGTTCGGCGCCGAGGGACAGGTAACATCGCCGGATGTCGGCATGTTTACCGCCACCTTCCAACGCCCCGTTCAGGAAGTACTCGCAACGACGTCCGGCAGCCTGAACCTGACCGCCGATGATGGTGATGCTGAAGTTGGGGGTACCGGCAATTACAGCAATCAGGGAACCGACTTCGGTGAAATTCTCGGGGCTCCGGCCTTTACCCTCGGCGGCGGCAATGTCGGCGCCATCTTCTTCAATTCGTTCATCGGTGTGGGCACCTACACCGTGGTGGCGGAAGTTGATCAGTATGCAAACCTCGGATCGTTCGGCGGGGCGCAGCAGCAGATCGACCCCCTGTCCTCGACCGGTTTTGTCAGCATCACATTCGATTACACCGGCGACGGACCGCCGACACCGGGCCTCGGCCTCGTTCCCGAACCGGCCAGTATCGCCCTCCTCCTGAGTTCCATGGCCATCCTGTTGAGCGCTCGCCGCCGGATTCGCCAGTTTCCCCGGGCCTGACCCACGCCCAATGGTACAACCGCCGCTCTTGCCTTCACGGTGATGGATTCTGTATGCGTGGGGCATTCATGCACACATCCATGGCCATACGGGACCGCGCCCTCGCTCCCGCCCTCTTCTGTGCTCCTCTGGCGGAGCTCACCCACAGTGCATTCCGCCGGCTTCTGGCCGAGATCGGCGGTCATGGAGCTGCCTTTACGGAGATGCTAAGCGGACGGGATATACTCCGGGAAGACCTTGCCTCCTCCCCTTACACAAAAAGGCGGGCCGTCGAAAACACGGTCTTTTATCAATTGATGTTCCGGCCGGATGATCCCGTCGAGGCCATCGTTGAGAGGATTTCGGAAGCCGGGCCCGACGGCATTGATGTCAACCTCGCCTGCTATGCGCCGGTGATACGTCAGCTCGACGCGGGGGCGGGGCTCTTCGACAACCTGTCCGCCCTGGCCGACATTCTGACCCGGCTTCGCAAAGCCTGGCCGGGACCGTTGACCGTCAAAATCCGACTGGGCCATGCCACGGCCGGGCACGAGGTACGGTTTGTGGAACGGCTGCGGGTGATCGAGGATGCGGGCATCGACGCCATCACCCTGCACGTCCGATTTTTCGAGGATAAGTTCAAACGCCGGGCCCGGCATGAGCTTTTTCAGTGGGCGGCAACCCAGACCCGGCTCCCCCTGATCGCCAACGGCGACATCCTATCCCGGGCAATCATCGATGAGCACCCGCACCTGTTTGCGCCGGTGAGCGGCATAATGATCGGTCGCATGGCCGTGGCCCAGCCATGGATTTTCCGTACCTGGCATCATCCCGGCAACGAGCCGGACCGGGCCGGCATCTGGTTCCGGCTCTGTGATTACATCGAAGAGGATTTCGATCCCGCGACCGCACTGAAACGGATCCGCCTGTTTACCCGCTACTATGCCCGCAACTATCTGTTCGGCCACCATTTTCAGACCGCCATCGGAAATGCACCGACTTTGCAAGCGGCAAGGAACATCGCAGAGACGTTCTTCGGAAAAGCCCCCCAACTCCACCCTTGCCCGACCATGGCCGGCTTGTAACGCATGGCTCGCCCATGTCAGTAAATCCTGACAAGCGGGCGGCTTGCAATGCAGTCC
>JAUIHQ010000304.1 GCA_030432155.1 bacterium | reverse complement strand
GTCATGCGTGTTGAAGTGTGTCAGGTGCATGTTGAGGCCTACGGTTGTGCCCTGCAACAGTTGGAAGCCGTTGTTCGCTCCGATCTCCCGGTACATGTAATCGAACTGGATGTACAAAGGTACGTTGTTTGCCACCGTGATCGGCGCATCCAGTCGAGGCCCGGTGGTGATGTTGTCGGTGAGGGTCACTCCTTGGGTCTCACCCTCGTAGAATCCGATGATCGATTGCTCGTCGGATACGCTGACATCCACGTCGTAGGTAACCACCCAGGGCGAGCCGGGATTGTTCCCTATGGTGTCATTCTCAAAATCATCATCCAGGATCGCTCCGAGAAGGCCCGGCGGCATCGTGAGACCGGTCAGGAGCATGACCGGAAGGACCACGTTGCGGACGGCTATGAAGCGTGCTTTGTGCATGATGCAAACAATGGGGCCCCTCGGCATCTCCTTAACGACCGGGTGACTCCCTCCTCATCAATCCGGTTTCCAACTCCCAACCAACATGAATCTAATGATGAACGTATGCTAAATCTGGCATAACCGGTTTAGCACGTGAATCGTGATTGTGAAAAAAAGGGGGATCCGTTTGTGTGAATCGTCAAATGGTATGCGGGCGATGCCGAAGCTTTATTCTCAAGGTTTTCGGTCGTTCTTCAGACGGATGAACGGAACGTTTTCGTCTTCAGCCGACGGGCGAATGCGAGCCCCATCAGACCGGCAAACACCAGCGATACCGTGGAAGCCTCAGGAATGATGGCAAAATTCAGGTCGTTCGCATCGGCGGTGACCCGTACGTTATCCACAGCGAAGTAATCCGCGCTGCTGAGGGTGTTGTTGAACAGAAAGCGCACCTCGTTGAAGCCGGCCAGCGCATTCTGGAATCCCAGGTCGGTATAGGTTTGATCAAGGCCGGCATTGGCCAGGCTCTGGATGCGTACATCGAATTGGTCCACCAATGCATCCGCGGTGAAGGTGAAGCGGTACCAGTCGCCGGGATTCAAATCCGTTCCGGTCAGAACGTCGAAGCCCGATCCGTCGTTGTACGCCGGATTGTCATCCGTGCCGAAGTGCGTCATGTGGAAGTTGATGCCGATGATGCTCGAACCGCCCCGAAACTGAAACGCTGCGTTGGCCAGGCTGTCCGGTTCCATGAACATATACTCGAATTGTACATACAGCGTGGTCGCGGCGGACGAAAATGTCCGGATCGTGTTGGGCTGGCCGGTCAGGTTGCTGGTATCGGTGAGGCGAAGCCCCTGATCGTCTCCACCGGCGCCGATGAGGGACTGATCGTTGGTGACGATAACGGACGCACCGGCTGAGGTCCACGGCGCCCCCGGTGCGGATCCCGCGGTGTAACTCTCGAAATCGTCGAAAAAGATATCGGCATGTGCTGAATCCGGCACCATGCAGAAAGCGAACCAGGCCAGACAGGCGGCAATTCCGAAACGGGTGAATGTTGAAGCAGTCTTTTTCATGTGCTGTCCTCCTCGCGTGCTGACGTTTTCGGGCTTGAGGGGCCGACGGAACGTCAACAGTCTATCATCTCCATCCATCTTGAATCTATAATTAACACCAATAACATATCATGAATAGAAGCATACTTTAAGATTCCGGCGCATGTTCTAGGAATCTTGAAAGATCGCGGCTTCCGGGGCCGGAGCGACACGCGAGGATGCGGGTTGACTTCTATTCATACGATTTCCGGGTCTTGATCTTGATCACGGGGATGTCGCTCCGTCAGATGTCGGCAGCGGGGCCAGCCCGGCCGGCCGGGAGGTTGCCTCGATATGATGCTGGAAGGCCTCAGCCTCCTGTTGCAGTTTTGCCATCCGGTCAGGATGTGATGCCGCGAGGTTGGTTGTTTCACCGATATCCTCTTCCAGGTTGTAAAGCTCCCCTCGATCGATGCGGAGTTTCCAATTGCCCCGACGTACCGCCGCTACCTGGTCGTGACGGAAATAGAAGAACGGGATTTCATCATGCCCGCCGGTCCCCTCGAACAGGGGCAACCGGTTCCTGCCGTCGATGATCCGGTCACCGGGTACCGGGATGCCCGCGGCGGCGGTGAATGTCGGAAGCAGGTCCATGATGGTTACGACATCGTCCAATGTCCGGCCCCCGGGAAACCGGCCGGGCCATTGAACAATACAGGGGACACGGAAGCCTCCTTCATACAGCATACCCTTGCCGCCGCGCAGCGGACCCGCGCTGCCGGTGGCGGGGCCGTTGTCGGAAAGAAAGATCACGATGGTTCGCTCTTCGATCTTCAGCTCGCGGAGCGTGTCGAGAATCGCCCCGGTGCTCCAGTCGATCTCTTCGACCGCCGCCGGATACAGGAAATCCCGGGAGGCCTTGTTCTCACCCTTGATCCCGGTCATTTGTTGCTCGCTGAACTGCCGGGTGAAGGGCTCCGAGGCATGGCACGGCCGGTGCGGCATGGGGTGGGAGAGAAAGAGGAAAAACGGTTGGGCGCGGTTTTCTTTGATGAATGTGATGGAGGCCTCGGTGAACCGTCGGGTCAGGGTGTCCTGGTCGGGGTTGGTCTCGATGACTTCGCCATCGCGGATCAGCGGCAGCGGAGGGAACCGGGGGGGAATCATGTCATTGCTGTACGGGATGCCGAAGAACCGGTCGAAGCCCTGGTTCCCGGGCATGAACACCGGCATGTCGCCGAGATGCCACTTGCCGATCAGGGCGGTCCGGTATCCTCGTTCCCCCAGCAGTTCCGCGATGGTGATTTCATCCGGATTCAAACCCACCGCCATGCCGTCCCGCCGGCCTTGCTCCATTGAGTTCGGCCAGAGCACAATCGGCAGTCCGACGCGTGCAGGATAACATCCGGTGAGCAGCGAGGCACGAGCCGGAGTGCAGACCGCCGCCGAGCTGTAGAAACCGGTCAGCCGGATGCCGTCGTCGGCCATGGCATCGATTCGGGGGGTGCGGATCGTGTCCGACCCGTAGCATCCGAGATCGCCGTACCCGAGGTCGTCGGCCATGATGACAACGACATTCGGCGGCTCGGATGAGAAGGCATGCGGGGCGAAACCCAGGGCAAGGGTCAGCGCAAAGAGGATCCGGCTCCATGGGGAAACGATCGTACGAATGTTCATTTCGGTTCCTTGTTGGTTGTGTCATGAGCGATGGGATGCAGAGGGAGGTCGGGCTCCCACCGGAAGTCGGTGCGTACCAGGTAGGGGAGGTGATCCTTGCGCAGACCGATCTGGAGTCCCCACGTCGGCGCGCGGGCCTTGTCGCTGCCGGTGAAGGCTTCGGGACAATAGAAACCGCCTGCGCCGGGAACATGCGAAATGCTCCGAACGCGGGAGAACCGAATGCCGTCCGGGGCATACTGGAGAGACATTCGGTAATCGGGAGGACCGATCTTGTTGATCATGGCGATGACGCCGGTTCCCTGCCGCCAGACCATCACCTCGTGGCCGGCAGGAATGAGGGGATTGGCTTCGTGCTTCACGTAGGGCCCCTCCGGCGAGTCGGCGATGGCGACGCCCAGTTTGGTTTCACTCGGCGACCGGTCCCATTGCCGCCCTTTATAGTACAGGTGATATGTTCCGTTCAGGACGATCGGGCCTGCATCGTCAACCCGCAGGCTGTCGAAATCGCCGCGGTCATCCGAGGTGAGCAGAGCCGGTCCATCTCCGACCGGCATCCACGGTCCGTCGGGTGTGTCGGCTACCGCGAGGCCGATCGAGGTTCGAACCCGGTCCCGGACCACCGTCGGGGCCGCAGAGAAGAAAAGCCAGTAGCGATTCTCGGCGACCATGATGTTGGGCGTATACACCCCGTAGGCATGCCAGCTTCCGCTCGGGCCTTTTCCCACCGCCATGCCCTGTTCCGTCCAGTTTCGTCCGTCCGACGAGGTCGCATACCAGATCGTCCCGGAGAAACCATGAAAGACATTCCCTTTGGTATACCACACGTAATAGAGGTTGCCGACGCGGATGATATCGCTCGGATCCCGACGCATGACGCCTTTCTCGGGACCGATGCCTGTGACCTGTGACACGGCCATGCGGAGGCCGGGCGGCGTAGTCGCTTCGGCACGGTACAGGCCCGGGAACAGGGCGATGATAGCCAGCATGCAAAACGTGGTTTTCATGTGCAGATCCTTGTGCGGTTAATGCCGGGGACCGATTCGGTCCTGCGGGATGGTCTTGAATCCGGTGGCCCGGGCCGGTGACCCCGCCTGCAGACGAAAGTCTGCGTTCGCCGGGTTCAGGTACCCCACATCCGGCCCCCAATGATTGTTTCGAATGTCAATGAAATCCCGTACCTGCTCGGGGTTCTTGAGAACCAGGCCGTCGGGATCATCGGAAATATTCCGCTCGATCACGGTTCCTTCCGGCGGAATGTATGCGTCGTCTTGCTCGAAATAGGGATGGATCGACCGCAGCTCGGGGTACCGTTCGACATACGGCGGTTGCAGGGGATTCATCGCATCGTATCGTTCGCGCATCGGTGAGTTGACCATCCACCTCCAGTTGGCGCCGGGATCCATGCCCCGTCCGTCAAGGTGAATGCTCGCTTCGCAGTTGTAGAAAGCATTGTTGATGATCAGG
>JAUIHQ010000303.1 GCA_030432155.1 bacterium | reverse complement strand
CCTCCGATCTCTGACATCTGACCTCCAACTCCCGTATCAGCGGCCCACTGCCGACCAGTACCAGCCTCGCCTCCGGCTCATCCTTCAGCAGCCGGGCAAAGGCATCAATAAGCAGCCCATGGTTTTTGAACTTCTGGAAGCGGGCGACGTAGAGGAGAGTGGCTGAGGTCGGAGGTCGGACCTCAGATCTCTGACCTCTGTCCTCTGTCCCTTGCTCCCTTGCGCCCTTGCCACCTTGCCACCTCTCCAAATCCACCCCATTCGGCACATCAAACACGTCCGACCGAACAGACTCCCTGATTTTGGCAATGGAAGTTCCGCTTGCGATCAGGGCATCGGCTTGCTGAATGCCATTCCAGGCATCATAGGCATTGGGCGCGGTGAGGCGCATGACGATTGCCGATCGCCGATTGCCGATCGCCGATTTTAAAAGAGAGACCAGATACGGCAGCTCGCAGATTTGGATGATGTCGAATTCGTCGGCGTGTTTGCGGATCCAGGAGGCGGCACGCTTTTCGAATAGCTGAAATTCCCAAACACGCACCTTCCACCCGCCCTTGATCCCGTCCCAGGGAAACCACGGGAGATAGGGGGAGCGGAGGAAATGGAAGGAAATGGCGTTCCTGACTGTTGGTTCTTGGTCCCTTGTTCTTCGTTCTTGGTTGTTGAGTGTTGGATGTTCGATGTTGGATGCTGGATGTTGAATTATGGGTTTTGTTTGCCGGAATACAGGGCGCCCGGTCAGAAATGTCACCTCGTGCCCCATCCGGGCGAGCTGGGCCGCCATTTCAAGGTCGAAGGTCTCCCCCCCGCCCCGCTGGGTGCCGGCCATTCGATTGACAAATAGAATTCTCAACATCTTGGTTTGGCAGTCAGCCTGCCTCGGCGTAGCAACGTGAAGACGGGCTTACCACGTCGTAGCGCAGCAGGGACAAAGCCGCTGAATGTTGAACGTTGAGCGTTCAAGGTTGAACGTTCCGCGACGCGAAAGCGGCGCGGAAGGGACTCCGCGCCCTACCTGCTTACCGACCCATCACATGCTTAAACTTGCGGGCAACCGCCCGCGGGGCCTGCCTCGCGACACGCTTCAGTCTCGGGAGCTGGTAGGACAGACTTGCGGGACCACCGATGGTGCCGGGCAGATTCGCGGCCCGGATGTCTTCCAACAGATGCGAACGGTCCATCCAGTCCTGCTGAACAAAAAACGAGTAGTGATGGACCATGACATTCGGGACAAGGACATGATGCTTACCATGATCTGCCGCCCACTGGGTCCAGCCCGGTTCGTCGCTGTCGGGGATCCGGCCCATCTGGGTATAGTGCCGGTAGTCGTAACAGATGCAGTTGATCGTGAACCGGTGACTGAAATAGAGCGCCTTTTCCCGGTCAAACTCGCTTCCGAAGTTCTGCTCGAGCAGCCTGTTGGCCTTTTCGAGGTCAACGAACTGGCGGGTCATGTACCGGCCCAGCGAGGGCTGAAGCCACACCGGTGCCTCATAGTCGGGGACAATCGGGAAATCAAAGTTCGCATCGTAACCGGCACGCAGCTCGGGAAGGTTCGTCAGAAGGTAGTAACAACCGATCCCGTTGTTCGGGGCGATCGGGGTGATGAGGGCGAGATCGTTATCATCCCGATGAGCAAGGTACGCGGCCTCGAGCTTGTCGACCCAGCCCGCCGAAGGAAAGACGTCTTCATCTGTTTTGAAGTACAGGTATTCCGGATAGTGCTGAATACATTCGTTCTGCATCTTCGCGATGCCCTGTGGACGTATGCCGTTGCCGATTACTTTGTCGAACGAGATATCGGGATGCGCGGCAATAAACCCGTCCACATAGGCCATGTGGCTGTCACTGACGTCATTCAGCAGGAATACGACCTTGTCAAACTTCTGCAAATCGCCGTGCTTGACCTGCATTTCGAGATTGATACTGACGCAGTCGCGCCGGCTTTTGGTTAGTACCATTAAGAGTTTTTTCATGTGGAATCGTGTTGATGACTAGAGATAGGCGATGGGCAATGGGCAATAGGCGATAGGCTATGGGCGATTGACACTCAGAGGCAAAATTCATCTGCCCTTGTAATAATTGCACCTAACTGATTACCAATTGACGACAGCTTCAAGAGAAGTTCATCAAAAGCCCTCTTGTTGAGGTATCCACACGCATGGGCAGTATCGAGCCAATGATGTGTTTCCTGAAGTTCAGCATCCGAGTCGGTTAACTTGCTGACGAAGTGTGCCTTGTATCGCCTTTTAGCCCATGCTTCGGAAATATTTGCTCCTATTGATCGTGACGATCGACGCACTTGATCGATCAGTGAATACCTTTCCTCACGAGGCCAACTCCGCGTTTGCTCAAAGATCAACTGCTGAAACTCAAAGGCATCCCGATAAACCGGCAGATCTTTGAACGTCTGAATCGCTCTTCTACTCATCGCTTATAGCCCATTGCCCATTGCCAATTGCCCATTGCCAATTGTCCATCGTCCATTGAATCACGGATAAAAGATCATTTCATCGGTACATAGCGTCGGCACACGCGTGCGCCGCCAAATGTTTTCCGCCTCCCACTCCGAGCTTTCCCAGAAGATGTCCGGCTTGATGGCGCAGAGACGCCCGACCTTGTGTTCGACCTGGTGCCCCTGGGTTTCCGGCTTCTCGGTCAGGGGCGACATGAGCAGTTCGCCGTAATCCACTTTGTGCTCGCGCAACCATGTCTCCGTAATGCCGCGATGACGCTCGAAGCGGTTGGTCACGACGTAATCGACCTTGAACCCGGGAATCAGGTGCGGCTTGGCCGATTTCATCCACCGCACATAGGCTTCCTCGTCGTCGCTTACGCCCGGCGGACAGTTCTCGCACAGAACGCCATCCATATCCGTGGCCAGGACACCCTGGCTTGAATGCATCAGGTTCCATTCGAAGAACCGTGGTTGCGGGACAATCTCGGCGTAGTAGTCAACCAGGTCCTTCGTGTTGGGCGCGGCATACACCACCGCGGTCTTGACCGAGGCTCCCGGATACCGGGCTTCGACATCGGCTTTTGCCTGCATAACCGCGCGACCCGTGGTAGCTGTATCGTCCACAACGAGGATCCGCTCGGGCAACTCAGCGCCCCGTTGCGATGACCCGCTGATCCATGGCAATACATCGCCGGGCAGGCCGGATGCCGTCATCGGACGGCCAAACTTCAATGCGAGCAGATTGGCCGGAAGCAATCCGCTCCGCGGAACCCCCACGATCAGGTCATATGTATTCGGGATCCTGTCCGATAACGACTGCACGGCAAGCACAAGGTCCTCCAGTGAGCGAAACGACATGGCCCCCTCTGTCCGGCGACGCTTGGCGCTGCGGGCCAAAAGAAACGACCGGGCAAGATTCGGGTTGGATGTCCCTTTGATCGTATTCTTCATCCGCTGGAAGACAGGCCCGACGAGCGGAAGACGGGTCAGGGATGTGAGTCGGCTTTTCATGACGGGTGTGAGGGCGAGATCAGGCAATGGATGTAGATCGAGATCATGTGCCGACGGGGGCTGGAAAGCCCCCGCTCCGTTTGGGGCTCAGGTTCCATGTTCAACCAACCGATCTCCGGAGGAGGGGAACGCGATTATGATTAGGAGCAGGATTACGATTACGAGGATGGAAAGGACGAGAAACAGATGAACCTGCACGGTCAACCATGCCCCCCCCCCGATCGCCTCCTCGACAAACACCCTCATAACCAACGCGCGAAGCCTTCATACTTCATCCTTCCCATTTCCCCGACCTCATCGGCGGCGGGCGAAGCAGGGCGTGCAGTCCCTACCGCGCTGCGGAAAGAGATGCGATCATGCCCGCTTGACGGCCAAACCCGAACATGATTGTGACCGGGCACGAAAGGGCCAGGATGATGAAATCGGTCGTCTGCCCGTCGGCGGGCAGACTGTGCTGTGCTTGCTGCTTCGGGTGGTCCCGCGGCAGCGGGACCAGTGGAACCGCTGTCGGATTTGCGGTGATGTCAAGGCGGGCGACTGTCGGCTGGACTCGTGTCCGCCGACGGTTGCCCAACGCCGACAGCGCCGTGAATCCGGCTGCGGTGGAACGGCCCGAAGCGGCAAGCCATCATCCATCGCCGCGCTGCTGATGCATTGCGGAATGTTCAACAACCGCCTGAACCACACAACCACCGGATCCCCTCCCCCGGAGGGGTGGCTCCGCAACCGCGGAGACGGGCCTGCCTCGTCGTAGCCTGGCGGAGACGGGGTGGGTCGCTCGTCAAGTATAACGAGCATCTTACCACCAACCCCAAACTCAACCCCGTTCCCCTCCTCGACAAAGATTCATTCTTCCTACTCCATCCTTCCTATTTTCCCCGACCTCATCCACGGCGGGCGAGGCAGGGCGCGGAGTCCCTACCGCGCGGCGGAAAGAGATGCGATCATGCCCGCTCGACGGCCAAACCCGAACATGATCGTGACCGGGCACGAAAGGGCCAGGATGATGGTATCGGTCGTCTGCCCGTCGGCGGGCAGACTGTGCTGTGCTTGCTGCTTCGGGTGGTCCCGCGGCAGCGGGACCAGTGGAACCGCTGTCGGATTTGCGGT
>JAUIHQ010000302.1 GCA_030432155.1 bacterium | reverse complement strand
GCCGCCGGCGATCGCACGGATCGCCATTTCGGCCTCGCGGTGGATATCGGCACCACAACCGTGGTGGCCATTCTGGTTGATCTTCGGACCCGGAACGAAGTTGCCAAGGCATCCATGTACAATCAGCAGATACGCAGGGCCGATGATGTGGCTGCCCGCATTTCCTATGGAAACTCAGACGAGCGGGTCGGTGAGCTGCAGGCGCTTGTCATGGAGGAAACCCTCAATCGCCTGGTCGGCAAGGTCTGCGAAAAGGCCGGGGTTGAACCGCGGGATATCGTTCATGCCGTGCTCGCCGGCAACACCGTGATGAGCCATCTGGTGACGGGCTTGTCGCCGGAGTCGATCGGCCGCCTTCCCTTCCAGCCCCTGGTTCATGTGTATGAACCGCGGCGGGCCGATGCCATGGGATTGGGCATCCTCGCCGGGGGGAGTGTCGACATCATGCCCTCGATTGCGGGGTACATCGGCGGTGACATCGCCGCCGACATTCATGTGACCGGCCTGGTGGAAAGCCATGGAGCCACCCTGATGGTCGATATCGGAACCAATGGCGAGATCGTGTTCAGCGAAGGCGGCATGCTCTCCGCCTGTGCAACCGCGGCCGGTCCGGCGTTCGAGGGATACGGAACATCAAACGGGTGCCGCGCCGCGGACGGTGCGGTGGAAGTTGTGGAGATCGATGAGCGGGATCAGCTTTCGTTGACCGTCATCGGCGGCGGACGTCCGTCCGGTATCTGCGGGAGCGGAATGATTGATTTTATCGCCGAAGGATTCCGGCGGGGCTGGATCAATGCCATGGGCCGCTATGATGTGGAACGCCTGGCTTCGGCGGGGCGGCTGTTCGATCACAGCGAGCTGTGCAGAAATTCGCGGGCCTGTCTGCTGGCGGAGGCAGATGCCACTCGTCACGGCCGCCCCCTGTTCGTGACAGAGTCGGACATTGCGCAGATTCTGAAGGCCAAGGCTGCGGTGTATGCGGGGATGAAAACCCTGCTGGACTCCCGTGGCCGGACGTTTGCGGACATTCGCCGGTTCTGTCTCGCCGGCGGCTTTGCCCGCCACATCCGGCTCGAAAGTGCAATTCGGCTCGGTCTGCTCCCGGACCTTCCGCCCGAACGTTTTGAGATCATCGGCAACGGGTCCCTGGCCGGAGCGTATCAGGCGCTGCTTGATCAAAGGGTTCTGCCGGCCTGTGAGGCACTGGTGGGTACGCCGGACATTGTTGAGCTTAACCTTGTTCCCTCCTTTGAAGGATGGTGGATCGATGCCCTGGCCATCCCCAACATGGACCCGGACGAGTTTCCTTCTCTTTCAGCCGCACCTGCACCCATCAACCCATGAATGCATCAACCATGACTGTCACGACCCGCTACCACGAACTCGCCGCCGCCGGACTGCGCATGCCGATCGGCACTCATCTTGTCCTTTCCGAACAGGACCAACCCGATCAATGCCTGCGAAGTCCCGAACGGCTTGGCGAGGTGTTCAAGGAGACCGCCCGGCGATACCGAACGCCGCTGGCCTTCCCGCTGATGGACCTGATGATTGAAAAGCAGGACCTCTTGACCCTGCTGGGGATGGATGATGTCAATGCCGACACCTTTCACTTTACCGAAAAGCCTTCAGAGAGTGCGGTCTCCCGGCTGGAGAACGGGTTGGAGGGGCCGCTTCATCCTCAGCTCGATATCTATGCCGGTGCGATTGCCAACACCGCGGACGATGGAGAGCTGCTGCCCATGGGCATGGCGATCGGTCCTTTTTCGCTGGCAACCAAACTGTTGTCCGATCCCATCACCGCGGTCTACCTGGCGGGAGCAGGTTTCACCGAGGAGGATGAACCGGATGTGGGGCTGTTCGAGACCTGCCTCACCCTGGGACTCAAGGTCATCCTTCGATCCATCCGTGCCCAGGTCCGGGCGGGAGCCCGCGCGGTCTGCCTCTGTGAGCCCGCGGCCAATAAGGTGTACCTGTCCCCCCAGCAGATGGCGGACGGAGCGGATGTGTTTGACCGATTCGTGCTGGAGCCAAACCGGGCGGTCCGGTCGCTCCTGCGCGAAAGCGGCGCAGACCTCGTATTCCATGACTGCGGGGAATTGACGGACGACATGCTGCGGGCCATCGCCGGTCTTGAGCCGGAGGTTCTCAGCCTCGGATCCTCCGTGGATCTCACGCAGGCCGCGGCTATTGTGCCGGCCTCGACGGTTTTGTTCGGGAACCTGCCGAGCAAGCAATTCTATTCCGATGCCATTATGCCGGTCGACAAGGTTCGCGAAATGTCCCGCGGTCTTCTCGACCGCATGGAGCAGGCCGGACGGCCTTTCATTCTCGGGACCGAATGCGATGTCCTCCATGTGGAGGGAGCCGATCGAACAATCCGGGCCAAAGTTGATGCCATGATGACTGCCTGACGCAGCGAAACAGCCAATAGGGAAACAAGGAAGGGATACTGCCATGACTGCCGTGACAAACCTCGAATCATTCATGTACGGATATGCACCACATCCGGTGACCTGCGGGAACGGATTGGAGATCGGGCGGGGCCGGGTGGTGCCGGAACTGAACTTCACCCTGCCTCCCATGGATATACGGGAGGACACCTGGGCACAGGTTCGCGCGCATTACACCGAGATGATCGAGGATGCCGTGGAGCGCGCAGTCGAGTTGGAGTCACCCGACCTTCTGGTGGAATTTGAAACCCTTCCGCCGATGACCATCCAGCCGGCGTGGGGACTGGAAATCACCCGCCTTCTCGCCGATCACCTCAAAACCGCGCACGACCGGCACGGCATCCGCACCGCTCTTCGCTGCACACCCAACGATACCCGCGAATTTGAGCGTCCTCCACTGATGCGGCGGGGCCGGTACTGGGACGAAATGCAGCGATTCTTCGACCAGGCAGCCGGGGCCGGCGCCGATCTGCTTTCCATTGAATCCACCGGCGGAAAAGAACTGTGTGACGAGGCATTGGTGAATGCGGATCTGCCGATGGTGGTGTTCGCCCTCGGCGTCCTCGGGTGCCGCGATATGCGGTTTCTTTGGGAACGGATGGTGAAGAGCTGCGAAGGTACCGCGATGCTGCCCGCCGGGGATTCCGCCTGCGGGTTCGCCAATACGGCGATGGTGCTTGCGGACAAAAAGATGATTCCCCGCCTGTTCGCGGCGGTGGTACGGGTTGCCGCCGTGCCCCGCGCTCTCCAGGCGTTCGAGATGGGGGCGGTCGGGCCCAGCAAGGATTGTGCATACGAAGGTCCGTACCTCAAGGCGATCAAGGGTGTTCCGATCTCCATGGAGGGCCGGTCCGCGGCCTGCGCACATCTGAGTCCGGTGGGGAACATCAGCCAGGCGGTGTGCGACTGCTGGTCGAACGAGTCGGTTCAGAACGTGCAACTGTTGAGCGGGAAAGCGCCCACGGTGTCGGTCGAACAGTTGATCTATGACTGCCGGCTTCTTCACACCGCGGCCGATGCATCACCGGAGGATGCCATTCGCATGCGGGACTGGCTCACCGCATCCGACTCCGCGCTCGATCCGCAGGCCTATGTCCTTCGTCCCGATGTGGTGCTGCGCATCGCGCAGCGCATCGAACCCATGGCGAATCATCCGTACCGTCAGACGGTCGAAGCGACAAGGGCGGCCGTGGAAGAGCTGAAGCGAGGCCATGCAGAAGGCGCATTCCGGTTGCCAGAGCGTGAGCTGTCATGGTTTGACATGCTGGAGATGGCTCTCGAGGACATTCCCGAATCGGAAGATGACCTTATCGAAGCCATGACGCCCCTGGTCGATGCCGGGAAGTGTGATCTTGCCGAGTACGGTATCGAGGCATCCCGAGGCGCCCCGGTGTGATTCCGTTGTATATCGTGGCCGGTCCTCTCGGGGTGGGGAAAACCACCGCCATCCGACATGTGGCGGCCCACTCCCCGAGCGGCGTCCGTACCGCGGTGATCGTCAATGACTTCGGGTACGCAGGATTTGATGAGGATCGGATTCGGAGCGCAGACAGCCCGGAGCCGCTTGATGTCTTCAGCATCCCCGGCGGTTGCATATGCTGCACCGCCGCGGTGTTTATCGAGGCCGCGATCGCGAAGGCTGCCGGATTGCCGGGGATCAACCGTATCATCGTTGAACCGAGCGGTATGGCCCAGCTCGGTATGTTCATCAAGCAGGTCCGTCGACTGGAAACGCATGCCGACATCACGCTGGCTGGCACGGTGGTGATCCTGAATCCCGGCCGCTGGGTGCAGGCGGCGTATGAAAAGGTTCCATTCCTGCGGGAGTATGCCGATGAGTCCGACCGGATTGCCGGGAACCGGGAGGACAGTACGCCGCCGGACCGTATGCATGCCTTTCTTGCCTGGGCCCGGAATCTGCAACCGCCGAAGCGGGATGTCGTGGCCACCTCCTACGGGCGGCTTCCGCCCGAATGGTTTCTGGATCATGTCAGCCGGCAACCGTCTGCGAACCGAGGCCCGCCATGTCCGGCTCACCAGCGGCACCTTGGAGCTCGGGATCGCCGAGGCGACCGCGCTCGCGATCGAGCAGGCATCGGGTTTCTTCGAGACCCTGGAGCTGAACGCCGAGCAGGCCT
>JAUIHQ010000301.1 GCA_030432155.1 bacterium | reverse complement strand
GCCTGGCGCCAGTGGTCCCGGTAGACCTGATCGTTCCAGTCGGGGATGATGTTGCCGAGCGGACACCCCGTGTTGCAGAACGGGATGCCGCAGTCCATGCAACGGCTGGCCTGGTTCCGCACGTCCTTGATCGGCGGGGTCTCGTAGACCTCGTTCCAGTCGCGCAGCCGCACCGGCACGGGCCGCCGCGCTTGGGTCTTGCGCGGGTGCTGGAGGAATCCGGTTCGGTCTCCCATGGTCCTGCTCCTCCTCAGCCCCTGCTCGCGGCCATGATGGCGGCCAAGCTGTATTCCATCGATCTGTCATTGTCCCTGCAACCCCTGCACAGCATCGACGTCCTGGTGGCGGGCTTGATTATCGTTGCCGCGATTGCGACCACCCTTGTTTCTTCACGCTTCGCGGCGATTGCGTCCCTCGGGGTGGTCGGATATGCCATGGCGCTTCTGTTCATCCTCTACGGTGCGCCTGATCTGGCGATAACCCAGCTCATTATTGAATCGCTGACCGTGGTACTGATTGCACTTGCCTTTTATCATCTGCCCCCGTTTCACCATCGCTCATCGCGGCGTTCCACCATCCGCGATGCGATCTTTGCCGGAGCAGCCGGACTGATGG
The DNA here is from genome assembly GCA_030432155.1 of bacterium. Classification (GTDB taxonomy): domain Bacteria; phylum Verrucomicrobiota; class Kiritimatiellia; order CAIVKH01; family CAIVKH01; genus JAUIHQ01. The sequence continues at coordinate 3,974 of JAUIHQ010000301.1, read as the reverse complement.
CGGGGAGCCTCACACTCCTGGCCAACCAGCAGTTGTTCGCGGAGCCGGTCTCACAATACTTTCTCGACCATAGCTGGATCAAAGCCTACGGCCGAAATGTGGTGAACGTGATTCTTGTTGATTTCCGCGCACTGGACACCCTGGGGGAGATCACCGTGCTGGGCATCACCGGCCTCGGCGCACTCACGCTTCTGACATTCCACCGGTCCCACCGAAAATCGGCGGCTCACCTGACCCGGATTTCCCTGATCCTCCGCACCGCGGCCGGATATCTGACCCCCTTAATGATGCTGTTTTCCATGTACCTGCTGCTGCGCGGGCATAATGCCCCCGGGGGTGGCTTTGTCGGCGGGCTCACCGCAGCCGCCGGCATTTCTCTGTATGCACTGGCCTTCGACACAGGAAAAGCGAGGCGCCTTCTCCGGATCCATTCCATCACCTTCAGCGGGGTCGGACTTCTCCTGGCCGCGGCATCCGGATTGTTCGGGGTGATGAAGGGTCAGCCCTACCTGACCGGGGTATGGCGCACCTTTAACCTCCCGTTTTTCCCGTCGCTCAAGATCGGCACGCCCTTCCTGTTCGACGTGGGGGTGTACCTCCTGGTGATTGGCGTCGTCGTCACCATTCTGTTCAGCCTGGCCGAAGAGGAGGACGCCTGATGGAACTGATCTTTGCAGCCACGGTGGCGGTTCTGTATGCGGGCGGTCTCTACATGATGCTGCGGCGGAACATCGTGAAGTTCCTGCTCGGACTCGCCATGCTGAGCCATGGGGCCAACCTTCTGATCTTCACGGCGGGGGGATTGACCCGGGGCAAGGCGCCCCTGATCGAACCCGGTGCGGATGCCGCGGCGGCCGGTGTGGCCGACCCCTTGCCCCAGGCGTTGATTTTAACCGCCATTGTCATCAGCTTTGCCGTTCTCGCCTTCGCCCTCGTCCTCTTTCTGCGCGCCTATCGTCTGACCGGCACCGACGATCTGGATGACCTGAGGAGCACCGAATCATGAGCGCGCCATCCCTGCTGCTGCTCGCGCCGGTACTCATTCCCCTGCTGGGGGCGATGCTTGCCTTCATCGCGTGGGGGCGGAGACGGACCCAGAAAGCCATCGGGTTGACCGCGGTGACGCTGTTGTCGGCCACGGCGATCCTTCTACTTATTCGCGTACAACGGCAAGGAATTCTGGCGGTGCAGATCGGCAACTGGGACGCGCCGTTCGGCATTCCTCTCGTCGCGGATCTTCTCGGGGCCCTCATGGTGACCCTGAGCGGCATCACCGGGCTGGCGGTGGGCCTCTATGCCGTGTTCTACATGGACCGCAAGCGGGAGATCCACGGCTTCTACCCTCTGTTTCTCGCCCTCCTCGCCGGGGTCAACGGCGCGTTTCTGACCGGAGACATCTTCAACCTCTACGTCTGCTTCGAGATCATGCTGATGGCTTCGTTCGTCCTTCTGAGCCTCGGAGGAGAGAAGGCGCAGTTGGAAGGCGCCGTCAAATATGTGGCCCTGAACTTTCTATCGTCGGCCATCTTCCTGGCCGCGGTCGGCCTTCTCTACGGCACCGCGGGCACCCTGAACATGGCGGACCTCGCGGTGAAACTGTCCTCGGACGATACCACGCCCATCGCCACCATCATCAGCATGCTGTTCCTCGTCGCTTTCGGGATCAAGGCCGCGGTATTCCCCCTCTTTTTCTGGCTGCCCGCGTCCTATCACACCCCTCCCGTCCCGATATCCGCGGTCTTCGCCGGCTTGCTGACCAAGGTAGGGGTGTATGCGATGATTCGGGTGTTCACCCTGATCTTCATCGGCGACACTCCGACCACCCACACCCTGATCGTGGGGATCGCACTCCTGACCATGGTGACCGGCGTCCTGGGAGCGGCGGCCCAGTTCGATATTCGTCGGATTCTGTCATTCCACATTGTCAGCCAGATCGGCTACATGATTCTCGGCCTCGGGCTCTTCACCCGGGTTGCGCTCGCGGGATCGGTTTTCTACCTCGCCCATCATATCATCGTGAAAACCAACCTGTTCCTGATCGGCGGGATCGTCCGTCGACTCCAGGGTACCGAGGACCTGGGCCGTCTCGGGGGCTTGTACCGGTCCCGCCCGTTTCTCGCCGTCCTGTTTCTCATTCCCGCGATGTCGCTGGCCGGCATCCCTCCCCTTTCCGGGTTTTTCGCGAAACTGTTTCTCATCGTGGCTGCGATCGAAATTCGCGCATACATCTCGGTCGCCGTCGCGCTTGGGGTCGGCCTGCTGACATTGTATTCCATGACCAAGATCTGGAACGAAGCGTTCTGGAAAGCTGCGGACCGGAACGGCGAAAGCAGTGGGAACGAGTCCCGCGTCCTGCCGTTGTACCTACCGGTCGTCGGGCTCGCTCTGTTGACCGTCCTGATCGGGCTGGCGGCCGGACCGGTGTTTTCACTTTCGCTTGAAGCGGCGGACCAGCTTCTTGATCCGTCGCAATACATCCGGGCGGTGCTGGGGAAGTAGTCATGTCGTTGTTCCTGATCAATCTCATTCTGGCCATTATATGGGCTGCGATGTCGGGCGTGATCTCCACCTCGAACTTCGTCTTCGGTTTCCTGTGCGGCTTTTTTGTCCTGCTGGTTATGAAACCGGTGCTGCCCCCCACCCGCTACTTTGAGAAAGCCTGGCTCGGATTCCGATTCACCCTTTTCTTCCTCAGTGAGATTCTGAAGAGCAGCCTCAAGGTTGCCTATGATGTCATCACCCCTCACCACATCAATGAGCCGGGCATCATCGCCATTCCCTTGACCGCCTCCACCGACCTTGAGATCACCATGCTGGCCAACCTGATCACCCTGACCCCGGGAACGATGAGCCTGGATGTGTCCGAAGATCAGAGCCGGCTCTACATTCATGCGATGTTCGCCGGGGACCCGGATGCCATCCGCAGGAGCATCAAAGAGGAACTTGAACCCCGCCTGCTGGAGCTGATGCGATGAATGAAGCGGTATCCATGGCCACCTCCGCGGCCATCCTGGTTTTGTTTGCGGCGATGGGTTTCGGCGTGTACCGCATCCTGCGGGGGCCGTCGCTGGCCGACCGGGTGGTGGCCCTCGACCTGATCGCGACCCTGGTGGTGGGCTTCCTGGCCCTTCTGTCGATTCTCACCCGGCAGAAACTGTACCTCACCGCGGGAATCGCCCTTGCCCTTCTTGCATTTCTTGGCACGGTGGCGCTGGCCATTTACATTCGCCGGGGAGGTCCGCCTTGATCAACGAACTCTTCACCATCGTCCTGCTTCTTTCCGGAAGCATCTTCATGCTCCTCGCCGCGGTCGGTATTTGCCGCATGCCGGACCTTTATACCCGTATGCACGCCGCGGCCAAGGTCGGCACCATCGGCGTGATCCTTATTCTCGGAGCGGTCATCCTGTCCTTCCGCGAGCTGGCCATCGCCACCCAGTGCCTGTTGATCATCCTTTTCTTCCTGCTCACCGCCCCGATCGGAAGCCACATGATCGGGCGGGCCGCCTACCTGACCGGGGTCAAATTGTGGAAAGGCACGCGGGTCGATGAGTGGGGCGCGGCCGGCACGGACACCCTGGAGAAACAAAGTCCCTCTTCGGCGGAACCGCCGCCGGACGAGACCGCTTCATGACGGATTCGCACTTGGTTTCACGCACCGCCTTGTGGCAAGGTGCCCGGCCGATATGAAGCGCTTGACCCTTGAGAATATCCGCGGCGACGTGTTCGGCGGGATCACCACCATGGTGGTGTCCCTTCCCATGGCCCTCGCCTTCGGCGTGGCATCAGGCGCGGGCGCCCAGGCCGGCCTGTACGGCGCGGTGCTGGTCGGTCTGTTTGCCGCGCTGTTCGGCGGCACCCGGACGCTGATTTCCGAACCGACCGGACCGATGACCGTGGTCATGACCGCGGTTGTCACCAATATGGTGGCGGCTCATCCCGAGCATGGGGTGGCCATGGCCTTCTCGGTGGTCG
>JAUIHQ010000300.1 GCA_030432155.1 bacterium | reverse complement strand
CCAGAAACAGCACATCGAGATCACCCGCGACATCGCGATCAAGTTCAACAATGAATTCGGCGAGGTCTTCAGGATCCCCGAACCCTCCATCCGTGACGATGTGGCGGTTGTTCCCGGCCTTGACGGGCAGAAAATGTCGAAATCGTATAACAACACCATCGAGATATTCGGCGCGGCCAAGGCAATCCGGAAAAAGGTCATGAAAATCGTCACCGACAGCAAATCGGTGGAGGAGGCGAAGGATCCGGACAACTGCAATGTCTTCGCCCTGTATCGCCTGCTGGCATCGGCCGAACAGCGTGAAGAGCTGGCCGGACGCTACCGCCGGGGCGGCATGGGGTATGGGGAGGCCAAGAAAGCCCTCGCCGATCTTGTCGCCGAACACTTCGGCCCGATGCAGGAAAAAAGGGATGCCCTGGCCGCGGATCCCGACCGGGTGGAGGACATCCTCCGCGCCGGGGCGGATAAGGCCCGAAACGAGGCCCGGCAGGTTCTTCAATCCGCCCGGCAGGCCGTGGGCTTGGAGTGACCGGTATGCAGGGGCAGGAGGAATACAAGGTTCAGCTTGATGTGTTTGAAGGTCCGCTGGATCTTCTGCTGTACCTGATCAAGCGGGATGAGATTGACATTTACGACATCCCCATCGAAACGATCACGTCCCAGTACATGCAATATCTTCAGATCATGAAGATGCTGGATCTCAACATCGCCGGCGAGTTCCTCGTCATGGCCGCCACCCTGATGATGATCAAGAGCCGCATGCTGCTGCCGGTGGAAGAGCGCCCGGATATGGAGGAGGAAGAGGATCCTCGATGGGACCTCGTCCGCCAGCTTGTCGAATACAAGAAATTCAAGGATGCGGCCACGCACCTCGGAGATCTCGAAATCATCCAGGAGAACATCTTCATCCGGGAAGGTCACCATGTGGAGCTGGGGCCGGAACCGGAGAAGGCGCTGGAGGATGTCAGCATCTTCGACCTTATCAGCGCGTTCAACGAGGCGCTGAAGAAGATCGACAAGGAGGAAGATCTCACCGAGATCTTTGCCGAGCGGTATACCGTTGCGGACAAGATCGACTCAATCAACGAGACGCTGCGCACGCGGGGCAAAGTGACCCTGCGCGAACTGGTGCAGGGAATGGTGCACCGGTACGAGATGGTCTGTACCTTTCTTGCCTTGCTGGAGCTGATCCGATTGCGGCGGCTTCGGGCCATGCAGGCGGACAGCTTCTCCGATATTGAGCTTGTGCCTTATGAGGAATGATATGGATACGCCCATGACCGACGTTCACGTAATACCGGAATTGAAGCAGATTATCGGCTCTCTCCTGTTTGCCGCCCGGCAACCCATGACGGTGCAGGATATAAAAAAGGTCCTGAAGGATACGGCGGAGAGCGCGGATGAGCCCGAGGTCAAGGCCATCGGCGATTTCAAGCCGCGGGATATTGAGCAGGCGCTCAAGGATCTCGACGCCGATCTTCGCGACCGTCACACCGGGCTCCATGTAGGTGAAGTCGCGAATGGCTACCGGATCCAGAACGATGCGTCCTGCGGTCGCTGGCTGCGGACTATGCTGGACAAAGGACGGACCAACCGGTTGACCAAGCCGTCGCTGGAGACCCTGGCCATTATTGCCTATCGTCAACCCTGTACCCGGTCGGAGATCGAGGCGGTGCGCGGCGTGTCGGTGGACCAGGTGGTCCGCAACCTCGTGGATCTTCAACTGGTCAAGGTTGTCGGCCGCAGCGATATGCCCGGCCGTCCGTGGCTGTTCGGCACAACCCAGAAGTTCCTCGAATATTTCGGTCTGCGTGATTTGAAAGACCTCCCGGGTATCGATGAATTGCGCCGGATAGAAATGGAGCGGAAAAAGACCGAGGCCGAGGCCGCCGTCGAGTCGGAGGAAGAGGCGCAGGAATCGGACGCCGAAGAAATTGCCGCCGAGGTCAATGACACAGAAGCAGCGGAAACCGAAGACACCTCGCTTCCGGACGGCCCCGAGGGGGAGGACGCCGACGGGGATGATGAAGATGTCTTCGATGACGACGAAGACGAAGATGATGATGACGAGGAGTATGACGACGAGGACGAATTCGACGACGACGAGTTCGATGAGGATGAGGACGACGAAGACGAGGATGACCGAGAGCGGTGACCATGTCGATCAATGATGTCAGGCAGGAAATCGACCGGATCGACCGCGAGCTGGTGCGGTTGTTGAATCAACGCGCCGCCCGGGCGATCGAGATCGGGCGGTTAAAGAAAGCCGAAGGCACCGAGCTGTACGTGCCGTCGCGCGAGGAATCCATTCTCGAAAAGGTGACAGGATGGAGTGAGGGGCCGCTCTCGGATCTTCAGTTGAGCTCCCTGTTTCGGGCCATCATGACATCCTCGCTCGGGGCCGAAGCCAATCGGAGCATTCTCTACTTGGGTACGGAAACGGAAGCGGAAGCGCTTGCATCGGTGCAGAGCCTGTTCGGCACGGACCTGGACATTACGTTTGTGAGCGAACCTGGTGGGTTCCTGAACGCATGGGACAAGAGGGTTGCCGATATCGCGGCCATCCCTGCCGGTTTGACCGACCGTCCGGAAGGACGTGCCGTCATGAAGAGGATTCAGGATGGCGAGATGCTCCCGGTGGCCGTGGAAAGTGTACCCGGCCTGCCGGCGACCGACCGGGTGGCTGCATTCCGCCGAAAAGGCGCCAGTGTTTTATCGTCGAAGTACATCTTTACCGTTTGTGTTCCCCGCTGGGAGGGTACGGCGCCCGGCGAGTGGTTATCGCTGCTGCGCGAACTCGAACCTGCCGGGTTTCATGCCGGGGTGGATGACAGTACCGGCCGGCCGGTCTTCTGGCTGACCCTTGAAAAAGCCCGCTGGGGTGACCAGCTCCCCGGCATGATCCGCCAGCTGAAGGAACGTGCAGAATCCATGATGGTACTGACGGGATGAGGGCAGAAAGGTTACCAGACACGTGAGTCGACTACGCGAAATCGCAAGCTCCTACGTTCATACGCTCAAGCCGTACCAGCCCGGCCGTCCGATTGAGGACCTTGCCCGGGAACTGGGACTCGCCAGTGCGGATGACATCGTCAAGCTGGCATCCAACGAAAACGCCCTCGGCCCGTCCCCCCGTGCGATCGAAGCCATGAAGAAGGCGGCGTCTCGCATGCATATCTATCCGGACGGCGGAACCTACGCATTGCGCGAAGCCATTTCCCGCCACATCGGCATGCCTGCGTCCCGGATTTTCCCCGGCCACGGCAGCAACGAGGTCATTCAGCTTCTGGGTCATGTGTTCATGTCGCCCAACCGATCGGTGGTTGTATCCGACTATGCGTTTATCGTGTACCGGTTGGTGGCCGACCTCTATCAGACCCCGGTCATTTCCGTACCGATGCAGAACTACACCCATGACCTCGATGCCATGCTCAAGGCCATCCGGCCCGACACCGCACTGGTGTTTATTGCCAACCCCAACAACCCGACCGGCACGATGGTCTCGGGCGACGACATCGAGCGATTCATGGATCGTCTTCCCGATCACGTGGTCGCGGTATTCGATGAAGCCTACGTGGAACTGGTTCCGGATGACGAGCAACCGGATACCCTCCGGTACGTTCGCGAGGGCCGCAACGTATTCGTGCTCCGTACCTTTTCAAAGGTGTTCGGCCTGGCCGGGCTCAGGGTGGGGTATGCGGTGGCCCCCGAGGAAGGGGTGGACCTGCTGCACCATGTCCGCCAGCCCTTTAATGTAAGTGCAATCGCCCAGGCTGCGGCGATCGCGGCGCTGGAGGACGAGGCGTATCTCGAATCGTCGCGCAAACTGGTTGCCAACGGCCTGAAACAACTCGGCAAGGGGCTGGATGATCTCGGCGTTCCCTTCATTCCCTCCAAGGCCAACTTCCTTCTGGTGAATGTCGGTGACGGTCAGCGAATTTATGAAGAGCTGCAGAAGCGTCACGTCATTGTCCGCCCGATGTCGGTGTACGGGCTTCCGCAGTTTGTCCGGGTTACGGTGGGAACCGAGGCCGAGAATGACCGGTTCCTGCGGGCGGTTCGGGATCTGAAAGCGGGAAGCGAGCTTGCCGTATCATGATGCTGGTACTGAAAAAGGACGTCACCGACACCGAAATCGATGCCATCATCCGCCAGGCCTCCGCCTGGGGCGTCCGAACCACCATGAGCCGGAATGCCGGGCGTCATGTCATCGGGCTGAGCGGAGACGACCAGACCATTGCCATGCGGCCGTTTCACGGGCTCCAGGGCGTGGAGTCGGTCGCCGAGATCAGCAAGCCGTACCGCCTCGCCAGCCGGGAATTCCAGCCGGAATCCACGATCATTTCTTTCAACGCCGAGCATACCGATGGCAGCCGGGTTGACGTCGGCGGTAAACGTGTCGTGGTGGCGGCCGGACCCTGTTCAGTGGAATCCCGCGAGATCATGAATCGGACAGCATCCTCCATCCGCAACTCCGGGGCGGCCATGATGAGGGCCGGTGCATTCAAACCTCGTACATCACCGTATTCCTTCCAGGGTCTGGGGGTTGAAGGACTGCGTATTCTCATGGAAACCCGCAAGGCATCCGGACTGCCGTTCATCACCGAGGTGATGGATACCCGGGA
>JAUIHQ010000299.1 GCA_030432155.1 bacterium | reverse complement strand
TATATCAGCTTCGATATCGATGGCCTCGACCCCAAGCTCTGTCCCCACACCGGGACGCCGGTGCCCGGAGGGTTCGGCTTCGAGGAAGCCCTCCACCTCATTCAAACCGTTGCCGACAGCGGCCGACGGATCATCGGCTTCGACCTCAACGAAGTCAGCCCCGGGGAAGATGACTGGGACGCCAACGTAGGGGCCCGCCTCCTGTTCCGTATGATCAACATCACCGCCCGGACCCGGGGCCTGCCGGGATGACCGGCCGGTCCCGCTTGGGCGTTGACAGAAGCCGTTGAAACTCTGCACGATGCGCCCAGCCATGAACTCTTCATCAACAGGCGGGACGCTTGATCTATCGATCGTGATACCGGTGTACCAGGAAGAGAAGACCGTACCGGTCTTTCTCGACCGGATGAAACCGATCCTCGAATCGATCGGCTGCACCTATGAGATGATTTTCGTCCTCGATCCCGGCAAAGACCGCACCGAGGAGATTCTCCGCGATGCCATCGCCGCCGATCCCCGGCTCCGCCTGATGGTCATGACCCGCCGCTGGGGTCAGCCCGCCTGTACGATGGCCGGTATCGAGGCCTCGAGCGGCGGCGCCTGCATCGTTATTGATGTCGATCTTCAGGACCCCCCGGAGCTGATTCCCCGGATGGTCGAAAAGTGGAAGGAAGGCTACGATGTCGTCTATGCCCAGCGGCGCAGCCGCAAAGGGGAAACCCTGCCCAAGCGCGTGGTGTCGTGGATCGGCTACTGGGTGATCAACCGCATATCCGAGGTGCCGATCCCCCGCAACACCGGGGATTTCCGGCTGATGGACCGGCGGGTGATCGAGGGATTACGGTCGCTCAAGGAAACGCATGGATTTCTACGGGGCCTCGTGGCGTTTGTGGGATATCGTCAGGCCGCCATCCTGTATGACCGGGATGAACGGGTGGACGGAACCTCCAAGTACAGCCAGATCACCGGCTCCATGCGCATCGGGCTGAACGGGGTGGTCGCCTTCTCCAGCAAACCCCTGACCCTGGCCACCACCCTCGGTTTTTTTGTTGCCGGCTCCAGCCTGTTTGCATCCTTTCTTTATATCCTGGTCAAGCTGGTAACCGGGCACGGCATGATTACCGGCATGGCTCCGATCATCCTGCTTGTGGCCTTTTTGGGTGGAGTCCAACTGATATGTCTGGGTATTATGGGGGAATATATCGGACGGATCTATGAAGAGGTTCGCCAGCGGCCGAAATATATGGTCGCGGAAAAAATAAACTTCGCCGAATAGCGGTGCATCATGCGCCGGGGCGTTTCAAATCACGGATAAACTATGAAATGCTTTGTCACCGGCGGCGCCGGATTCATTGGAAGCAACCTGGTTGATCGGCTGTTGGCCGCCGGTCATGACGTGACGGTATACGACAATCTTTCAACCGGCTGTCGCAGATTTCTGGCCGATGCCGAAAAAAACGGAGCGCGGTTTGTCGAGGGTGACTGCCTCGACCAGGCCATGATCAAGGATGCGATGGCCGGCCATGACTCGGTCTTCCATCTCGCCGCGAATGCCGATGTCCGGTTCGGCACCCACTACCCGCGCCGGGATCTTGAGCAGAACACCATCGCGACCTTTCAGGTTCTGGAAGCTGCGCGCCTGAACGGCGTTGAGCGCATCATGTTTTCCTCCACCGGTGCCATCTACGGGGAAACAAAAACCATCCCCACGCCCGAAGATGCCCCGTTCCCGGTCCAGACCTCTCTCTACGGCGCATCGAAGCTTGCCGGTGAGGGTATGATTCAGGCCTACGCCGAAGGGTTCGGCATCAAGGCCTATATCTTCCGCTTCGTATCCATTCTCGGCGAGCGCTACGGCCACGGCCACGTGTTTGATTTCTATCGGAAACTGAAAGCTGATCCGACCCGCATGGATGTACTCGGCAACGGCAAACAGAAGAAATCCTATCTGTATGTGCAGGATTGTATTGATGCGATTCTGCTGGCCATCGACAAGGCGGAAGAGAACGTCAACATCTTCAACCTCGGGACCGACAAGTACAGCGACGTCAACAATTCGATCCGTCTGATCAGCGAGCGGCTCGGGATTCAGCCGGAGCTGGTGTATGAAGGCAGCGACCGGGGCTGGATCGGCGACAATCCGTTCATCTACCTCGATTGCGCCCGCATCCGCAGCCTCGGCTGGGAACCGAAGGTCTCCATCAACGACGGTATCCTGAAGACGCTCGAGTACCTGATTGAGAACCCGTGGCTGCTGGAATCGCGCACCTGATGAAGCTGGCCGGCCGACATGCCGTGATCACCGGCGGAAGCCAGGGGTTCGGTTATCACATCGCCCGGCATTTCCTCGCCGAAGGCGCCTCGGTATTGCTTGCCGCGCGCACGGCAGACACGCTTGCTCATGCTGCGGATGCTCTCGCCGCCGCATCAAAGGGGAATGTCCATACCTGCGTCTGTGATGTTGCCATCGAGAATGATGTGGACCGGCTGATGAGCAGGGCGGCGGATTTGTGGAGGGCCCCGGATATTCTCGTCAATTGCGCCGGTGTTGCCGGTCCCCGCGGGCCGATCACCGCCGGAACCTGGAACGAGTGGAAGGACGCGATCGCCATCAACCTGCATGGTACGGTGTATCCGTCGGTGGTGTGCGCGGAACTGATGAAGGCGAACGGCGGCGGCAAGATCATCAATATTTCCGGGGGCGGCGCCACCAAGCCGCTTCCGCATCTCAGCGCCTATGCCGCGTCCAAGGCGGGCATGGTGCGATTCACCGAAACGCTCGCAATGGAATTGAAGGAGGACCGGATCGATGTCAATGCCGTGGCCCCCGGCGTGCTCGCGACGCGGATCATGGACAATTTTCTCGAGGTCAGCGACCAGCTTGGAAAAAGCTATGAGGCGGAGGCCGAACGGCAGCGTCGGGATTCCCTGCCCGCATTTGATCTTGCATCCCGTCTTTGCGTTTACCTGGCATCCCCGGAAAGCGACGGTATTACCGGGCGGTTGATCAGCGCCCAGTGGGACCCCTGGGAGTCGCTCCATGAGCATCGGGAAGATCTTGATACGACCGACATCTATACCCTTCGCCGGATCATTCCCGCCGAGCGCGGCAAAACCTGGGGAGAGCGGGAGGTATGAGGCTGGGCATCATCGGTTGTGGACTCATCGGACGCAAACGCGCCCTCCAGGCCGGCAATTGCACGGTGACGGCGGTGACCGACCCGGTGACGGATCGCGCAACGTCGTTGGCCGACACGTGCGGAGCGCAGGCATGTCCTGACGCTACTTCGCTGCTCGAGCGCAAGGATGTGGATGCGGTGATCGTAGCCGCGACCCATGACAGCCTTGCCCGGCTGACGCTGCAGGCATTGGATGCGGGCAAACATGTTCTCGTTGAAAAGCCGGGCGCCCGCCACGCAGCAGAGCTTGAACCGGTTCTGGCAAAAGCCCGTGACACCGGCTTGACCGTTCGCGTCGGTTTCAATCACCGTTTTCATCCCGCGTTCCTGAAGGCCATGGACATTTGGCGCGGCGGCGAAGCCGGTCCGCCGATGATGATTCGCGGACGGTACGGGCATGGCGGCCGGATCGGTTATGAGAAGGAATGGCGGGCGGACGAAGCCGTCTCCGGGGGCGGAGAGGCGGTGGACCAGGGGGTCCATCTCGTGGACCTCGCGCGGATGTTCATGGGCGATTTCCCGGATGTCTCCGGATACGCGCCGACCCTTTTCTGGGACATGCCGGTAGAGGATAATGCCTTCATGCTGCTTAAAACCTCGGAAGGCAAGCCGGCCTGGCTGCACGCCACCTGGAGCGAGTGGAAAAATCTATTCAGCTTTGAGGTATACGGGCAAACCGGAAAGCTTCATGTCGACGGCCTGGGCGGAAGCTACGGAACGGAGACGCTGGCCTGGTACCGGATGCTGCCGGAAATGGGGCCGCCGGAGAGTCAGGTCTGGACGTTTGATCAACCCGATGCCTCGTGGGGTATGGAAACCGAAGCGTTCGCGGCTGCCGTGAACGGAGAAGACTCACCCGGTGCAACACTCGAGGATGCAATGGCAGCCCTGGCAATCGTTCAGGCGGTGCGAACAAATCGATCCTAGTCAGGAAGTGCCATGACCAAAACACAACGAATCCTCTTTTTCGCCATGCTGGCCCTGGCCGTACCGATGCGGCTCGTTTGGTTGAACCTGGCTTCGTTCACCATTGATGAAATCAATGTCATCAATTTTGCGGTCAATGCGGAGAGCATGGGCGGTGTATTCCGCACCGAGCTGGAACGATTCACGTCCCTGCATCGTCTCCCGCTCCTGATGATGGTCATCCGGTTCTTTGTCGGTACATTTGGAAGCCTGGAGCAACTGCCTTCGGAAGCTTTGGCCCGCTTCCCGTTCGCCCTGATCGGGATCGCCTCGCTTCCGCTTATCTATTTGCTGGGCGCAACTCTCCGTGACCGGTCCACCGGTCTCTGGGCGATGTTCCTCGCCGTGTTCAGCACGTTCGCGTCGCTGAGTCAGGCGCGGACAAGCGAGGTCATCAATTTCCTGACCATCGTCTCCACGATTTTCATCCCGTTGACATTTCTTGTCGGCGTGTGGGGCATGAATTTCGACTCGATGCCCGAACTCGACTACCGGTTC
>JAUIHQ010000298.1 GCA_030432155.1 bacterium | reverse complement strand
TAATACGGGCTGTCGGGATCCCGGGCCGTGTCATCCGGGTAGGCCTCGCGGCAGATCTCCCCGAGGCCGGCGACCCCGGGAGGCGAGGCATTGGAGTGGTAAAACAGAACGAGGTCGCCGGTTTTCATTTCGTCCCGCATAAAGTTCCGGGCCTGGTAGTTCCGCACGCCTTCCCAGCCGGTACGGCCTTCCCGCTCAAGATCCCCGATGCTGAAGACATCGGGCTCGGATTTCATCAGCCAGACTCGTTTGGATTTCGCCATGCCCGAAGTCCTACACGATCACACGTTGAACAGGAAGTGGCAAACATCCCCGTCTTTCATCATGTAGCCTTTACCCTCGACCCGCATTTTGCCCGCCGCCTTGATCGCGGCCTCGGTCTTGTGGGTGTCGAGGTCGCCGACGGAGTAGATCTCGGCCCGGATGAAGCCCCGCTCGAAATCGGTATGGATCACCCCGGCGGCCTGGGGTGCGGTCGCCCCCACCGGCACCGGCCAGGCCCGGATCTCCTTGGGGCCGGCGGTGTAGAAACTCTGCAGATCGAGCAGATGGTAGATACTGCGGGCCACCACGTGTAGCGCGGGCTCCTCCATGCCGAGAGAGGCCAGCATTTCGTTCCGGTCGGCTTCGTCCAGCTCGGCCAGCTCGGACTCGATCTTCGCACACACCGTCACCACTTCCCCGCCGTGGGCCGCCGCGTAGTCGCGCACCGCCGTGACCGTCGCCGGCTCGGTGCCGATGGCGTCTTCGTCGATGTTGGCGAGGTACAGCACCCGCTTGGCCGACAACAGACCGTAGCCCTTGATGATCTTGATGTGATCCGGATGGTCCCAGGTCTCCCCCCGCAACGGACGTCCCGCATCGAGGGCGGTTTTGCAGGCTTCGAGAACCTCGACCCGCAGTTTCGCGTCCTTGTCCCCTCCCCGTGCTGTCTTGACCGCCTTCTGGAGCGCCGACTCCACCGTCTGCATGTCGGCCAGCATCAGCTCGGTCTCGATCGTCTCGATATCGCGGACCGGGTCGATGGTGCCGTCGACATGGGTGATGTTTTCATCGTCGAAGCATCGGACCACCTGGACCACCGCATCGACCTCCCGGATATGGGACAGGAACTTGTTGCCCAGGCCCTCCCCTTCGCTGGCCCCCCGGACCAGGCCCGCGATGTCCACCAGCTTCAGGATCGACGGAATGACTTCCTTGGTCTGGATGTAGCGGTTGATCAGGGTGAGGTTCGGATCCGGCACCGGAACAATCCCCACGTTCGGCTCGATCGTGCAGAAAGGATAATTATTCGCCTCCGCCCCGGCCGACGTCAGGGCGTTGAACAACGTACTCTTGCCGACATTCGGCAAACCAACAATTCCAGCTTCCATACAACCAGCCTCCGCAAAAAACCCCGCACGCTACCCGAGGCCGGGGAAAAGAGCAATGAAACACGGATGAAGGATGAAGTCGGAAGTATGAAGGATGAAGAGCAGGTGCGCTTCGCGCATTGATCGGGTGGACGATCGGTTTCCTGGACACGGTAAGATGGCTTTGGGAAAAGGCCCGGAGCATCCAGGATGAGATCTCCGGAAACCTCACCGGAACCAGCGTGGCAATCTTTCGACATGTCATAAACCGAAACTGAGTGGTTATCTTCAACCCAGCCAGCGATAAGCACCGCGAAGCGCACCAGCCTTTCATACTTCATACTTCATCCTTCATACTTCCATTTCTTATTGACCCCCCCAAATGTAACGGTATGGTATGCGGACTGTTCGGTTGTGGCCGGACGGTGTGATTTACCAACGTGTAATCATCGAGAGTGGCGCGAGGGAACTGGCCCGTTGACCGCCCAGCAACCTGCCCGGCGGGATAGGACAGCCCGCGGCAAGGTGCCAATGCCAGCCCCGCCCGGTGCGGGGGCTCGATGCGTCCGCCAGCATATGCGGAAATCAGTCGGCTCCCCGTGCTGGACGGCACGGGGATTTTTTTGTGTCCCGGAGTGGAGAGAGAAACCGAAGAAGGAGATGACAATGAAGCTCGAAACTATATGTCTGCATGGCGGGCAGCAGCCCGACCCCACCACCCTTTCGCGCGGCGTCCCGGTCTACCGCACGTCGTCCTATGTATTCAAGAACACCGAGCACGCGGCGAACCTTTTCGCCCTCAAGGAGCTGGGCAACATCTACACCCGGCTGATGAACCCCACGACCGATGTGCTGGAAAAACGGGTGGCCCTGCTGGAGGGCGCCCACGAAATGGCCGGCCTCGGCGTCGCCTCCGGCACCTCCGGGATCTTTTACGCGATCGTGAACCTGGCCCAGGCCGGCGACAACATCGTCTCGGCCCGCAACCTGTACGGCGGCACTTACACCCAGTTCAACGACATCCTGCCGAAGCTCGGGATCGAGGTCCGGTTGGTGGACTCGAACGACCCGGCGAATTTTGCCGCCGCCATCGACGGCAAAACCCGCGCACTGTTCTGCGAGACCGTATCCAACCCCGCGCTGGAGATTGCCGATCTCGACGCCATCGGCGCCATCGCAAAGGACAACGGGATTCCGCTGATCGTGGACAGCACCTTCTCGACCCCGTACCTGACCAACCCCCTCAACCACGGGGCCGACATCGTCGTGCATTCCCTGACCAAGTGGTTCGGCGGTCACGGCACCGGCATCGGCGGCGTGGTCGTGGACTCCGGACGGTTCAACTGGGGCGCGGGCAAGCATTCCCTGTACGATGAGCCCGACACGTCGTACCACGGTATCCGCTGGGGACACGACCTGCCTGAACCGCTGGCCCCCCTCGCCTTTATTCTTCGCATGAGGACGGTTCCCCTCCGCAACCTCGGCGCCTGCATCGCGCCGGACAACGCGTGGATGTTCCTGCAGGGCATCGAGACCCTCCCCCTGCGGATGGAGCAGCACTGCCGCAACGCGAAGGCGGTAGCCGAACACCTCAAGGGCCACAAGCTCGTGGAATGGGTGCGCTTCCCCGGCCTCGAGGACGACCCCCAGTACGAGAAGAACGTCAAATACCTCCGCGGGAAAGGCGGCTCGATGGTCGTGTTCGGGATCAAGGGCGGCTCGGAAGCCGGCTCGAAGTTCATCAACAACCTGAAGCTGCTGTCGCACCTCGCGAATGTCGGCGACGCCAAGAGCCTCGCCATTCATCCTGCGACCACGACCCATTCGCAGTTGTCGGAAGAACAGCAGGCCGCCGGCGGCATCACCCCCGAGCTGGTCCGTCTGTCCGTGGGCATCGAGCACATCGATGACATCCTCGCCGACATCGACCAGGCCCTGGAGATCTCGCAGAAGTAAACGATGATGACCGGACAGCTCGTGAAGGCAACGAATATACAAGGGCAAGCGGGAGCTTGCCCCTCCGGGTTTGCGCCGGAAACAGACCAGAGGGGCAAGCTCCCGCTTGCCCTTTGCCTATCCTGAAACCTGTCATGTCGACGAAACACAAAAACCTGCAATCAGCCCTCGGCGAGGTGGAAACGAAATATTTCACCTTCGCCGAAACGGACCCGTTCGTCTTTCGCTCGGGCGAGACCCTGTCGCCGGTCACCCTCGCCTACGAGACATACGGGACGCTGAACGAGGACCGCTCCAACGCCATCCTCCTGTTCCACGCTCTGTCCGGCAGCCAGCACGCGGCCGGGATCAACCGGTCCGTGCCCGCAGCCGGAAACCTGTGGACCGAGGAACAGCACCTCGGCTGGTGGGAGGACTTCATCGGCCCCGGGAAGGCCTTCGACACCAGCCGGTTCTTCGTGATTTGCGCAAACTACATCGGCGGCTGCTACGGCTCCTCCGGCCCGACCTCTCTCAACCCGGCCACCGGCAAGCCCTACGCCCGGGATTTTCCCACCGTGATGCTCGGCGATATCGTCGACTCCCAGGTTCCGCTTCTCGATCACCTCGGCATCCGTACCCTGCACGCCGTCTCCGGCGGTTCGCTCGGCGGGATGTGCGCGATCAACTTTGCCGTTCGCTACCCCGACCGGGTACGGAATGTCATACCCATCGCGTCCGGAATCGAGGTCACTCTCCTCCAGCGGATTCTGAACTACGAACAGATCTGCGCCATCGAGGAGGACCGGAACTTCAATCGCGGTTACTACTACGACGGGCCCCGGCCCGACCAGGGGCTGGCCCTGGCCCGGATGATCAGTCACAAGACCTTTGTGTCCCTCCAGACCATCAAGGAGAGGGCCAAGGACGAGATCGTCCAGCCCGATACCGACAACGACAAATGGTACTGGCTGAGCGACAAGGTCGAGTCGTACCTGCGCAACCAGGGCC
Source organism: bacterium (assembly GCA_030432155.1). Taxonomy (GTDB): domain Bacteria; phylum Verrucomicrobiota; class Kiritimatiellia; order CAIVKH01; family CAIVKH01; genus JAUIHQ01. Next base: position 349 of record JAUIHQ010000298.1, on the reverse strand, counting down.
TCAAGTTCGTGAACCGGTTTGACGCCAACACCTACCTCCGGATCATGGATGCGTGGATGAAGTTCGACCTGCGCCAGGACTGCGGGCTGGATAACGAGGATGAATCCGCCTACATCGAGATGTTCAAACGGTGCAAGGGGCAGAGGTACATGGTGTTCAGCATCGACAGCGACGTCTGCTACTACCCCAGCGAACAGTCATACCTGTGCCGTCAGCTCAAAAAGGCCGGCGTCCACTACCAGTACATCACCGTGCATTCCGAAAAAGGGCATGATGCATTCCTGCTGCAGCCGCATCTGTTCGCCCCCCACCTGAGCTACACGCTTCAGGAATCCTGGAGCGTGTAGCT
>JAUIHQ010000297.1 GCA_030432155.1 bacterium | reverse complement strand
GATACCGGAAATCTCCGTTGCGCCCTCACTCAACAGTTGCCATCGGTCATAGTTAAACATGGCGGAGCCGTTCAATTGGCCGATGGGTTTCGCCCCGCCGGCTTTGGATGCCTTCGCTCCGGCCGGGTTATCTTCGGATCCTGTTCCTGCCTGCCTGGATTGACCGGCAAGTGCATCGATGATCTCAGGGTCTTCGGGGGTTATAAGAATGTGGAATAGATACTCTCCATTCTTATCCTGATAAAGCTGTTCGATCGAATAGCCGTATCCAAGCATGGCAAGCAGGTTTTCATCAGCTCTGGTATTTGCCAGGACCGATTTGCGTACACTGGATTCCAGCTTGTCCACGTTGATTTCATCCGCGGTATAATTCACGAGTGTGCTGGAATAGATCATGGTTTTCCCAAACACCCGGGCCTCGTCATAACGGGTTTCATCATCCAGCATCCTGGGCAGTGTGCGATTGGCTGCTTCTGCGGCTTTGAGCAGAACCGGGTCGGGTGTTTGGGCGGGGTCTCGAACCGGCGGACTGCGCCTGGTCTTCTCCCGGACTTTTTCCGCAGGGAGGGTCGATGGGGCCGGTGACCGGTCTCTGCGGGAAGGGGTGGAGAGCTTGCTCAGCATGGTGTCTCCTTGCATGAGCGGGCGCGATGCGCTGCCCGCATCGCCCATGTTCGCCAGGGCCTTGTCGATCGTCTGCTTTGCTTTTTGGACGTCCTGACGGTCGGGATACCGCTTGACCAGATGATCCATGATGGTTGCTGCGGCGCGGCGCGATATGGCGGCGACCTCGGGCAAGGACTGCATGCCGCGTGCCGAGAAGCTTTGTGCCACCAACTCAACCGCGAATTTGCTGAGTATCTCCGGGTCGCCATGGTCGAGGCTTCGGGCCTGAAACAAGCCGTCAACAAGTCCTGACCGGAGGTGAGTGTCGATCCACTTCTTTACCGTGGTGGAATCATACGGTGAAATGGAGCGGTTTGCGCGATCTGCGAGGAACCACTGCACCATGGCCGGTTGCTCCGCACCGTCATTTCTCATGTTCAGGATACTCGCCACCCTGTTCGTTATGCGCCGATGATGATCGTCATCGTCCAGCCATTTGCCGGCCAGTCCCCGAACCAACGTCCGCACCGCTTCATAGTCCGGTGCATTCTGTTTGCCCAGGTAGCCGATCTTCATGATCGACAGCTTGTTCTGGTGCGCAATGGTCAGGGTTCCCGACCGCTCATCCAGATGGGCGAAATGCGATCCCTGGGGAACATCGAGGGGCTCATGCACCCTGTGCCCGGTTTGTGCATCCCATAGATAGACTTTTCCGGACAATGTCAGGGCATACAGCAATTCGTTGTCCTCCGTAAGGGAGAGACAGACCGGTTGGGTGTCGATGGCAAGGGGGGTGCCTACGGGTTCCAGGGAGACAAGGTCCCATATGCGAACCGACTTGTCTTCCGAAGCCGTATAAAGAAATCGGCCGTCACGGGATTGTATCATCCATGAGATGTTGTCGCCATGCATGAATTCGACGCCTTCCGGTTCGCCGGTTTCACGATGTACGACGTGCACCGTGTCCAGGTTTGCAATGAGAAGACGGGAAGAATTCGAAACCGGCAACAGCTCGGACGCCATGATAAGTTGCCTGCTCCAGTCACCAAGTTCCCTGCCCTTGCCGGTTCGGCTGTCGAATGCATGCAGGCCGGCCGAGGAGGCAACATAAATGGTTCGGGCATCCGGTGAATAGGCATAGGCGGCGATCAGTCCCTTGTCGACATGAAGTTCCGTGGGCTCCTCACCATCGTGCGGATGAACCTTGTGAACGAGCAGCGTTCCCGAGGACCGGGCGTTTTTCACGGTGAGGAAGGTACGGCTGTCCGGGGATAGAACCGGTACGTCATTGACGGAGCTGCGTATGATGGGTGGCCGCAGTTGTTTGCCGGTTTTGACCGATACCGGTACGACCTTGTTGTCGGGAAGTGCGGTAAGCATCCACTCTCCGTCCGGACTCAAGATCGGCGGACCATCAATCATATACATCCCCATGCGAAATGCATCACCGGCAAATCCCCTGTGCCGTGTCGGCTTGCCGATGGCCTGGTGGGTCGATGCATCAACCAGGACGACCGTGCCTTCGATTGTCTGAAGTGCGATGAGGTCGTGTTCCGGGATGAAGTTTGCCGCGCTTACAATCTTGTTGCTGAAGGCGGCGGACGTCGTGTCGTACAGCATCGATCCTTTTCGGATGTCCCACAGGGATACGCTGTCAGGTGTGGTGACGAGAAGGCCGTTTCCGTCTTCCGTGCAATCCGTTTGGAAGGCTCCGGCCACCGGAATGGGCTCGGTGACGAGTCTGAAGTCGCGGAGGGTATCACGTATGGAAATGCGGTTGCCGCTTTCAATCACCATGAACTGACTGTCAGGTGAAAAGTATACCCGGCGAATATCACCCTCATCGGAAAGGGTGGGACCGCGTAACTCCCGGTCGCTGTTGATGCGGATCGACAACTCATCTTCGAGGCTTTTCACGATGAGAAAGGAGCCATCACCGGAAAACTGGATGCGGGATCCGGGTGGGAGCTCCCGGAAACGGCTTGTCGGTTCGAGGGTGGCGCCATCATAGACAGCGCTATTCTCGCCCACGCCGGTGACAACAATCCAGCGGCTATCCGGGCTGACCGTGGCCGAGGTTACGAATATGCCTGATTGCAATGTCGTGCGCTTCAGGTCTCCGCGGGAATAATCCCATACCTCCGCGGTTTTATCATGCAGCACGACAATGCGGGCGCCTGACGGGTCAAAGGCAACGCGCGGGAGCATTTCGGATTCCGCCAGGTCGGCGCTTGCCATCACGTCGAGGGTCTCTCCGTCGAGGACATGCAGGCGGTTCAGGTCTGCAACAACCATTCTGCTGCCATCGGCACTTCGGATCATATCCGGATATGTCTGGTTCGAGCGAAGGTTGATCCGCTTTACGATCCGTCCGCTGTCGGCAGAGACCAGTTGCAGGAGTCCGTTTGTTGAAGAGGCAACTATGTTTGAACCGGATGGCGTGAACCACTTGAATACATCGTCGTCTTCCATTTGTATATCCGACCGGCTCGGTCGGCCGGACTTCATGTCGACGAAGCGCAACTTCCGGCTCATGTCATAGTAGGCGATTTCGTCACGTGATGGTACGAACGCCGCGCGAATGATTTCGTGCGATCCCGCACGGATCTCCCAGGCGGGGAGTGGCCAGTCACGATTGAGCAACTGGCCGTATACATTCAGCAATGCCGTTCGGTTTCCGGGATCATAGCGAAGGGCACGATCCAGGTAGGCCAGGGCATCGGATGCCTTGCCGGCCTCGTTGAGCGATACCGCTTTTTCCAGGTCGATTCTGGAAAGGCTTTTGCGCGACTGAAGCAACGCTTCCTCTGCTTCCTTTTCCCGCTCCACTGCCAGTTGCCGTTGCTCGATCGCCACCCCCCGTTGCATCCACGCAAAGGCGCCCGCCACGCAGGCGAGTAGTGCCAGTGTGCCCACGGCGGTAAGCCAGCGCCGGGCGATTTTCGCCTTTTCGCGAGCCCGCGCGAGTTGATAGGCCGAATCCCGCTTGGTCAACTCGCCCAGTGCAACCCCCAGGATGCCGGCGATGATCTTGAGCGTGGCAAGTTTCACCTTGGCCTGGTACTGGCGAATCAATTCTTCGATCTCGGATTTGCCCGCCCGTCCCTCCGCAACCAGGGCTTGCCGGTACGCCTCCGGACTTGTCCACCCTTCCGAGCCGTCGGCCAGGCGGAAGTCGGGTGCTATGGGTTCGGCGTGCTCGGAGAGGATCAGCTCCCCATGTGCATCCACCGGATGGCGTAGCGGCACCGGGAAGCACTCCGCGTCCGGAGCATAGCCATCCGACTGTTTGTGTTTATCCCAACTTGCATTTGGTTCTCCGGAAAGAATCGCCGCCATGGTTCGGTCCGCACGCCCGATTTTTTTGAAATAGCTGATTTCGTTTGCGACATAGGTGGAGGCAACCGCGGCCGGAGAGCAGAGAACAACCATGCATCTGGATCCGTCCAGTGCGCGGTAAATGGGGGAGGCCAGGTCTGCGTCGGCCGGCAATTCATCCTCATCCCGGAAAACGGGAAAAATACGCTCGGGAATGACATCGCCGCGGCTGTTCGTCGTACCTACGAGGTCGGAGGGCACCTCGTAGGTTTCAATCAACTGATGAAGCCAGGTGGCCCACATGCGGCCCGACTTCTTGTTGTCGGAATGGCGATAGGAGATGAAACACCAATACTGTCCCTGGTCATCCGCCCCGTTTGTTTTTCCGGCCGATGCATTCGTCATCTTGGCTCCTCGGGTACACGCTATTCACGGTCAGCCTGTCCGGTCTCCTTCGAGTGCCGGGTTTTCATACTGCCAAAACCGGAAAATGGATACAACACCCTGGAGACTTCCTTCCGGCAGCATCTGTGCCTGGAGGGATTGCATGAATGTACGGATTGAGCAGAAACAACGACCTGCGATTCGCGGTCGGTGCTTGCGCGGAGGCCTCATACCAATCGCAAATACGTATCGGTATACATGCGCCAGACGATTTGGTTTCAGGTTTCGGGTGTCAGGTTTCAGGCCCTCCTGAAACCTGACACCCGAACCCTGTTGAGGAAGACTGAAATCATACCGATA
>JAUIHQ010000296.1 GCA_030432155.1 bacterium | reverse complement strand
CGCCCCGTCGCTGCCACCGGACTTGAAGCGGTCGATCTGGTTCTCATGACGGTGCTTTCCGTACTCCTTCTGCCCCTGATGTATACCGGCCGGATCCTGCAACGATGGGAAGGTGCATTGCTGCTGGCCGGATACGGGGCGTACCTCGTTCTTCGGTGGCCAACCGCTTGACCATGGGCGGCATGGACAGAGCAATCCTTGTCACGTTTTGGTTCCGATGCGGAGATCAAAGATGTGTGAGACATGCAGCATGTCTGCTATGCTTGCGGTGATGAATGGATCTCTACCGGTCGCCGTGCAGGCGCCATCCAAAATACGGGAAACCGGCACCGAGGAAGATCTCGGCTTTGCCGCTCCGTGGCACGTGATCGTCTGGAACGATCCGGTCAACCTGATGACCTATGTGGTGTTCGTGTTCCAGCGGGTTTTCGGCTTCAACCGGCAGAAGGCGGAGCGCCATATGCTGGAGGTTCACCGGCACGGGAAATCGATTGTGGCCACCGAAGATCGGGAGCAGGCCGAACTTCATGTCACCCAGCTTCACGGATACGGACTGCAGGCGACCATCCGGAAGGCGGATGCAGGATGAAGGGTATTCGGCGCACCGGGGATGGTATTGACATCGAACTGGAACCCGGCGAAATGAGGTTTCTCAAAAATCTTCCGCAGCTCGTGCGGTCCCGTCTTATTCAATCCCGGGACAAACCGCTTGTTGAGGGCCCCTTTCCGGCCGACGACCATGAGCTGCTGTGCCGCGAAATCCAGCGTATCCGCGATGAGCGGCTGGCGGCGTATGAGCATGATCTGAGCCTGCCCGATCAAGCCGACACGTGTCTTCATATCCCGGACAACCGGGTCGATTCGTGGCTCGGATTTCTGAATGACGTCCGCATGATGCTGGCCGCCGAGTTGCCGGAGCCGGAATCCTGGCATGATGTGTCGGATACCGATCCCCACCGGGGCGACAAGCTGCTGCTCCACTACCTGTCCTGGATCCAGGGAGCGATCCTCTCCGCGGGGTGCGGAATCGACATGCGGGAATCATGGACCGATGACGAGACTTGATTCGCGGGCCGCGTGAACCCCATGGTGGCGGCATGCCGGATACGGTTACATTCAGCACATTGAACTATGTCATCCTCGCGGTCTATATCGCGGGCCTGATCCTGATCGGTTTCCGTTTCTCGAAGCGGCAGAAAACCACCGACGATTTTTTCCTCGCCGGCCGCCGCATGCCGTGGCTGGCCGTGGCCATGAGTTTCTATGCATCGGTCACCAGCGCGATGACGTTCATGGCCCTGCCCGGCATGGCCTACCGCGAGAATGTTTCGCTGCTGGTGGTGGCGCTGATCAGTCCCCTCGTCGCACCTGTTCTGATCTTCCTTCTGTACCCGGTATACCGGCGCCACGGTGTGACGACCTCCTATGAATATATCGCCCGCCGCTTCGGCCCCACCGCCCGGACCGCGACATCGATCCTGTTCGTTCTCGCCCGTCTCGCCTGGCTGGGCACCGTCATCTACGCGCCGTCTCTCTCCCTTCACGTCGTCACCGGCATTCCCCTCGCCCTCGCCTGCATCCTGATCGGCCTTATGGCAACGCTGTATTGCGCGATGGGAGGTTTGTCGGCGGTGATCTGGACCGATGTACCGCAATTTCTGATCATGATGACCGGCGCGTTCTGGCTCGCGATCAGTCTTGCCGGCAACGTACCGGACGGTTTCACCGGCATTGTCGAAGCCGCCCACGTGGCGGACCGGCTGCGGCTGTTCGACTGGTCGCTTCATCCGCTGGAAATGACCGCCGCCGCGGCCGCCCTTTCCTATTTCTTCGTGTTGATTCATGACTACGGCATCGACCAGGTTTCGGTGCAGCGTCTGCTCGCGGTACGGTCGGACCGGGGCGTCACCAAGGCCATCCTGTTCAATGCCGCCACCGATTTCATCATCATCGGCACCCTGCTCTTTATCGGCCTCGGAATGTTCGTGTATTACGGCCAGCATCCGGGGGTCTTGCCTGACGACATCTCCGGAGACCGGGTTCTGCCGTTTTACATCATCCATCAACTCCCGAACGGGGTGTCGGGTCTGCTGATCGCCGCTCTGTTCGCGGCGGCCATGTCGAGCGTGGATTCCGGTCTCAACTCCATTACCACCGTGCTGATCAACGACATTCTCGGCCCCCTGTCCCCGCGCCATGCGGAACGGTGGTCTTCGGTCCGCCGGGCCCGTATCCTCAATGTGGGCATCGGCATCGTCGCCACGGCGGTCGCGGTCCTGTTCTTCCGGAACATCAAGGGCATCCTTGATATGTTCCTGACCTACATCGGACTGTTCAATGCCCCGATCCTCGCGCTTTTCCTCCTGGGGATCCTGACCCGCCGGGCGCATGTCCGGGGCTGGCTGGCCGGTACCGCGGTATCCATTGTCTCGATCCTTTGGCTCCGGCAGGCCGGCATCCTCCACGAAATCTACTTTTTCCCGCTTTCCACCCTTATAACCGTGATTATTTCGCTGGCCGCCGGCCGAATTCTTCCCCCGCCGTCCGGTCCGGCGGTGAAAGGAGCCGCATGAGTCGCCGCCCCCTGTCCGCATGGTTCAGCTTTCCCCTTACCCGCTCCGAACGGTGGCTGATCGGGGGCATCCTGCTCATTTTCCTCCTCGGTCTGATCACAAAACAGATCGTGGAGGAGCCCGCGACCGAAGACGAATCACCGGTCCTGTACCGGCATCCCGGCCGGTCCGAATAAGCGGCAGCGCCCCGCCGGAAGAGCCCGGCATTGACCCCGGGGGCCGGCCGTGCATACTGGCTTTCCCCCTGAACGTTTTGCGTGTAAGATGGTCTGATAGTTTGCGATGAAGAAAGTGAATTTCCAGGAAACGGTTGATCGGATGGTGCAGGAAAACCCGCAATATCATCCCCAGGCCTATGTGTTTATCCGCGAAGCCCTCGATTATACCATCAAGATGCTGGAGAAACCGATCAGCGGCCCCAACCGCCATGTATCCGGCGGCGAGCTGCTCGAGGGCATCCGCCAGTATGCTCTTCAGGAATTCGGCCCGATCACCATGACGGTGTTGAACCGCTGGGGGATCGAACAATGCGAAGACTTCGGCCGCCTGGTGTTCCTGATGGTCAAGCACGGCATTCTCGGCAAGACCGACCAGGATACCCTGGAGGATTTCTCCGGCGGCTACGGTTTTGATACCGCGTTCCGCCAGCCCTTCCGGCCCGCGCCGCGGGCCAAGGCGCCGAGAACCGGAAACACAACGCCTGCCTCCTGATGTAAGGTAGCGCCATGAACCTGCACACCCTCAAGGTTGTTCTGCTTATGCTGATCCCCTCCCTGATGTCTCATGCCGGCGATCCGATCGAAACCCTCCGCGCGGCCAACGACCGTATCGAGCGAACCGTCCTCGACAACGGTATGATTCTGCTGATCAAGGAGGATCACAGCGCTCCGGTCGTGTCCGTTCAGATCTGGGTGGGAAGCGGCGCCATCCACGAGGGGAAGAACCTCGGGGGCGGTCTTTCGCATTACATGGAGCACATGATTTTCAAGGGAACCGACACCCGGGGGCCGACCGACATCACCACCGAAATCGATGAGGCGGGCGGGGAAATCAATGCCTACACCGCCCATGACCGGACGGTGTTCTATACGGATCTTCCATCAAAGAACTGGCAGGTCGGCATCGACGTCCTCGCCGATGCAGTCCAGCATGCGACGCTGCCCGAATCCGAGTGGGAACGGGAAAAGGAAGTCATTCTCCGTGAATTTGCCATGGGCTACGACAACCCCTCACGGGTCCTGACCAAGCTGCTATGGGAAACCGCTTTTCGCGTGCATCCCTACAAGTATCCGGTGATTGGCTACGAGGATATTTTCCGCGGCATGACCCGGGACGACCTTGAAGCATATTTTCACCAGCACTACACCCCGGACAACATGATGGTCGTAGTGGTGGGGGATGTGAACGCCGCGGATGTACGGGCGCGGATCAAGGAAGCGTTCAAGGACTTCAAGCGCCGACCCTACGAACGGGTTGTGCTGCCTGCCGAGCCCCAGCAGATATCGCCGCGCTTCGCCCGCGAAACCGGACCGTATGAACTTTCCCGCCTCCACATGGCGTTCCACACCGTTCCTCTCGACCATCCGGACGCGCCGGCGCTTGATATCCTATCCGCCGTGGCCGGTGACGGCCGAAGCTCCCGGCTCTATCGCGATCTCCGCGAGGACCGCCGCATTGTGTTCGGGATCGACGCCTGGTCGCACACCCCCATGTACGAGGGCCTCTTCGGCATCTCGGCCCAATTCGATCCCGCCCGAGAAGCGGAGGTCATCGAGGCCATTGAACAACAGGTGGCAAGCTGGTCGGAGGGCGACTACACCGCAGCGGAAATCGAGAAAGCCAAACGCGCTTTTCTCATCTCCGAGCTGGGCGCACTCCAGACCATGAACGGTCAGGCGGCCGCCATTGCCTCCGGCGAGTACTACGCCGGCGACCCCCGGTTCTCCGAACAGTTTCTCGCATCGGTCGATGCCGTCACCGCGGAGGATCTGGCCCGGGTGGCCCGGACCTACCTCAAGCCCGCCAACCGCACCCTCGTGATTCTCAGCCCGGAGACCGAAGCCGGTGAAGAGCCGGCCGAGTCGCAGGAAAGCCTTACTTCCGACATGACCC
>JAUIHQ010000295.1 GCA_030432155.1 bacterium | reverse complement strand
GAATGCGAAGGTCTACTGGGTGGATACGACAACACTACAGCCGGTCTATACCTATACGATCCCGAAAGCGATTGTGAATAAGGTTGAAACCTGGCAACCCAATCAATTTGATCCGATCGGCGCCGGATACGACGGCCGCGTCATGGAGGTCGTCACGCTGACCGTCTATATCGAAACCAAACCGACGGATTTGCCATCCCTTCAGGTTGATCTACCAGCCGGACCATGAAGCAGGTTTTTTCCAAATCAGGGCTGCGAGCACTCATGGGTATGTTGCTGTGCGCCGTTGCGCCCACCGCCCGTGCGCAACTCGGCGGCTCCGGTGTCCAGTTCCTGCTCGATGTCCCCGGTATCACCGGAGACTCGGTCGTGCAGGGATCCGTCGGATGGATCACCCTGGAAGGGTTCGACCTTGACCTCAGTCGCGACGGCGACGGAGACCCCGATCAGAACCCTCCGATATCCGGCGTCTCTGAGTTGGTGATCCCCCGGGTTACCTTCGTCAAACAGGCGACGGAAGCGAGCGAATCGCTCACGGCAAAATTCCGCAATCGCGCGCGCCTTGACGACTCCGATCCGGTTGTTTTCAAAGCCTGTCGATTTGACGCACAGACCGAATGTTTCATCACCCTTGAACTTGAAGGCTACGTCCTGATTACGAACTTGCGCCAATGGACGTCGAACATTCACGACCCGATTCTCGGACAGGGAAACAACCCGGTGCTGTTTGAGGAGTACACAGTTCAATGTCAGATGCTGACCGTCACGTACACACCAATCGGAGGCGGAACGCCGGATGTCTTTACCTACGAGTACGCGCCGCCCATCGGCTGGCCTCCGCCGTAACCACCTGAGCAAACTGCGACTTCGCAGGCTGCCCCCTGACCATCCCCCTCAATCGGTCGCCGTTCTACTGCAAGGAAATGGTCCTGTACGCCGACTAAAAATACCGACCCACGGTCAGGCGCGCATCGGGTTGTTCGTATCCGTCACGCAGGATATGACGGTATTCGGCGCGGAGACTCCATCGGTCGTTCAGCCGCACATCGGTTCCGAACGATCCTTCAAGGTCGGTGTAGGTTTCCCCGGCAACGAAGCGGGAGACGGAGATCGTGGCCAGCCACTTCCAGGTATCGGTCATGGAAACCATCCAGCCCAGGGTGCCGCCTCCGCCCGCGGCGGCATCATCCGGATGCCCCCTCCCCGCCTGCACCCGGGCGTCGATCATGCCGTAGAACAGACCGGGCAGGATGCGGTTCTCCCACGCCATGCCGCTTCCGGTATGGAGAAACCCGACCAGGTCGTCATCCTCCGGTGCACGGGGATACCGGGTGATCCCAGTCCGGACCTTCCATGAATAGGGCTTGAACAAATCGTCCCGGGGAGCGATGGATTCCACACTCACCAGGTCCCAATGCTCCAGCGTGAACCGGTCCCGTTCGGGATACCAGCGGCCGATCGTGTTGAGGAAAAGGATCTGGGCCCCGCGGTCGTAACCGATATCGTTATCGAGGAGCTCATGGTAGGCCGGGCGGAAACGGAGCGAGATGTACGGCTCCTCCCGCTCCCACCCTCCCCCGAGCGCGATCAGGGAGGAAGGATGTCCCTCGTCCGGCCGCCGCGGCGGGATCACCGGATAGGCATCATCAGGCAGTGGACCGAGTTTGCTCCGGGTTCGCAGGAGATCGAAAAACTGTCGGTTGTACCCTTCATGACCGAGGGTTCCGTCGGCAAGGCGGAACTGGGTCAGGATCGCGGCCACATCGAGGACCGCTTTGCGGGCATTCTCGTCGTCGGGAATCCATGTTGCCAGATCTCCGGCCATCATGCCCCCCGCCGCCAGCTCACGAGCCATCCGCCGCTGGTCGGGTGTGAGCTGCCCGGCCATGGCCTTGATCCTCGAGACTTTGGACGGCCGGTACGAGATCTCCTCGACCAGCCCCTTGTCCACGATCTTTTTCACCGTGTCGATGGGGATGACGTAAAGCCCCTTGTCGTGACGGAGATTCAGCTCGGGACGGGCGACGTCATACAGGCTGTAGAGCATGTAGGCGCAATTCTCATCAAAGAAAAAATACCGGGCAAACGTGTTCTGCAACTCCCAGGTGTGAAGGAATATCCGCCGCACCTCGGCCGGCGTGAAATTCAAGCGGTATTCCCAGATGTCCCGGCGGTTGATGTCATTGTACTGCTCCACCTTGTCGTAATACGGCTCGATGGCAAAGTAGCCGGGATACAGGCCAAAGATACCGGCGAAGGCGAACAGGGGGCCGATCGATTCATCGGTGCGGGCGGCGTAACTGACCGAACGGGCAAGGAGGCGATTCTCATCGGGCCGTTCGAACAGCAGCAGCGTGTGGCCGAACATGGATGCGGGACTGTTCATGTATGCGGAAGGAAAGACCAGGACCAGCGTCTCGGGTTTCATGAATTCATAGACCCGCTCGACGATGGGACAGGGATCGACCGGCAGCTTCGCGGAGTCGATCGACAACTGCTCCTTCAACCATTCGAACCGGGCCGGGAACCGGCAGACCGGATGGTTGGTCAGGTTATCGGTTGCCGGCTCAAAGAACGCGGCAAGGGTGGCATCCAGCTCCGCCGCGGGATCGGTCCGGCCGACCGGGCTGAAGAAGAACGCCGGGTCGTCAATCAGGCTCTCCGTCCCGAACAGGCCTCGACGGTAATGGCCAAGGACTTCCCAATACGGTTCACCCGCCAGGCCCCGCTCCCGCGCCAGCGCCTGGAGCGAGGAAACATACGCTTCCGTGCCATCCGCACATACAGACCCGGCCATCATCAACAACAGCATGAACCTACGAAAAATCATCGCGCAGATCATGCATGAGAACCGCAGGATGGGGGAAGGGAAAGATGACACAAGTGATTTCCCGTGAGAACACCGGATTGGGGGATGATCCTGCCCCCCCTCTGCCAACAGGCCGAAACCGTGCTATACATCACCCATGACATCGGGTATTCACTGTCAGGTCATGCGCTTTACCAGCTTGCCGTTGTTCATGTTGTGGCTATCCGCGGTTACCGCTCCGGCGGGCCAGCTATCCACCAATCAGCCCTATGTCGAATACGGAGGTATCGTCCTCGGCGAGGCTGAGGATTACCACGCGGTGCATCCGGACCCGGGAGGCGATGACAACTGGACATTCATCGGAGCCGGCTCGCCCGGAGCCTTCTCCGGCCTACGCGGAAGCGGGTACATGCAGTCCCTCCCCGACGGGGACGGAACCATCAACCTGTTCGACAATGGCGCCGCCATCGATTACCTGGTCGAGATCCGGACCCCCGGCGAGTACCGGCTCTGGCTTCGCTGGGATGGGGTGAATGACTCTTCCGACTCGATCTATGCCGGCATCCTCGAACTTGCCGACGGCATCGGCGGCGTGGCCGACTGGTACCAGGACTATGGGCACCTGGATGCCGATTTCGCGACCGACGCCTGGGACGGATCGGGAGGCGCTGAAGAAAATACCGCGGCCAGTTCCCAGAACCCGATGACCTGGACCTTCAGCACGCCCGGTCTCTATACCCTCCGGGTGGGCGTCCGCGAGGACGGGTCCGCACTGGATGCCTGGATCCTTCAGCTCACCTCGCTCGCCGATCCCCCGCCTTCCGGCATCCCCACCCCGGTTCCTGATTCGATGGTCATGCACCGGCAGACCAAGGCGGCCATCCCGGTGCTCGAGAACGATGACGGTATCGACCCGGCTTCGACCCTGCTCGTGGCGACAGCGCCGACATCCGGAACGGCCTCGGCAACCTCCGACGGCCGCATTATATACACTCACACCACCGGCGTTCCCGACACGGACGGTTTCAGCTACCGCGCCGTCACCCCGTCCGGCTTCACCACGGACGTCACCGGGGTCACCATCGATTTTTCCACCAACGCCCGCCTCCCCAACACCACGGTTCGGATGCCGATGGAACAGCCGGTATCCACCTATGTCGTCGAAGAAGCTTTTCCCGGCAACTACTTCCTCGCCCCCACCGCGATGGCCGCCGCCCCCGGAGAGTCGAACCGGCTCTATGTCGGCCGTCGCAACGGCATGATCCATCTCATCCATGATATCGCCTCCTCCTCTCCAACCTCATCGGTGTTCATGGATCTGACCGGTCCCGTGGATGATTTCGGGGATAACGAGCTGGGGCTCAAAGGCCTGGCCTTTCATCCGGGCTTCGCCACCAACCATACGTTTTTTGTGACCTACTGCCACTGGGACGGGACCAACCGCTGGGTCCGGCTCAGCCGGTTCACCACGCTGGGCGGGGACCTTGCCATCGGCGATCCCTCCAGCGAGGAGCTCCTGATCAATCAGCGGAACGACGGTGATGTTCATAACATCGACAGCATCCGCTTCGGGCCGGACGATTATCTCTATGTCGCCATCGGCGACGAAGGCGGGCAGAGTGACGGCAGCAACAACAGCCAGAAGATCGACGAGGATCTGTGGTCGGGCATCCTCCGCCTCGACCCCGACAAACAACCCGGCAACCTCGAACCCAACCCTCACCCCGACCTGCCGCTGACCAACGGCCTCGCCCGGTATTCCATCCCGGCCGACAATCCCTTCATCGGCTTCACCCAGTATCATGGTGTCGCGGTCAACCCGGCCGAGGTTCGGACGGAATTCTTCGCGGTTGGCTTCCGGAATCCCTGGCAGTTTTCC
>JAUIHQ010000294.1 GCA_030432155.1 bacterium | reverse complement strand
ATATCGACTTCGATCTCGGTTCCGGGCTTGATATGGGGGGCGCGGACCTCAAGTTCTTCTTCCTCCCGGGCGGTGTCCTCCGCTGGGGGTTGGGCCGGCGCCTCCGGGAGCGAATCCGTGGTACCGATCACCTCGACCAGTTCCCCGATCCCGAAACGGTCCCGTTCCATCTTCATCCGGTAGGTGACAATCTGGCCGATTTTCGTGCCGGAGATGTAGATGGATTTTCCGTCCGCCTCCACCGTTCCGTCGCCCTTGCTGCCGAGCCGAACCACGGTGCCGGTGAGGACGGGGCCGGATGCCGCGGGTTCCTGCCGAGTCGTATAGGTGGTCCGGGGCGCGGCGGTACCTTTCTGTTCCACATTCAACAGTGCGGCCTGTGCGGTGGTACTGCGGAGGCGGGTAACCTCGACCACGGCAATATCACCTTTTTCAACACCATCCACAAATGTGATCATCCCTCCGATGCGGGCGATGCCGGATGAACCCTGCCGGGACATATCGAAAATTCGCACCCGGTAGCGGGCGCCTTCGCGGATTTCGATCCCGGCATCCCCGGAAAGGGTATCGATGATCTCCCCGGTGTTGACCACCGGCGCCTCTTCGGCGGAGGTTTCATCTCCAGCGTCCACGACCGAGAGTACCACTTCCTGCTCATGCTGCGGTGGGCGTACCAGCAGATACACAACCGCGGCCAGCCCGAGCAGCGTGGCGGCAAAAAGTGCGAATGGAAGAGCGAGAGACGGCTTTCCGGAGTCCTGTACAGACTGCGACGACTGCGTATTCATAAGGGTCCCATCCCTAGCAAAAAACGGTTGATTCTGGCAATGGGTTTCGGGTGCTAATACAACTCTAACCTCAGTTTTCCCGGGATTCAGCCAAAACAGAGAACGACAATGGGGGCAACCGGGAGGTTGCCCCTCCGGACTCTCTCAATCCACGCCACGAAAGACAACTGGGAGATTGTCCACTTGACATGCCTACCCACCCCCCGGAGGGGCAACCTCCCGGTTGCCCTCGGGGGAGGAATAAGGAATGTGAAATGGTCAGCGGACGGTTGCGCCGCTGGAGATTTCGCGGTCCACCGTGATCAGAGTCAGCTTTTCCCCCCGGGTGGCGGCCAGGAGCATACCGTTTGATTCAACACCCCGGAGCTTGGCCGGCTTGAGATTGGTAATGACCACCACAGTTTTGCCGATCAGGTCATCCGGTTTATAGTGCAGGGCAATCCCGGCCACGATCTGGCGACGCTTGTCGCCGATCATCACTTCGAGCCGTAAGAGCTTATCCGCGCCCTTGATCGCCTCAGCATCCACCACCCGCGCCGTCCGCATTTCCACTTTGGCGACATCCTCGATGGTGATGACGCCCGGTACTGCAGCTCCACTTTCCGCCTTTTCTTTCGGCGCTTTGTTGGCCGACCGGGGAGGCTCGGGAGGTTGAACGCTTCCGGGCGGTTCCGTATCCGTGGCTTTTTCCCGCTCGATACGGGGAAACAGCGAACCCGGAGGCGTGATCGCCGTTCCCGGTTGCAGGACACCGAACTCCTTGAGCCGGGCGATGTCGGGGCGCGTGGCGTCGAGTCCCAGCGCGTGCCGAACCTCTCCCATCTTGGACGGCATGACCGGGAACAGGAGAGCCGAAGCGACCCGCAGGGCCTCAGCCGCGGTATACAGTGTCCGGTGAAGCTCTTCGTGCTGTTCCTGCTTGGCCAGGGTCCAGGGCTGTTTGATTTCGAGATAGCGGTTGATGTTTTTCACTGCGGACACTGCCGCCGTAGCTCCCTGGTCGATCCGGAGATCGTTCACCGCCGACGCCATGGCATCGACCGCGATCTGCACATCGTTCCACAACAGTCGCTCCGGCGAGCCGTCGTCGAATGTACGATTCCCGTCCGGCAGCTTGCCGTCGCAATACCGGCCGATCATGTTGGAGAGGCGGCTGAGCAGATTCCCGAGGTCGTTGGCCAGATCCGCGTTGTAGCGTCGGATGAACGCGTCTTCGGAGAAACTAGCGTCCTGCCCCGGAATCATCTCCGTGGTCACAAAATAGCGGAACGCATCCACCCCGTAGGCCTCAATCAGGTCCATGGGATTTACGACATTCCCCAGCGATTTGCTCATCTTTGCTTCGCCGAACAGCCACCAGCCATGGGCGAAAATCGTGCGGGGCTGCTCCACCCCCATCGCTTTCAGCATGGTGGGCCAATACACGGTGTGGGTGGTGAGGATATCCTTGCCGATCAGGTGGATATCGCACGGCCACCACTTTGCGAAGCGGTCGTCATCCCGCAGATACCCGGGGGCACTGATATAGTTGACGAGGGCGTCGAACCAGACATAGCAGACATAGTCCGAATCGAACGGCAATTCGATGCCCCAGTTGAGGCGACTCTTGGGACGGGAGATGCAGAGGTCCTGCAACGGTTTGCGGAGAAAGCCGAGGGTCTCATTGCGCCGGAACGACGGCAGGATGAACGAAGGGTTCTGCTCGATATACTCGATCAGCCAGTCCTGGTACTTGCTCATCCGGAAGAAGTAATTGGTCTCCTTGATCCGGGTAATGTTGGGCAGATCCTCGACCGACTTCCCTTCGGGTAGATCCTTTTCGGTGATGAAGGTCTCGCTGGTTACATCGTACAGGCCGTCGTACTCGGCCTTGTAAATTTCTCCCCGGTCATACAGGTCCTGGAGAATATCCTGAACAACCTTCGTATGCCGCTCCTCGGTGGTGCGGATGAAATCGTCGTGCGTGATCTCCAGCTTTTTCCACAGGTCCTGAAAACGGACCACGGTCTGGTCGGCCTGTTCACGGGGCGTGATGCCGGCTTTTTCCGCTGCCTTCTGAACCTTCTGCCCGTGCTCATCCGTGCCGGTCAGGAAGAAGGTGTCATCGCCCAGCAAACGGTGATACCGGGCCAGCACATCGGCCAGGATGGTCGTGTAGGCGTGCCCGATATGCGGCTTGTCGTTCACATAGTAAATCGGTGTCGTTATCGTAAAACGTTCATTCATGGCTGTATCCCGCATCCATCTCCGGTCAAAAGAGGTGGCATACTATGCCCCGCGGCGACGGCTGGAACAAGGAAGAAGCGAAAGACCGATGTTCATGACCGGGGGGCGGATGCGGGATATGGGATTCGAGATGCGGGATGGATCATCATCCAAGCATCTGCAATGCTTCCCGGGGGGAATAAAGACGCGGATGGGGCGGAGAAGAAAAGTGGATCTATTTTTTCCATCTTGCCCATCACCACCACCCGGGAGGGCGAGCGGCCCGCGAGCCGGGATGAGTAACAATCTTCCATGGAACCCGCGTATTCCAGGCGTGACTGGGTCTAATGAGGATCCCCTCTCACGGAGGGGTGCCCGAAGCGCGGGGTGGGTCCGGGCGGCTGTGGGGTTGATGTTTTTCGTTCCGCGTTTCTGACCGAATTCTTGCGGCGGGCGAGGGACCGCCCGCCCTACCCTTTTATCTGCGTATGGATCACACGAGAGGATTCCGGGTTTTCAATCCGGGGAACCGGCTGAAATCCCGATCGACGGTCCACAGCTCCTTCACACCGTGAGACAGACAGCAGGCCGCAATTCGTGCATCATGAACCTGTCCTCCCCTGACCTTTGAGCGGATCGCGGCCTGGAGCCACTGGTCCAGGGTGGAAAGATTGTCCATGAGGATTCGGATCGACGGTGACTCCCGCCAGGCCGCGATCTGGCGGCAGGCCTGCTCCGGGGTGGACGGGAGCTTCCACAGACGGGGATGCGTTGCTACCGCGTAAAACTCGACAAGGTTGTGATGACAGACGCCCCACGGAGTCGGCGATTCCGCCAGATGTCGGACCACGTCGTTGGCCCGCTCATGAAGGTCCGCTTCTTTCTGATGGGCATGAACAAGGATATTGGTATCGACTGCAATCACAAACCGCGCTCCGGATCACGCAGGGTGTCGATGGCACGGTTGATATCGACGGACGTCACCCGCTCCCCTTCCCTGGCCGAATAGCCTGCGGATTCATCCCGCAACACAAACGGTTCATGTTTTTCGGCAAGCGATTGCTCCAGGGCATCAATCACCATCTCCCGAAAGGTCATCCCACGCCGGGCCATAGCCTGCTTGGCACGGCGGAAAAGTGGATCAGGCATATCTATGGTTGTACGCATACATAAATATATACATAAATACGCCTCCCGTGGTCAAGATTCCATGCATCGGGCACACATGAGCCGCCATGTCGACTCGACAAAACGTTTTACTCGCATGGGAATCATTGTTAGAATAGAGTTATGAACTATTCATCTCTCGTCAGGCTGACGGCCAATTTGATCTGTGCTATCGGAACCTTCCCCGCCTTTGGCGGGGGACCCGTGGTCCGCGAGGGCGATCTCTGGCGGTATTATCGCGGAAACGGCTCCGCTCCTCCGAATCAGAATGGCCAGTGGACGGACGTCGCGTATGACGACAGCACCTCATGGAGCGCTCCGACGCCCGGGGGGATCGGCTATGGCGATTGCGATGACGCCACCGAGATTGCCAACATGCAGAACGTCCATCCGTCTCTCTATATCCGAACCCGGTTTGTCATCGCCGATACGGCTTCGGTTACCCGTCTGACCCTGGCTGCGGATTATGATGATGGTTTTGTCGCATATATCAACGGTCAGGAAGTGGCCCGGCGAAATCTGCCCGCCGGTTCCGTG
>JAUIHQ010000293.1 GCA_030432155.1 bacterium | reverse complement strand
TGTCCCCAGCAGGAAGTTCGGAATGTTATGGACGTTCGGAATGTTATTGTACCTGTCCCTTGGGGAATATTGTAGCTGTCCCTTGGAACGAGATGGGGTGGCGAGAAGGTGCCTGTCCCTTACGTTGTGCTTGAACATTGGCAGGGATGGAGTTAATTTCGACCATATCGATAGACATATAGGAGATTCGTTATGCCTGTTTACAACAATATTACCGAAACCATCGGGGGAACCCCGCTTGTCCGCCTCAACCGGCTTGGTGAAGGCCTGCCGGGCAATGTCCTCCTGAAAATGGAATCCCACAATCCGGTCGGCAGCGTCAAGGACCGTATTGGCCGGGCCATGATCGAAGATGCAGAGAAAAAGGGTCTGATCACCAAGGATACGGTGATCATCGAACCGACCAGCGGCAACACCGGCATCGCACTGGCCTTTGTCTGCGCGGCCAAGGGATACCGCCTGATCCTCTGCATGCCGGAAAGCATGAGCGTGGAACGGCGTCACCTGCTCCGTATTTTCGGGGCCGAACTCGTGCTGACCCCGGCCGAGAAAGGCATGTCGGGCGCAGTCGCCAAGGCCACGGAAATGTGCGAGGAAATCAAGAACAGCTTCATGCCTCAGCAGTTCAAAAACCCCGCCAATCCGGAGATCCATCGCAACACCACGGCCGAGGAAATCTGGAAGGATACCGACGGCAAGGTAGACGCCATCGTGGCCGGTGTCGGCACCGGCGGTACGATCACCGGTGTAGCCCAGGCCCTCAAAAAGAAAAACCCCGACTTCAAGGCCATCGCCGTGGAGCCGCTCAAATCGCCGGTGATCTCCGGCGGTAAGCCCGGACCCCACAAGATCCAGGGCATCGGCGCAGGCTTCATTCCTGACATCCTCGCCACCGACCTGGTCGACGAGGTGATCAAAATTACGGAAGAAGACGCGGGCGAAACCGCCCGTCAACTTGCACGAAAAGAAGGCATTCTCTGCGGCATTTCCGCCGGCGGGAATATTTTCGCCGCCCTCGAATACGCGAAACGCGAAGAGAACAAGGGCAAGAATATCGTTTCGGTGATCTGCGACACCGGCGAGCGATATCTCTCCACCTGGCTCTTCCAGGAATAGATCTGCCTCTCCAAACATTTGAAAAGCCGCACTCTTCACCGGGTGCGGCTTTTCTGTTATGGATGAAATGCTGCACCTGGAATCATGATGAAACAAAACGGAAAACGCATTGCCGTCGGCATGAGCGGTGGAGTTGATTCCTCCGTGGCCGCCCTCCTCCTCCGCGAGGAAGGCTGGGAGGTCATCGGATTCTCCCTGCACATGTTCAAGGAAGGATCCCGCTGCTGTTCCATCGAGGACGTGAACCGGGCCCGCCGAATCTGCGACCACATCGGCACCCGCCACTACACGCTGAATGTTGTGGACCGCTTCATGGACGAAGTCATCGAGCCCTTCACCCGGGCCTACGCCGAGGGCCGCACGCCCAACCCCTGCATTTACTGCAATCGCCAGTTCAAATTCGGCGTGCTGCTGGAACGGGCGCTCGAACTGGATTGCAGCCATATCGCCACCGGCCACTATGTCCGCATCGAATCACGCGACGGACGATTTGTCCTGCGCGAGGGCATCGACAGCAGCAAAGATCAGTCGTACTTCCTGCATCGTCTTACCCAGGAGCAGCTTTCCCGCGCCGCTTTTCCCCTCGGTTCGTGGAAGAAGCCGGATGTCCGCCGGGTGGCCGCAGAACGGGAACTCCCCATCGAAGGCGCCAGGGAAACCGCTGACCTGTGCTTCATCACCGATGCGGGACCCGCACCCCTGATTGAACGATTCCACCCGGACGTCCGGCGGGAGGGCGAGATCACGGACACCGAAGGCCGCACGCTGGGAACGCACCAGGGTATCCATCAATTCACCATCGGCCAGCGCGGCGGCCTCGGCATCGCCACCGGTGAACGCATGTATGTCAAATCGCTGGATCCCGCGGCCAACCGGGTTGTGGTCGCCCGCCGCGAATCGATTTACGCCCGGTCGTTTCTGATCGAGGACCTGTACTGGATGGCGCCTCCTGCCGACGGCACGATCAGTATCACCTGCCGAATCCGAACTCGATACCGCCAGAAACCCGTCGACGCCGAGGTGACACAGAAGGAAAACGGGCTCTGGCATGTCGAAACCCTCACCCCGGTGTTTGCCGTCACCCCCGGCCAGGCCGCCGTCCTGTATGATGGCGACACCATCCTCGGCGGCGGATGGATACATTCAACCATTGAGACCCGGGCCAACATGGACGATAGTAGGTAGATGAACGAGCAAACCAAACCGACCGTACTGGACAATGTCGATTGGCCCGAAGCATCCCCAGGGCTCGACGGCAAACTCCAGCAACTGGACGAACATATACGGGACATGGGCTCCGTTCTCGTCGCCTTCAGCGCCGGCGTGGACAGCACATTTCTGGCCGCCACCGCCCATCGCATCCTGGGGCCCGGCGCCCTTGCCGTCACCGCGACCTCCCCCTCCTTTCCCGAGCGGGAACTCGAGGAAGCACGGGAACTGGCGCGAACCCTCAACCTGCATCATCGCGTAATCCGCTCCAACGAACTCGCCAACCCCGACTACGCGAACAACCCCAAAAGCCGATGTTATCACTGCAAGACAGAGCTGTATGGACTCCTGCGCTCCATCGCCGACGACGAAGGGTTTGAGCACATCATCGACGGGACCAACGCCGACGACCTGAAGGATTACCGGCCGGGACGCAAGGCCGCGATGGAAAAGCTGGTGGAAAGCCCCCTCCAGGAACTCGGCTTTTCCAAGGCGGACATTCGCGAAGCATCACGTAGACTCAACCTGCCCACCCACAGCAAACCGGCGTTCTCCTGCCTCGCCTCGCGGTTTCCCTACGGGATCAAAATCACTCCCGAAGCGCTGCGATCGGTCGAAATGGCGGAAAACACTCTTCGCGACCTGGGATTCTCAGGCCTGCGTGTGCGGGCTCACGGCGACATGGCGCGCATTGAGCTTCCCCCGGAGCAGATACCCGCGGCCATGGAACCCGCCACAAGGGAACAGATCGTCCAGGGCTTGAAGCGAAGCGGCTTCCGCTATGTTTCCCTCGATCTTGAAGGCTACCGCAGCGGCAGCCTCAACGAAGTTTTCCGTGCGCTCTGACCCGCACCCCGCGTCCCCCCGGATGATCACGGATGCGGGCTTCCCTTTCCCCGGATGATTGTTCTACCCTTCAGGCCTGATGGAGGGAAATCTGGATCGGGTATACACCTCATTCCGAGGTGATCGACTGCCTTGGTGGACATGGGTCCTGCCCGTGATCCTGCAATGCGGGGCCGCTCTCTTTGATGCCTATGCGTCACCCGCGCTTGGCTTTCCACCATGGAACATGACCACCCCCCTGGCCCTCGCAACGGTTCACTGGTGGGGCCCCCGCGTGCTTCCCGGTGTCTTCGCCGGCAGTCTTATGCACATCCATGCCGCCGGAAACGCTCCTCTCGCATGGTATCCGATAGCCGCCCTTCCGGAACCGGTCATGGTTCTACTGTCCTACGCATTTTTCAACCGGATCCTGTTCGGTTCATGCTGGCTTCCCGATTTGAAACAGTCCTTCCGCTTTCTGCTGTTCGGCGCATGCCTTCCGGTGAGCCTCGGGATCTTCCAGTCCCACGCCCAGGACCTGCTGGTTGCCCGCAGCTCCCTGGAGCAGTTCCGGATCAGCGTACTGACCGAGTGGTCAGCTTCGTTGTGCGGCATCCTGGCCTTGACCGTCCCTCTCCTCCACTTTCTAAGCGCACCCCTGGAACGGCGGGGCTGGTCCCGAACCATCGGTGCATCGAACGGCCGCATTCTCCCCCGTCGCATCTCCTCGATGGCCATGCTGGAGACGGTCACCATCCCCAGCATCCTTCTGTTCAGCGCCCTGCTCCTGCCGGCATCATCCGCATTGCCGGTGTTCGCATTGATTCTCACCTGGGCCGCGCTTCGGCGGGGAAGCGGATTTGCCATATTCAATTCGATGCTCGTTATCCTGGTTTTCTGTGCATCCAACCCGTTCCTTCCTGTCGGCGCGGCAACGGATTCGCCTCTTGCCGCGGCAGTTCAACAGCTTGGTATCGTCCTGGTCGCCTCCGCAGGCATTCTCGCCGGCGCCGCGATTTCCAGCCTGATCCACCAGATCCGCTCGCTCCAGTTCTCCCAGAAACACAGCCAACTGGAGGAAAACCGGGCCCAGGAGCTCACCGACACCCTCCCCCAACTGTTTTACCTCCACCAGATTCACCCGCCCCGCACGCTCTATGTGAATCGCCGCTTTGAAGCGATCTGGGGCAGAAAGGTGGAAGATTTATACCGCAATCCGCATGCATGGTCGGACGCCATCGAACGGGATGGAGACGATCCGGATCTCGAGATGGATCCCGAGGCGGGGGAATGGACACTTTCCTACCGGGTGATCCGGCCGGACGGAACCAGCCGCAATGTTGTGGATCACGGATTTCCAATCCGGGATGAAGAAGGCAACATCATTCGTATCGCGGGCATGATTGAGGACGTAACCCGCAGGCCTTCCTAACCCGCATATTGCACGAGCAGCGGACTGCTCGCTTCATAAGCGCCTTTGAGCGAAACGTTTTTCGCTCAAAGGCTTCGACGCGGTGCTTACGCACCTCGCTCAGGGTTAGCCCTGAGCGGAA
>JAUIHQ010000292.1 GCA_030432155.1 bacterium | reverse complement strand
GCGCGAGCCTCGGCTACGACATCGTCAGCCTCGGCATCACCTACATCGGCCAGATCGATGACGACGTGCTGCCCGACGGCCCCGGCGACTACGACACCGAAGTTGTCGGCACCCTCGGCGTGTCCGTCAGCTACTAATCGAATTCACATTCGACACCCAAACCGGACGGCTTCGGCCGTCCGGTTTTTTTTATTCCCACCCTCCCCCCCCGCGCGGGAGGGCGAGCGGCTCGCGAGCCGTCGGGGGGTGACGATATGGCAGACAGTGCAATGCCCGGTTCGTCACGTCACCCTGATCACAATTCCTTCGGGAGGATGAAGCATGAAGCCGGAAGGATGAAAGCCCGATGCGCTTCGCGTATCTTGCTCATTACGATCTTCATCGACCCGCTTCGATGAAAACCCGGGTAATACCAATTGCAAATACGTATCGGTATACATGCGCCAGACGATTTGGTTTCAGGTTTCAATGTTCAGGTGTCAGGCGGGCCTGAAACCTGACACCCGAACCCTATTGAGGAAGACTGAAATAATACCGATACGTACTTCCGACTGGTATAAGCCGGTCGATTACGTGTCGCCGATCAAGGGTGGCGGTGAAGCCTGTTCTGGCGGGCCCACCCTACCATGTTCTGCCATCAACCGATCCCCTCCCCCGGAGGGGTGCCCGAAGGGCGGGGTGGGTTACCGGTCTTCACCCCGACACCAACCCGTAATCGAAACCCTTACCCGGACACCCTTCACCGACCGGCTTCAACGAGGCCATGTTATCCGGCGCAAATATCCTGGAACAACGAGCTGTGCGGTGACGGGTCAGGATTACGATTACGAGCATGATTACGATCAGGAGGATGGAACCGGAGATTCGTTTTATTCGTCGGCAATTCGTATTTACACCACTTTTCCCATTCCCCATGACCTTCAATACATAATTGTATTTCAGGAACTCAGGCAAAATACATTATTGTATCATTTCGGCCTTTGCCATCACGAGGCTTGGCGTCATATACGACTATCATCAAACACGTTGGGACTATTTTTACCCGCGGCATGATTCTCGCTGTATTTACTGAATTGGATAGCTTATGGTTCGTGCACGGTTAGCGACGTCACGGGGTTTTTTCATGATTCAGGGCAAACCTAAACACTATTGCGGCATATTCGGGGTTTTCGGGGTCGAGAACCCGGCACGGGTCATTTACAACGGTCTTTTTGCGCTCCAGCACCGGGGGCAGGAAGGGGCCGGCATTGCGGTCAGCGACGGCACGAAGGTCCGGTCGGTCAAGGGAATGGGTCTGGTCAACGACCTGACCAGCCGAAAGGAATTTCCCACTCTCTCGGGTCATCTCGGCATCGGCCATGTCCGCTATTCCACCACCGGGTTATCCCGGCCGCAGAATGTCCAGCCGCTGGTCGTGGAATGTATCGACGGCATCTGGGCGATCGCCCACAACGGGAATCTCACCAATGCCCGCAGTCTTCGCCGCAGCTATCAGGAAGCCGGCGCGATTTTTCAGACCAGTACGGACAGTGAAATCCTCGTCCACCTGATTGCCGATCCCATGTATCGATCCCGGCCCCGCCGGGTGGAGCGTGCCCTGTCCGAGCTGCAGGGAGCGTTTTCCTACCTGCTGATGACCAAGGACAGCGTGATGGCGGCCCGCGATCCCTACGGCTTCCGCCCCCTCTCGATCGGCAAGGTCGGCAACGGGTATGCGTTCTCGAGTGAGACCTGTGCGTTGGAACAGATCGGCGCCGAGTATATCCGCGATGTCCTTCCCGGGGAGCTGGTGGTGGTCGATGACAAAGGCATTCGCAGCAGCACCTTCTGCGAACCGATCTCCGGCTCGCTCGGTCAGTGCATTTTCGAGCATGTCTATTTTGCCCGGCCCGACAGCATGGTCTTCGGCCAGAGCGTGCATGACGCGCGGATCCGCCTCGGCCGCAACCTCGCCCGGCAACATCCGGCCGACGCCGAACTGGTGATCCCGGTACCGGACAGCGGAAACGAGGCCGCCCTCGGTTTCTCCAAGGAAAGCGGCATTCCCCTCGAATACGGTTTCATCCGCAATCATTACATCGGCCGGACCTTCATCATGCCCACGGTCGCCGACCGGGCAACCAGCGTGGACATGAAACTGGCGGTGGTCCCCGGTGTGGTCCGGGGCAAAAAGATTGTGGTGGTTGATGACTCCCTGATCCGCGGCACAACCTCCCGCCGCCGGATACGCACCCTGCGGGAGGCCGGGGCGAAAGAAATCCACCTGCGGATCTCCTGCCCACCTACGCGGTATCCCTGCTACTTCGGCATTGATTTCCCGTCGCGCGATGAACTGATCGCCGCCGACCATCCGGTCGATGATATCTGCTCGTTTATCGGGGCCGACAGCCTGGCCTATCTCGACATGGACGGGCTGAAAAGTTCGGTCGATCACCCCAACGATTTCTGTACCGGATGCTTCTCCGGGACGTACCCGTACGACGTCACGGAGCAGCACTCGAAGGAAGCGCTGGAAATGCCGGCAGAGCAAACGGTTTAACATTGCGGTTTTCCCCCCGCATGACCTACAGTACGCGGCTCGCGATTCCCCCATGGGAAAAGCAGTCTGCGGCATGGACGACATGAGGAACAAGAGAGACATGAGCAACGGACATACGAATTGGACGACCCCCGGTTATCCGGAGGCCCAGGGCCTCTATGACCCGCGTTTTGAGCACGACGCCTGCGGCGTCGGCTGCGTGGTGAACCTCAAGGGGGAGAAATCCCACGATATCATCCATAAGGCACTGGAAATTCTCGTGAATCTCTCCCACCGCGGCGCGTGCGGCTGTGATGAGAAGACCGGCGACGGAGCGGGCATCCTCATGCAGATGCCGCACAAGTTCCTCAAGAAGAAGTGCGACGAGCTCAGCATCAACCTTCCCGAGGAGCGGGATTACGGCGCGGGCATTGTATTCCTGCCCCGCGATCCGGTCCAGCGGCGGGAATGTATGGAACTCGTTGAATCCGTAGTGAAAGCCGAGGGCCAGGTATTCCTCGGGTGGCGCGAGCTGCCGGTGAACAACGCGGTACTCGGCGACATCGCCCGCCAGGTCGAACCCTTCATCGCCCAGGTCTTCGTCGGCCGGGGACCCGGGATCAAGGATGCCCTGAGCTTCGACCGCAAACTGTTCGTGATTCGCAAGGTCCTGGAGAAAGCGATCCGCGAATCACGGATTCCGGAAAAGAAGTATTTCTACATCTGCAGCCTGACCAACCGCACGATCGTTTACAAGGGACTGATGCTGGCCGATCAGATTGAGCCCTTCATGTCCGACCTCGTCGATCCCGACCTGGTCAGCGGCCTCGCCCTGGTTCACCAGCGGTACAGCACGAACACCTTCCCGACCTGGGATCTTGCCCAGCCGTTTCGCTTTCTCTGTCACAACGGCGAAATCAACACCGTACGCGGCAACACGAACTGGATGAATGCCCGGGAGGCGCTGTTCCGCTCGGACCTGTTCGGCGACGACATGCACAAGATCTTTCCCATCGCCACCCCCGGGGCCAGTGATTCGGCGGTCCTCGACAACGCGGTCGAGCTTCTCTATCACACCGGCCGCCCCCTGCCCCACTCGATCATGATGCTGATTCCCGAAGCGTGGCAGAATCACGAGACGATGAGCGACGCCAAGAAGGCGTTCTATGAATATCACTCCTGCATGATGGAGCCGTGGGACGGCCCGGCATCGATTCCGTTCACCGACGGCCAGTGCATCGGCGCGGTTCTCGACCGGAACGGCCTTCGTCCATCCCGGTATACCGTGACCAAGGATGGTTTCGTGATCATGGGATCGGAAACCGGCGTGCTCGAAGTGGATCCGGCCAATGTGGAATCCAAGGGCCGGCTCGAGCCGGGCCGCATGTTCCTGGTCGATACCGAGCAGGGCCGCATCATCTCGGACGAAGAGATCAAGGAAGAGGTCAGCGGCAAACACCCGTACCGGACCTGGCTCGACATGAACCTGGTAAGCCTTGACGGTCTCGACAAGAAGGCCGAAACCCGTGAGAGCGCGGAGCCGGACCGGCTCAAGCGCCAGCAGCTCTTCGGCTACACCCTCGAGGACCTGCGCATCATCATCGGCCCCATGGCCAACAAGGGGATCGAACCCACCGGCTCGATGGGCGTCGATACCCCGCTGGCCGTCTTGTCGGACCGGTCGCAGCTCCTCTATAATTACTTCAAGCAGCTCTTCGCCCAGGTCACCAATCCCCCGCTGGATGCGATCCGCGAAGAGCTCGTGACCTCGCTGCTCACCAACATCGGTTCGGAACAGGATCTGTTCCAGGCCACACCGGAACACTGCCGGATGTTGAAGGTTGAGCAACCGATCCTCACCAACGAGGCCCTGGACAAACTCCGCGGCCTCGACCAGGAAGGCCTCAAGCCGATCACCCTCGACATGCTGTATGAAGTCCGCGACGGCGGCGAGGGTCTGGAAAAAGCCATGGTCAATCTCTGCAAGCAGGCCTCGGATGCGATCGACGAGGGCTACACCCTCATCATCCTGTCCGACCGCGGCGCCAACCGTGAATGGGCACCCATCCCGGCCCTGCTCGCCACAGCCGGCGTTCATCATCATCTGATCCGCAACCAGCACCGTACCCGGTGCGGTCTGGTCATCGAAAGCGGCGAGGCCCGGGAAATCCAACACTTCTGCACCCTGTTCGGGT
>JAUIHQ010000291.1 GCA_030432155.1 bacterium | reverse complement strand
GCCGGGCAGTACCGGGATCCCGAACCAGGTTCCCGAGCCGAGAACCTCACGGGCGGTTGCCACGGTGAGAAGCACCGCACTGTAGCCGAGGCCGTTTCCAATCCCGTCAAGGAACGAGGGGCCCGGCGGATTCTGCAGGGCGAAGGCTTCCGCCCGGCCCATGACGATGCAGTTGGTGATGATCAGGCCCACGAACACGCTGAGCTGCCGACTGATGTCGAACATGTACGCCCGCAGAAACTGGTCGGCGATGATGACCAGCGAGGCAATCACCGACATTTCCACGATCATGCGGATCCGCCCCGGGGTCACCTTCCGAATGAGGGACATGGTGGTATTGGAAAGCGTCAGAACGGCGGTCAGGGCCAGGCACATGACCGCGGCGGTTTCCATCTTCACCGTGACGGCAAGTGCGGAACAGATCCCGAGCACCTGGATGGTGATCGGATTGTTGTCCGAAAGGGGATCAAGCAGGATTTCTTTGGTTTTCGCCATGATATCAGCTCCCGCGGAGTTTCTCGAAGTACCGATTGTAAGCCGTGATGTCCCGGTTCAGGAAGGTGTTGATGCCGTTGCCGGTCATCGTCGCGCCGGTGATGCCGTCGACGGCATGGTCATTTCCCCCGGGGTATTTCCCTTCCACACTACCCTTGACGACCTCAAATTCAAGGAGTTGGCCGTCATCAAAGATCTTTTTGCCTTTGAACTGGTTTTGGAACCAGTCGGTTGAAACCTCGCCACCGAGACCGGGCGTTTCGGCATGCTTGTAAAACGTGATGCCGATAATGGTTTCGAGGTCCTTGTCGAGTGCGAGATACCCGTACAGGATCGACCACAGGCCCATGCCGGAGACCGGGAAGGCATACTTCTGAATCTCACCATCCTCTTGCCATACGTAAAGGGGAAGATGCTCCTTCTCCTTGATCGTCTTGGCTTTCAGCTCCGACTTCGGAATGTCCGCCAGGGTCACACCCTCAAGCACGTCGCCTGATTCCTTATCGAGAAAGATTTCGGAGATGTTTTCGGTGAAATACTGATCCACCCGGGCCTTGCTCAATTTTTTACCCTCTGCATCGACGACTTCCACACCGAAGGCTTTCAGCACGTTGAGTTTCCGGTCCAGCTCGACCTGTTCCTGCTGGCGGTCCTTCAGGGCTTGCGAGGTTGCGGACAGCAGGAGGCTGCATATCACGCAGATCAGTGCGGCGAAACCGATGACTTTAAGATCTTCCTTACGCATGGCTGAATTTCCTCAGGTAGGCTTTGCGCTTGCGGATATGCGCCTGGACGACGAGGTGATCGATCAGGGGCGCCATGACATTCATGAACAGGATGGCCAGCATGACGCCTTCCGGATAGGCCGGGTTGGTTACGCGGATCAGGACCACGAGAATACCGATCAATGCGCCGTAGATCCATTTCCCGGCATTGGAGGCCGCCGCGGAAACCGGGTCGGTGGCCATGAACACGGTTCCGAAGGCGAAGCTGCCGATGACCATGTGATAGTAGAAGGGAAGCTGGGTGAAGGCCTTGAACTCATCTGCGGGCAGAAGGTTCAGGAGGCCGGCCATCGCGGTGAGGCCGAGGACGCTGCCGATCATGATCCGCCAGGACCCGACGCCGGATATGATCAGAATGGCCGCGCCGATCAGGCAGGCTATGGTGGATGTTTCACCGATGCTGCCGCCGAAATCGCCGGTGAACAGGCGCATCCATGTGTACCCGCCGTAATCGGCCTGGTGGAGGGCCTGGACCACGTTGCCGCCCGCCGGCACGAGGGCCGATACAGCCAGCGGGGTTGCGCCGGTGAATCCCTCAATGAGGGTTGCGCCGTCCTGAGCCTTGGTCCACACCGTGTCGCCGGTGATCTGCACGGGATAGGCGAAGAAGAGGAAGGCCCGGGAGGTCAGGGCGGGGTTGAGGACATTGAAACCGGTTCCCCCGAAGATTTCCTTTCCGATGACCACGCCGAACGAGATGCCGATGGCGACCTGCCACAGAGGGATGGTCGGGGGCAGGGTCAGGGGAAACAGCAGTCCGGTGACGAGAAAGCCCTCGTTGATCGGGTGTTTGCGTACGATGCTGAACGCGACTTCCCAGATACCGCCGACCACGTACGAGGTCAGGATGATCGGGAGGACGATGATCAGGCCGCGGATGAAGTCGGGGAGCAGGCCGGTCTGGCCGGTCTGGTTGACGGTGTTGAACTGGTGGCCCGCGTTCCACATCCCGAACAGGACAGCGGGGATCAGGGCGATCACCACCATGATCATGCTCCGCTTGATGTCGATGGCGTCGCGGATATGCGGCGCGCTGTCTGTCTTCTCCGCCGGGGTGAACATGAAGGTGTCGTTCGCCTCGAAGAGCGGGTAGAGGCGCTCGAACTTTCCGCCCGGCTCAAACAGCGGGCGAACCTTGTCCAGGTGCTTCAGCATGAACTTCATCAGATGCCTTCCTTCTCAATTTGGTCCAGCCCCCGGCGTATCACGCCGCACAGGTCCATCTTGGAGGGGCAGGCAAATGCGCAAAGCGCGAAATCCTCAGGATCGGTCTCGAGAATGCCGAGCGCGATCATCTCGTCGCCGTCACGGGCGAGAACCGCACGGACCAGAAAGTCGGTCATGATGTTGAGCGGCATGTATTTGTCATAGATGCCGGTCAGGACCATCGGGCGGTGTTCGCCGTTGAGGCTGGTCCCGAGGGCCCAGCGGGTTTTCCGTTTGAACCAGGTCGACAGGTAGGTCGGCGACAGGCTGTACCGCCCGAAACCGGGGCCCGCCCAACCCATAAACAGCCGGCTGTCGTCTTCCTTCAACACGGTGAGCCCGGCATCCGACAGGCGGTGATGGCGGTCCTGAGGGATCCGGGTCCCGGACAGAGCATCGCCGGAAACAACCCGGAGCGGCTCCGAGCCGTCGGTACCGCCGAGGACACCGTCCAGCGAGCCGCCGATGTGGACCCGGTAATACTTGCGGGCGGACTCGGGCAGTCCGGGACCGGCCGCGCTGATCACCCGGGACGCGGGCATCTCGCCTTTGAGGAACAACTCGCCGATCAGAACAAGGTCAACCGCCTTGACGGTCCAGATGGTGTCGCCGGGGCTGATCGGGTCGATATGATGAATGTGGACGCTGGTATTGCCGGCCGGGTGGGGGCCGGTGAAGGTATGCACCTCGACATTGCGGGCGCCGGTGAGCGCCTGAAGATTGTCTTTCGATCCGTCGAGGCAGAGGTGAACCTTGCCCTCGGTCAGCCGGGTCAGCAGGTCGAGCCCGGCCTGGAACTCCGCCCCATGATCCTTAATCACCACATTGGCGTCGGGCTGGAACGGCCCGGTGTTCATGGCATTGACGAAAATCGATTTCGGTTTGGCCTCGGGATTCGCCGTCCGGGAGAAGGGCCGCTGCTGGAGCAGTACGATCAGGCCGGTATTCTGAAGGTGGAGAAGAATCTCGTCGCGGGACAGGCTGCCGAAGGCGCCGGCCTTGTAATCCTTCAACGGTTCCGCTTCATCCTTGTCGGCGCATTCGACCACGATCCGGGAAATCATCCGGCGCTTGCCGTAGTCGATGGCTTTGACCGTGCCTGCGGCGGGACTGCAGATGCAGAATGCTTCCTGCTTCTTGTGGAACACGAGAGGCGTGCCGCGCTTTACGGTATCGCCTTCCTTGACCAGGAGCCGGGCCTTGATGCCGAAGTGGTCGGCGGGATAAACGGCGACATCCCGGGTTTCCACCGCATCCACGATGGCCGGCTCCGGTTCGCCCTCGATCCGGATATCATGTCCCTTTTTAATCGTATAAGATCCCATAGATACACCCGTTGCTTCGTAGATGGTTCGGGTCTTGAAAAGTGTGCTACATTATCGTCCGTCAGCGTTTTGTCAATGCGGATGACGGCCTTTTCATCCCCCTTGTCGGAAGAAAAGCAGGTAGGGGAGAATCCGGGGCGGGAAACGAGGCTTTTCAGGCGCCGGTGTGTTGAAGAATGCGGTCGAGAGCCGGGCGCATGTCTTCGCGCTCGAAGACGTCCCAACCCTCCACCGCCGAGGGCCATTTTGCGATGCATCCCGCGGCATCGGCCAGCAGGTTGTCCACATAGGCAAGGGCATCTTCCCGCGAGCGGGTCTGAACGGTGGCCGCGGTGGTCTTCTTGCGGGCTTCGTCGCTCCCGAGAGTTTTCCCGGATATTTCAACCGTGCCGGTGGCGTCGAGAATGTCGTCGGCAAGCTGGTAGGCGGTTCCGACAAGGTAACCGGCTTCGAGCATCGCTTTCTGGAGGTATTCGTCGTCTCCGGCCCCCGCGAACGCGGCGAAGGCGAACAGGGCGCCGGTCTTGCGGCGGGCGATGCTTACACAGTTGTCCCAATCGGGCTTCTTGCCGCGCAGGAAGAGTTCCTGCTCGGATTCGGCGTCGCAGACCTCTCCAGTCAGTTTGATCAGGGCCCGGGTCAGGCGGCCGTCATCGACGTCGCTCATCAGGTCCAGGGCTTTGAACAGCATGAGATCGCCGACGAGGATGGCGCCGGGAATCCCGTACTGGGTCCAGAAGGTCGGTACGCTCCGCCGCAGGTGCCCGCCATCAATGACATCATCATGAAGAAGGCTCGCGGCATGGATCATCTCGACCGATGCGCTGGCGTAGAGCAGGGATTTGTAGGGGGTGCGGACGGCGGTGCCCAGTCGGTAACAGAGCCGGGAACGCAGCATTTTTCCGCTGCTCAT
>JAUIHQ010000290.1 GCA_030432155.1 bacterium | reverse complement strand
GGACCACGTGGCCGTTCCCGCCGGATTGACCAACGTGATCGGCGTGTGGGAATTCAAGAAGACCAATGGCCTCAACTTCAGTTCGGTATCCATGACCGTGCGATATGATGATGCCGCAGCCGGAGCGGATGAGGCCGGCGTGAAACTGTTCCACTACACCGGCGGCAACTGGGTCGATATCACGGACAGCCTCGACACCGCCAACAACCTGATCACCGGAACGGCCACGGACTTCAGCTTTTTCGCGGCAACCGTTTCCGCGGTTGATTCCGACGGCGACGGGATTCCCGATGACTGGGAACTCGCCAATTGCGGCACCACCACCGGTTGCGTGGCCAATGCGGACACAGGCGACGGAGATACGTTCACCTACATCGAGGAATACATCCTCGACTACAATCCGTCGGTCGCGGAGCCTGATTTCGAGGTGTGGATGGATGCGCCACGGATCATCGGCGTGACCGTAACCACCAACACCCGGATGTATGCCGCGGATCGGATTACGGATCTTGTAAATGATGACTGGGTCCAGTTCGCCCTGCAGACCGGCTCAAACGGCGTCTTCACCGTGGAAGACGACAGCACGCTGGATATCCAGTCGTACCGGGTACGAGTTCTGGCTCCCGAGCTATAAACACATCGCAGCATACCGGCGGGGCCAGCCGCACGGGGGATATCGATCACCGGCGGCTGCTCCAATGGTAGGGCGGTGTGTCCCTGCACCGCCGCGGAAGATGGGCCGGCAAAGGAACCGGCCCCTGAATCCGGTCACCTTCCGGCGCCGGTCATCCAGCAGACCTGCCATGGGCACAGCTCTTTCGGCGCCGGACCGCCGGTAAGGATGTCCGTAGCGGATTGCAGCTCGCCGGGGCAGGGTTGCCGTCGGTCGGTGATGTTGTGCAGGGCGACAATCGTCCGCTTCGCGTCGGACGGCGTTCGGCGAAGGCAGAAGAACCCGGGGCCGTAATCCGGAACCTCCTGGGCGCTATCCGGATGGAACGCCGGCTGCTGTTTTCGAAGGTGCAGCAGATGACGGAAGCGGGTCAGGACGCGTGACCGCAGATGGCCGGGATCCTGCAGGTGTCGCGCCACGTCGCCGAGGGCGAGCTTCTCACGGTTGATCCGGCGGCTGATGCCGGTTTCCTCCACCTCGCGCCGGTTGTTCCGCGAGCCGAGCAGGCTGTGGATGTAGATGCCGGGCATGCCGGCGAAGGCCAGGGAGATGGCCTGGCTGCACATGAACCGGTCAACCTGACGGTCGAGCGGCTCGTCGGCGGACGGGTCGTTGATCGCGTCGAAGTAGTTCAGGTTCAGCTCATACGGGCTGACGCTGCCGTCGGTGTTGCGCTTGCCGGTGACCGCGCCGCCGTTCCGCTCGGCCAGCTCGCACAGGAAACGCCGTTCGGGTTCATCGAGCAGGCCCTCGGTCGGTCGCATCCCGATGCCGTCATGGGTCGCCGTGATGTTGAGAAAGGTCGCACCCGGCCCCAACGGCTCTAGCGAGCGGGCCCATTGGCTCAGCACGGTTCCGTTCCGGCGTTGCATCGCGTGAAGGATCAGCGGCGGCAGGGAAAAGTTGTAGATCACCTGGGCTTCATCCCGCCCGTTGCCGGTATACGAAACATTCTCCCGGTGGGGGACATTGGTCTCGGTCAACAACAGCAACCCGGGATCCACGCGGTCAAAGACATCCCGGATGAGTTTGATCACGTCGTGGGTTTGCGGGAGATGC
Source organism: bacterium (assembly GCA_030432155.1). Classification (GTDB taxonomy): domain Bacteria; phylum Verrucomicrobiota; class Kiritimatiellia; order CAIVKH01; family CAIVKH01; genus JAUIHQ01. The sequence continues at coordinate 3,007 of JAUIHQ010000290.1, read as the reverse complement.
GCGCAGCTTGTTCCGAGTTCTTTCCAGAGGTAGGGAATCGCATCCAGACGAAGCATGGAGGCTCCCTGGCGCCGGTAGAAGAGCAGCACATCGAGGATTTCCAGCAACACGGCGGGATTGTGGTAATTCAAATCAACCTGGTCCCGGCTGAAGGTGGTCCACAGGTGCCGCTCGCCATCCGCGCCCGGGTAGGGATGGAGCAGGGGCAGGTTGCGGGTGCGCAGCACCGCCGATGTGTCGGTGGCCGGATCCAGCCGGATGAAGAATTCCCGGTATGCCGGATCGTCGCGCAGGTAACCTTTCATGTAAGCGCTGGATGTGGAGACATGATTGATCACCGCGTCGAAGCTGAGGCGGCAGGTCTCGGCCAGGTGCCGGATATCCCGCCATGTTCCAAGGTCATCCCGAATGGTCCGGAAATCCACCACGGAAAATCCGTCGTCCGAGCTGAACGGGTAAAACGGCAACAGGTGCAGATGGGTGAACAGGCCGTCGGTATGCCGACTCAGAAAGGTATGGAGGGTCTGGAGGGGAGCGGTTTCGGGTTCGCGGAGGGTGTCGGCATAGGTGATGAGCATCACGTCCCGCTCGTTCAGGCCATGCCCGGCTCGCGGCGTCGGGGGCGACGGAATTCCTTTGAATCGCTTGTCCAGCTCTTCGCGGATGCGCCGGCCGTCTGCCCGCCCGTAGAGGCGTTCCAGTCGCTGAAACAGCAGGTCCATGCAGATCAGATATCGTCGATGACAACCTGCGCGGTGACCAGCCCGGGTTTCATCCGTTCCACCACGGCCTCCTCGGGCAGCCAGGCCAGGATATGGCCGTCGCGGTCGATGATGCCGGAATTGCCGGGCCAGGCGGTGTGAGGGGTTTTCCCCACCGGGTTGCTCAGGATCAGGGGCACGCCTTCGCTCAGGGCGATTTCCTGGGCCCGACGCCGGGCCGCTGCCCCCTGATGCGCGACCTCCTCCAGGAGGGCGTCGTTGGGCAGATCGCGGGATTGGATCCATTGGCCGGATCCGGCGGAGGGAAACCCGATGATGTTGACCCGGCCTCGCAATTGCTTCCACAGATTGTCGCTGCAGCTATCCGCGCAAATGATTAGACCGAGCCGCATGGGGCCGACGGTAATCACGACCCGTGTGGATTGGGTGTGAAAGCCGTCGGTTTCCAGTCCGGTGCCGCTGTTCTTGCACTGCCGGGAGATCGTCCGGTCCGGATGGAACACCCCATGGATGACCGCGAGCGATGCGTCACGCGACTCCACCCAACCCGCCGCGATGGCGATCTTCAGGTCGGCGGAGGCCTCGCATAGCTGATCCAGCACGGCGTGGTCATGGGGCAGGGCCAGATCGGACAGCGCGGCTTCAACCTCGAAGCCGCTGATCGTCATCTCCGGCAACAGGATCAGCTCCGCGCTCATCCGCGCCGCAGCGGAGGCCAGCTCGATCGCGGTTTGCGTGTTCCGTTCCCATGCGCCGGGTTGGCCTACATGCTGCCCGGTTGCGACGTGGACGGATTGGGTCATGCGATCACCTCGTTTCGGTGTATGGCGTTCCAGGCTGTCTCGGCTCGCACCGCGATGTTTGGCTCCGGACACATGCGGAAGCGTTCCAGATCCGGCAAGGCATCCGCAGACCCCGCCCGCGAGAGAACCCGGCAGGCGATGGAACGGATATGATAGATCACGTCCGGCTTCCGCAGCAGCATCAGGGCAATGGAACCGGCCTCGGAATGGCCTCTTGATTCCAGGGCCGACAGTGCCATGGCGACATTTCGCCATGGCGGCAGAGGATCCTGGTAAAGGATATCCAGCAAAACAGATGTCGGGTATGACGTTGAATAGGGCGGCTCCTCCCAGGCCGGCTCGTCCCCATCCATGGTGGGCGGGCATGTGACAGGAACCGGCTGCATCGCGTTTGCGGACGGCATGACCATTCGGTCTTCACCGCCGGGCCACCTCGCATACCAGCCGTCTGCACCATCCGGTTCGACGGAAACGCTCTCCTCATGCCGCGGCAGGAGAATCATCGCGCTGGTCATCCTCGTTCCGTGGAACGAAAATGTAAGGCGCCGGCTGCCGATGTTCGGCCAGGCGGAGGTATCGATCGGCTTCGGGAAGCCGGGGTGTTCATGCAGTAGCGCCGGGGTTCCGGGCCATGCCATCGAAATCTCCTGATCGGCCTGACGAACGTGCGCGACGGAGCCGTTCACCCGCGTATCCGGCGGAAGAAAAAGTTGCCATTCATACCGTGTGTCGGGTTTCTCGGATCGGTAATCATCCACAATCCAGGCAACTCCGTCCTGCCGCATCGCAATGAAGCGTCGTGCCTTCGTCAGGCCCGCATCCGGGCAATAAAGGGGGAGGGAGTCAAACCCGATCACATGCCGGTCATCCGTGCGGTTTTCGTAGATGCAGCGACCACTGGCCGGCTTCATCGGAAACCAGGTACGGTTCCCGTTGACCAGTACCGTGTTGGCCATACCGGGGAGCCCGGTGTCGATCCCGGAGAGGTAGCGATCAAACGTTCCGTATACGTCCAGAATCGCCTTCGCGGTTTCCTCGGGCATCCAGGCGGACAGTTCCTCCTCCGCCCCCGGCAGCAGCGGCGTCGCACCGTCTTTGCCGCCGTCGCCGAAGATGGCCCGCCCGCCGACTTCATACAGGACGTGATTGGGGTTGCATTGGTATCGGCCGATTCCCTGAAGCGATTCCGACGTCCGATCCGCGCACAACATCAGGCGTGATCGGGTGGGGGCGTGATCGATCACCGCAGCACAGGACGGCCGGGTCCACCCGGACAGCACCGGTGTCGGCCGCGTCTTCCCGGATGGTTCGGGCCAGCAGAGCAGCGACCACATGCGGTCATCATACCCCCATGCGCTGTGATGAAATTCCTTCCACCCGTCCCGGATCATCCCTTCACGCGGCTCCTCGCCGGTCATGCGGCATACGTAGAGTTCCGCGGTATAATTATAGTAGCGAGTCCAACCGGAACTGTCCCAACCC
>JAUIHQ010000289.1 GCA_030432155.1 bacterium | reverse complement strand
GGGTATCCCGGGACCGGCAAACATCAGCGGCACCCGGATGCTGTGTTCGTAGCAGTTCTGTTTGCCCATCAAACCGTGCTGGCCCACCGCGAGGCCGTTATCGCCGGCGAATACGATGATGGTATTGTCGAGCTCGCCGGATGCTTCCAGCGCCTTGAGGACGCGGCCGATCTCATCGTCGAGGTGGGTGATCATTGCGTAGTACTCCGCGAGATGACGGCGAATTTCCTTCTCGGTTCGCGGAAAGCCGGCGAGGAGCTCGTCGCGGATACGGATCGCGCCGGTATCAAACGGATGTTCGGGCATCAGGTTCGGCGGGAGGGTGAGTGTGTCCGGGTTGTACATCTTGCGATACGTGTCGGGCATCGTGCGGGGGTCGTGAGGGGCGAGAAACGACAGGTAGGCGAAGAAGGGTTGCCCGGCATCCCGTTCCTCAAGAAAGCGGATGGCCGCATCGGCCACCATCCGGGTGGAGTGGTAGCCGGGGCGGATGTGATCGGCCAGTCGCGTATGCGTCCAATTGCTCTTCATCGGATCCGGGGTGATGGGTTCGGCTTTGTCATAGACGCCGGTCGGATCGAAGTTGCAGGCGGGAACATTCCAGTGGTCGGTCATCCCGCCGAAAAAGATCTCGGCCCCGTCGGTGAAGCTCCGGGCATAGGATTCCGTTCCGTTGTGCCATTTCCCGGTGCCGAATGTCCGGTAGCCGGCGGTTCGGAGAGCTTCGCCCATGGTGACGTGATGCCGGGGAATGGTGCGGCCTTCGTCATGAATGTGGAAAAGGGATCGTCCGGTCATCAGCATGGCCCGGCTGGGCATGCATACCGCGGGATCGGTACCGACCGGGATATGCGCCTGGGTGAAGACCGAGGCCCGTTCGCTCAGGGCATCCAGGTTCGGTGTGATGATATCGGGATTACCGAGCGCGGCGATGGTGTCGAACCGCTGATCGTCGGTAAAGAAGAAGAGGATATTCGGTTGTTTCATGTCTTGCCCCCGGGCCAAGGACGTCAGCAGCAGCGCTGCCAGGATAGCGGCGAACCGCAGGATGACTTCGGAGCCGTGTCGCATGGTTCTTGCGTCCATGATGCCACAACGCACCATGCGTCGTGCGGTGTCAAGGGAACTTGCAGGATTCACATGCGCGGTCTCGGAATTTTGCAACTTCCGTGGCGGTATTATTTGGCAAAGGTATAGGAGCCTCCGTTTTGCTCGGCCAGGTTCTTCAACCAGGTTTGCCCGGCTTCTTCCGATACCATGGCAATGGCGTTGATCACAATGCCGCGGTCCCGGTTGAGCTGGGTGATCTCCGCCACCGATTCGGGCATGTTGGCCGCTGCCCCGTCGGTCATGAAGTAGATGACATCGGCGCTGGGCTTCATGTCGAGGGCGGTACGAAGAGGAAGAATCCATGTCGTTCCCAGCACCTTGTTCTTCACCGACCAGTCCTTGACGGCATCGATGCTTTCCTCAAGGTTTGCCCGGGTGGCCGGCCGCCACGCCTGCACGGGCAACCGCTTCCGGTTCCCGAGGAGTTCGATGTCGGTCATGCCGCGAACCAACCAGCGATAGACATCGCCGTCCTTTGTGCGGATCACTGCCGTGCGGTCGCCATGGATCTCGGGTTTTTTCTCCACCGTATCCCCGAGAAACCAAACCGGCCCGGCGAAACAGATCACCTGGTATTCCATCCCCGGCTGTAGCTGCTCGAGCGAGTCGATCAATTCATCCTTGAGGATCTTCAATTGCTGCGGCGACATCGATCCCGACAGATCCACGACAAACAGGTGGCGCTGCCCAACGCCCTTCAATCCGAAGAAGCTGATTCCGCCGCCCATGCCGGTACCGAAGCCGCCGCCGATGCCCTGGCCGAATCCCGATACACCCAGGGTTGCAACATTCCGCTGAATTTTCTTGTTCTCTTTCGGGATGTTCTTGATTTCGGGCAGTGCGATGTCCGACGGAACCGGCGCGGCCAGCCTCGGCTGGACCTTGGGGCGGGCGCTGCGTTTCTGAAGGTCCTTGACCTTGACCTTCATCTCCAGCTTCCGGGGGGGCAGGCGGGGGCGGGGCGGGGGGTCGCCCTGGAAAACCGCTTCCGGCTTGTGAGTAGTTCGCAGGGCGATCACGAACGCCGCCCCGACGGCGAAAAGAACATGTACGGCCACGCTGATGAGGACGGCGTTCCTTGTCCATCGCAGTACTTTCTTTCGGGTAAGCCTGGCGGTCATGTCATGAATCCCCCAAGCCGAAGGTGACATGCTTGATGCCGGCGCCGGCGCAGGCGTTCATGACATCGATCACCCTCTCCTGCGCGGCCTCCCGCTCCCCCTGGATCGTAATCAAAGCCTTGTTGTTGGCGGCCGCCGAGGCCTGCCGGTACCGGATCAGCGTGGCTTCCAGCTCGGGGAGATGATGCGAGCCGCCGTTTCCGTAGTCCATGCCGTTCAAAATGATCCGTCCATCGGCCAGCACATCGATGATCTGTTCGTCGGGCATGTTCACGGTCGTCGACTGGGTGAGCATGCCGGGAAGGGTGATGCCGAGATCCGCTTCCGGTTGTTTGAGGGTGGAGGTGACCATGAAGTAGATCAGCAGGAGAAACACCACGTCGATCAGCGGAGCGATCTGCAGCTCCAGCTTCTCGTCCATCATGTTGCGGATCACGGTTTGCATGGCCGGATTACGGTTCCTCCTCGTAGGTCGAGAAAATGATTTCGGCGGCGCCGGCTTCGGCGCAGGCCTTCATGACATCCTTGACCCGGCCGTGCTTGATGCGCCGGTCGGCCCGTAAAAAGATCTTCAATCCCGGAACCTTCTGTCGTTCTTTTTCCACGATCGGGCCGATGTCCTCCAGCTCGTGCGGCGTGATGCCGAGGTAGATGGTTTCGTCTTCGGTGATGGTGATGGTCCGGCGGCCGCTGGACTCGCGCGGCACGGTGGCGTTGCTCGCCACCGGGACGTCGATCTCCACCCGCTCCAACTGGTTGAAGTGCGAGGCGACGATGAAGAAGATAAGGAGCAGAAACACCATGTCGATCATCGGCGCCATCTGGACCTCTTCTTCTTCGATGACGAAGCGAGGTTTGCTCACGACGGGTTGTCTCCTCCGGCGGTTCCCGGTTCCGGGTTGCGGTATCGGAGGGGCAGGGCGCCGGTGCGAAGGGCATCCAGCATCGCGCCGGAAACCTCGCCTGCGGCGGCGAGGATCCGCATGAAACGATTCTTGAAGAAGAAGTAGAACAACATGGCGGGAATCGCGATGATCAGGCCGGTGGCGGTCGTGACCAGCGCCTCGCCGATGTTGGCGGCGAGAAGCTCCGCTTTACCCATGCCTCCGGCGGCAATGTTCTGGAAGGCCTTGATCATGCCGCTGACCGTTCCCAGCAGGCCGAGCATGGGGGATATCGCCCCGATAATCGAAAGATAACTCACCGGCGCCATGTAGGTGAGCATCTGTTTGGTGGAGGATTCATCGATTGCTTCCTTGATCACCTCGATGTCGATGGTTTCATCGGTGACGCGGTCGAGCCCCGCCCCCACGATGGAGGTGATCAGGGAGGAACCCTCCTCGCATTGCGCGCGCGCGGCCACCACATCGCGCTGGGCCAGCTTCCGGATGATGTCGCGGACCGAATCCTCGGGGATCAGTTTTTCCTCCTTGATCACAAGAAAGCTCCGGATGGTCAGGGCGACGACCGCGAGGGAAAACAGGCCGAGGGGGATCATGGTGATACCGCCGGCCTTGATCAGCGACAGCAGGGTGACGGTCTCCTCCCGCGGCGCGACCTCGGGGGCGAATGAGGGTTCGTCCTGCGCGAGGGCCGCCCCCGGCGGGATCAGTGTCATTACGGCGAGGAAGAAACCTGCCATCTTGATTCGCATTGCACGCATGGTGTCATCTCCTTTGTTTGGAATCATCGCAATCATTGCTCCCGGTATACTTCCCAGTCCCGGACCTGGATCTGGTCAAGGTATACGGTTCTCGGACGGTCGTTGGCGCCGATGCCGGGCTGGACGCTCAGGACAAGGGTGTGCCGGTTTGAAAGGCTGACAAACGATTCGGATGTGATGCGACGGAACGGGATCGCATGCCGGCCGGGTCCCTGAACCGGTTTGACGAGATGATTGGGGAGAATGACCCGGTCATCCACCCTGACTTCAAGGAACGGGCCCGATGCATCCACGCCCTGTCGTGCGGATGCATTTTCATGCAGGACCACGAAGTATTGCTGCCCGGGCTGAAAGCCGTCCAGGGTTTGGGTAATTTCCACGGGCGGACGGATCGGTGAGACGGTGACGGCAAGAACGGCGTCGCCATCGGGCGCCCGGCCGTTGTCCACATCGGGCGCGGCGATCACGCGAACGGCGCCGGGCGGTGCAGCCCCGTTTTCCTGCCAGGGCGCGGGGAGGGCGGTCGGAGATCCGTCGCCCGGCTGTTCAAAGCCGGGATTCTTCACATCGGGATAGGGAAAGTCATCAGGAATGCGGAGGGTCCTTTCGGTCACCGGATGATCCGGGTAGGCCAGCTTCATCTGCTGTTGAATGCTGTCGACCGCCTCGCGATTCTTCTGCTTCCAATAGATACGCGCGCTGCGGTACAGGGCGAGGGGCATCCAGCGTTGATCCGTGTAATGAAGCGTCGACAAGCGGGTAAGCTCAAGAAGGCCGTCCATCCAGGCCCCTTCGGCGACCCGGATCAGGCTGAGTGCGTAGGCGTAGGGCGGATACAGATCCGAC
>JAUIHQ010000288.1 GCA_030432155.1 bacterium | reverse complement strand
CAATGTTTCACTGACGTTCCTGATTCTGTTGATGTTCGTCGCCGCCTCGCCCGGTTCGGCGGGCGGCGGGGTCAAGACCACGACCTTCACCGTATTGCTGGCCATGATGCGGTCCCGGATCCGGAACCGGCCGGAATCCGAACTCGGAAACAGGAGCATTCCCGGTGAGCTGACCGCCAAGGCCCTGACCACGACCTTGAGTATGGCGTTCTGCATCATCGCCGGCGTTCTACTACTCGAACTGACCGAGGTGGCCGGTATTCCGCACCAGGAAATCAGGGGCATGTTCCTCGAACATACGTTCGAGGTTGTCTCAGCCCTGTGCACCGTGGGCCTGAGCACCGGCATTACCGCGGGACTGAGCGAGGCCGGCAAACTGGTCATTATCGGCTGCATGTTTGTCGGTCGCCTTGGACCCTTGATCATTGCCGATTCCTTCATCGGCCGACGCAAATCCCTTCCCTATACCCTGCCCGAAGAAAACATCATGATCGGATGAGGCCATGCCATGAAACATGAATACGCGATTCTCGGACTGAGCACATTCGGCGAAACCCTGGCCATGGAGCTGGAGAAAGCCGGCGGCCGGGTCATCGTTGTCGACCGCAACAGCAACCGGGTCCAGAAAATCAGCGACCTGGTATCGCAGGCCGTCTGTGCCAACGCCCAGGATGAGGAAATTCTGGAAGAACTCGACATCGCCGAATGCCGTTCGGTCGTGGTGGCGATGCCCAACTACTTTCACAGCGTGGTTCTGATCACCCATTATCTGCACAAGAAGGGCCAGGACCGGATTTATGTTCAGGTCACCACCGATGAAGAAGGCGAAGCGATCAAGGCGGTTGGCGCCTACCGATCCATCATCCCCGACGTGGATGTCGGCCTTCGTATGGCGGGCGAACTGCTAGCTCCCGGTACCATGGACCGGTTGCTCCTGAACGGCAATCTCGCCATGTCCCGACTTGCCTGCCGCGAGGAGTGGGCCGGGAAAACGCTCCGCCAGCTCAATCTGCGGAAGAAGCATGAAGTCAATGTCATCGCGATTCTGTCCGGCGAGAACCTCAACGATCCGGAAAGCATCAACCTCACCCCCGATCCGGATACCATCCTGGACAAGGAAGATGCGCTGATCGTGGTGGCCACCGTATCCAACCTGGCAACGTTTCAACGCGATCTCAATCCGTCGGCGTGACCCGAGTCCTTCCGGCGGGCGAGGGACCGCCCGCCCTACCTTGATGACGAAACCGGTAGGGCGGTGAGTCCCTTCACCGCCGCAGATCGTGTTTGGACGATGGATGAGGCACCGCGTCAGGATTCGTGCCGATTCGCGACATTCGTGGGCCGGATGGCGTGAACAACGACGAAGCTGGAATCGACAGAAAATCCCCTCCCCGGAGGGGTGCCCGAAGGGCGGGGTGGGTCAGGGTCATCACCACACCGTACATACTCCCCACCCCAATCACCCAATCGCCAATCAACCCAATTGCCACCCTGCTCCCGGGAGGGCGAGCGGCACGCGAGCCGGGATGATGGACTCGTTTCATGATAAAAAAATACAGAAGGAACCACGTCTCACGCACGCCAACAACCGGGGCACACCATGTTTACCCGCTTGCCTCCGTGACGATGCCAGCACAGAGCGTTTTCAACAACCGATACAAAACGCATACCGTCACGGATTTCACGGATGGGGAACATGAAACCAGAGTTGCTGCATCCTTTCTGTTGCTATATTCATTTTAAGGTACGGCCCCTTCGGCCCGGGGACTTTAAATTGTGTTAGGGAAACGTTAGGGTGCCGGTCGCAATTCGTCATACTTGACGTTGCAACGGACCCGCATATCATCTAGTGGTCAAATCATTTCAAGGCGTTTGATGGTTCCGTCAAAAGGATCGTTAAATGAGGGGGGTGTCTATGATTTCCAGAGTTGTTGAAATGTTATCGATCACATTACGCAAACTGCCGGCGATATTCGCTACGGCGTTGACTTCTTTTATTCTGCTCGTCATGCCTCATAATGCAGTTGCGGCAACGATTATGGTGAACAGCACGAACGATCCGGCTGGGTTCAATCCCGCCATCACCATCGGGGGGCTGGGGTCAACGGTGACGCTGCGCGATGCGTTCAATGCGGCGGTGAATGCGGGCGGCGCAAACACGATCGTCTTTGACCCGGCCCTCGCGGGTACCACGATCGCATTACAGCAGATCGGCGGTTCCTATGGGATGTCAGCATTGGCGCTCCAGAACAATACGCATCCGGTTAACCTGACGATCCAGGGGCTGACCAACGGCCCGGGTGTCACCATCGCTCGCGCGGGTACCACAAATAAATTCCGCTTGTTTCTTTGCGATGTAAACAACACGTGGTCTCATTCGCTGACGATCAATGACCTGACTCTGACGGGCGGTGACGTGCCGACCAACAACTGGGGCGGCGCCATCCTGAACGTTGATAATTGTACATTGACGCTGAACCGCTGCACGTTGACGGGCAACGAGGCGTATTTCGGCGGCGCCCTCTACAACCGCTTCGGCCCGGTCCATCTGAACAACTGCACGATCGCAGGCAACCGGTCCTACGATCAAGGCGGGGCCATTTACATTTATACTAGCCAGACGACTCTGAACAACTGCACGGTGTCGGATAATCACGCGCCGCAGGCTGGTGGTCTCTACTCGTTTAATTCAGGTTCCGCCACGCTCGTGAACACGATTGTGTCGAGCAACAGGGCCACAATCAGCTTCCCCGATGTGCTGGCGACCCTGAATGGCGCCAGCCAGAACAACGTCATCGGCGGTGATGCGCGGCTCGGTCCGCTGGCCGACAACGGCGGCCCGACGAAGACCATGGCCCTGCTGGCCGGCAGCCCGGCCATCAACGCGGGCGTGGCGGTCGGCGGCATCACGACCGACCAGCGCGGACAGCCGATTTTCCAGGCGCCGGACATCGGGGCCTACGAATACCCGCCTTCGCCCCCGACGATTTCGAGCCCGAACAGCACCACCTTCTTCAGCGGCATCTTCAACTCGTTCACGTTCATCTCGGACGGCAATCCGCTTTCGACGTTTTCGGTCACGGGCGCGCTTCCGGCCGGGGTGACGCTGAGCACGAACGGAATTCTCAGCGGCACACCCACCCTGGGTACCGAGGGAATTTATCCGATCACGGTCAACGCGGCGAATGTGGACACGAACAGCAATCCGCAAGCCGCGGATCAGGCGTTCACCCTCACCGTCACCCGGGTGGGGCTGGAGGTCACGACGACCGCGGACGAGGATGACGGCACGGCCGATCCGGGAACGGGCGCGGGCACCAGCCTGCGCGAGGCGGTCAATTTCGCGGCAACATTCACGGATACCCAGACCGTGACCTTTGCGTCCGGCCTGGCCGGACAGACGATCATGTTGACGAACGGTCTGGTGCTGACGAACAGCATGACGATCTCCGGGCTGTCGGGACCCGCCGGCGTCACCATCGACGGCGGAGACATGTACCGACCCTTCACGATAAACCCCTTTGTTTCCGCTACCCTCGAGAACCTGACGATCACGCGCGGCCGGGCCGCGGGTGCAGCGATCTACAGCAGCGGCAGGCTGCGTCTGAACCGCTGTCTGCTGACCGGCAACACCACCACGGGAGACGGCAGCGCGCTGTTTATTTTTGAAGGTGATGCAAGGGTCGTGAACAGCACGATCACCGACAACTCAGGCACGTACGGCTCCGCCATCTACAACAACTCCGTGCTATCCCTTGTCAACTGCACGGTCGTCAGCAATCGCGTCGGTCTTTCAAGCTACTCGGCGGGCATCCTGAACAGGAACATCGGATTGACGCGTGTATATATCACCAACTCCATCGTTGCCCACAATGTGAATCTGGGCAGTTCTTCCGAGGTGAATTTCGCCGGCAAGGCGGTGGAGGCCTCGAGCGCGAACAATCTGATCGGCAGCGTCGGTACGGCCGGACTCGTGAACGGCACCCATGGCAACATTGTGGGCGTAGCGAATGCGGGTGTGATGGCTCTGGCATCGAATGGCGGACCGACGAGGACCATGGCGCTGACCCCCGCCAGCCTCGCGCTCAACACGGGCACACCCGTGCCGGACATTGCGACGGACCAGCGCGGCTTCGCCCGCACCGTTGGCACCGCGCCCGATATCGGCGCGTTCGAGGACGCTACTGGCGATGACGACCCCGATCGCGATACGCTCGGGAACGTCGCCGAGTACTTCCTCGGCACCAATCCGCTGCACATCGATTCCGATAGCGACGGATTTAACGATGCCACGGAACAATTAAACGGCTCCAGTCCCACCAACAACGCAAGCATCCCGCCCACGAACCACATCGAGCGTATCCTGGGGTACGGTCCCGCGCGCGGGCTCGATCTCTCCGGCAATTTTGTGCGGACCTTCAATGTCAGCAGCGCGGGCGCGGCCGGAATCGCGGGCGATGCGACCTTCACCGCCGACACCGCATCCGGTATTTCCGTCAGCGCGCCCAACGATATTCCGAACTGGATTTCACCGGATTTCGGCAGCAGCACGGATGATGTCACGCTCGCCACGGTCTTCCGCTCCATCCGCTGGGCTGACGCAGGCAACACCGACCCGAATCTCCGCAACGTCGAGGTCACCCTGTCCGGACTCACCCCGGGACAGGGTTACAAACTTCAGTTGCTCTTCGGCGAGGCCAACTACGACGCCCGCGCCTTCGACATTTTCGTGCACGGGTCGAACCTCGTTCACAAATTCCGCCCCTACGCCGCG
>JAUIHQ010000287.1 GCA_030432155.1 bacterium | reverse complement strand
CTTTGATCCTCTGCATAGTCATGGGTTTATCAGGCTGTTCAATCCCCTTCTACGATAATGAAATGGATGAACTGCCCGAACCTGCTCTTTCCCCTCAGGCGGGCATTCCTTCTCCCTTTCCGGATCTCCGGAAGGAAAAGCAACAGAACAACATGGTTCCTGAGGTGACCACACACGGGGGTGACTCTCTCTCAGAGGTCGGACAGCTTTCTCTTTCACATCTGAAGGAACTCGCACGGAAACATAATCCTACATTGGTCCAAGCCTGGTCGTTGGTTGAAGTTGAGCGGGCCAAAGCTCTTCAGGCGGGCCTTTATCCAAATCCTATCGGCGGGTATATAGGTGAGCAAGTCAATGTAAGAAAAACCATTGGCGAGTTTCAAGGGGGATTCATTCAGCAGGAATTCGTCACGGCGGGAAAATTGGAATTGAGCCGGCAAAAATATTTGGCGCGCGCGTCCGCCTCGGAATATCAGGCCCTTGCCCAGGAGTACCGGGTAATAAATGCGATTGTCATTCAATATTATCGCCTTCTGGGATCTCAGGAACGCGTGGCGATTCACAAGGAACTTCTGAAAAGCTGGCAGGATGAATTGGTCACCATGCAAGAACGATTAAATGTCGGCCAAGCCAATAAAGCTGATATCCATCGAGCCAGGGTCCAAGTTCAACGGCAGCAGTTGAGTCTGATGATGGCCAACAACGATCTGCAGTTGGAACGGGAACGACTGCTCGCTCTTGTGGGAACGTCGCTTCCCTCCGAACCGGTCCCAGGTAAATTGGCAGAAGAGTTGCCCCCCCTGACATTTGATGCATCGCTTCGGCGATTGATCCAGGAGAGTCCAGAGTTGGGTTTGGCCCGGGCCAATGTGCGATCGGATCAAATCATGGTCCAACGGGAAAAAATGGAACCCATACCGAATATCAAGATTCGGGGTTCAGCCGGGCGAAACTATGTGGAAACCCAGACCGTCTATGGCGTGATGGCCTTTATTGAAGTTCCGATCTTCGACTGGAATCAAGGCACGATTCAGCAGGCCCGGGCCGACCTCCGTCGGCAGGAGTCCCAAGTCACCCTCATCGAACTCCGGCTTCGTCGAAGCCTGGCCGAACAATTTCAGCGCTATCTGACAGCCCTCCAACACATCATCGGGTATCGGGATGAAATCCTCCCGGAATCGGAGGCGCGGTATCGCACCCAATTACTCAGCTATCAAGCGGACCGCGAAGCCTGGCCGGCGGTCTTGGAAGCGCAACGGGATTTCTTCATGTTCCGACTGGAATACATTGATCAATTAATTGCCTGGCGAACCGCCAGAGTGGCCATTGAAGGACTTTTACTCGTTGATGGCCTCCAGGCTCCGCAGGGTGTGACGCCGCCAGGCCATATCGATGCGAATCCTAAACCTCGATAGAAGGATGCCCGGCAAGTTTAATTTTTGCCAGATATGAAAGTTATGGCAGATGGAGGGTAGAGGATGAATGAGGGTATAACACGACGGCAGGTTTTACTCACCGGTGCGGCCGCCGCGGCTGGTTCTCTCTCGACCCGAGCGAGTCGTAGCGAACAAACACAGGCATCGGAATCATCGGACCATCCACCCCAGGATGCAGAAAAATCCTCGAATAATCCCAATTCCAATTTTTCTCGGTATTCACGCTATCATCCCAGCTTCGGCGGACCTCCGGATTCCGATGAGTATCTAGGTAAACTCGTCCCCGGTTTTCGGCCTTCGGGCCGGGAACCTGTCCCTTTTGTCGCTCCGGATCTGGAAAAATTGTCCTGGAAGATGGTCAATGGCGTGAAAGAATTTGCATTGCGTTGTACACCGGTCAAACAGGAATTTCTTCCCGGAAAGTATATGAACGTCTGGGGGTATAACGACAGTATGCCCGGTCCGACCATGGAGGCCGTCCAAGGGGATAGAGTCCGAATCATTGTTCATAACGAACTACCGGAACCGACGTCGGTACATTGGCACGGACTGGAACTTCCAGTGGAATTTGACGGGGTCCCGGGTGTCACCCAACATTTGATTCCACCAGGCGGTACCTATGTGTATGAATACGACCTGCATCAGACGGGAACATTTTTTTATCACAGCCATGTGGCCATGCAGGAAGCGTTCGGCATGGTCGGATTTTTTATTATTCATCCTCACGTGGCATATGATCCGCCCGTTGACCGGGATTTCGGACTTATTTTTCAGAACTTCTTCATCCCGCCCAATGCCTCGACGCCGGATTCCATGGGCATGGACTGGAACTGGCATACCATTAATGGGCGTAGCGGCCCCTATACCACTCCCCTGGTGTGCAAGCATGGAGAACGAGTCCGCATTCGATTGATCGATTTCAGCCCGATGCAGCATCACCCGATTCATATCCATGGGCATACCTTTTGGTTGACAGGTACGGAAGGGGGTCGTATTCCGTCCAGTGCCTGGATTCCACGAAATACGACATTGGTGGGAGTGGCGATGGCTCAGGATTTCGAATTCATTGCCTTCAATCCCGGCGATTGGACCTTTCATTGCCACATGGTGCACCACATGATGAACCATATGGTGCGGCAGGTGGGTCCGCGTATGCGCGAGGAAGAAAACGTGTCCAAATATCTAAATGCTCTGCCCAACCGTCCTCCGGCTGATCCCGCCTTCGCGAATCCGGCGTTCGGCGTGCCCGGCTACCCGCAGAAAATGCAAAGTCAGGAAATGGGCGAGGAGGCCATGCAGAAAATCAACGGCAGGCGTGAAACCCGCGGAATGCGAAGAAAATGGCATGAAGGCATCAAAGGGTTAATGACCGTCATGCGGGTCCTGCCCGAGGAATTCTATGATCTCGTCATGCACAGCAATGAACACATTCCCCCGGGAGCCATTTTTGAAGCCATCGCCAAAAGGCAATACCGCATGCCTAAATTATAAGCAGGCTCAACTCCCGATCCAGCGGGTGAATTTCACCAGCGCCTCTTTCAGAAGGTCGACACGGCATGATATGTTTGCTTCGCCAGTTACGGATGATCAGCCCTGGAAAATCAGATGAAACCAGACACAGAAGTGAATAGCCGAAATGATCCCACACCTTCTTCTATCGTGGATGCGGTGATGGGTCCATTAATCGACCATCGCCAGGCGTTTCATGCCTTTCTCATCCGACGGCTCGGGAATGCCGCCGTTGCCGAAGACCTCCTTCAACAGTGCTTTATTAAGGCGCTGTCTCATCATCATAGTCTCAAACAGATAGATCGCGTCATTCCATGGTTCTACCAGATTCTGCGTCATGCCTTGATTGATTATTACCGGAGCAAGGAAACCGACTCCAAACGGCTGCAGACATTTTTGGACGAGACGGCCGCTCATGGAACAGACCACGTCCCTTCCCTGGATGAACTCCAACCGACGATCTGCGCCTGCCTCGATCGACTGGTCCTGACCATGAAGCCGGAATATGCCGAACTCATCCGCCGCGTGGATTTGTCCGGAGAATCCGTGCAATCCGTCTCCACGGATTTGCATATCACCCCGAATAACCTCACCGTCCGTCTGCATCGCGCACGCAAGGCTTTACGACAATCTCTGGAACAGGCATGTGGCATTTGCAGCAAGCATGGGTGTCTGAATTGTACGTGTGAATAATCGCTACTCTCCCCTCCTCTGACCTTTCCGTCTCAGCGCCCTTTCCTTTTCCCCCTTATTAGTCCTGCAGGTCTGCCAACACAGGCCTACTGTAAGAAACCAGGTCCGGCTCCGTCTCCATAAGCAACAAGGGCGTTCACATCGGAATAAACGCCCCATGCTGCATCAACTTTCAACAGATGGAGGTTCTCAATGGAAGATCTGACACTTGCAATCCAAGGGATGAGCTGCGGACACTGCGTGCAAAGCATCACCACACTGCTTGCTAAGCTCGACGGCGTCAAGACGGACCAGGTCAGTATCGGGGAAGCCATGTTTGGCTATGATCCCCGGCGCATCACTCCCGAACAAATTATCCAGGCGGTAGAAGAGGCGGGCTATAAAGCTCAACTCAGAAAGGAGGCGGTATGAGCATCATGGACTGGAGCGTCATCCTTGGCGGCGTGACCGCGATTGCCTGGATCAATTGGTACTTTTTTTGGGCTCCGGCCACAGTACGCACACACAAGCAGGCAGAACGAACGCAAAACCCCATGTAAGAAACAAAATTCGTCAGCCTGAGCCGGAATTATCATCAAAAATTTTCGAAGGATCCGGGAGAAAACGGCAGATTCCAGAAACCGCAGATCCTTCGCTCCGGCTCGGGATAACACAAGCACTCAGAAGGAGAATCTCATGAACAGCACCATGACACAACCCAAAAGGCGGCACGTACAGCCTCTAGACATAAACCCGGACAGACGGCCTGAAACCGTTTCTCCACTTATGGTGAGTTTCGACGTGGGCGGGATGACATGCGCTGCCTGTCAAACCCGTATACAACGAGCACTTGATCAGGAACCGGGCGTCATCAAGGCTTCCGTCAATCTCATGCTGAAATCAGCCGAGGTGACCTACGACCCAGTCACCACGACCCCCGATATGGTCAGCCAGGCTATTACCAGGACCGGATATGAAGCGGCGATTCATCCGTCTGATCAGGCGGATCACGATGAGCAGGCTCAGCGGGATGACAAGCAGGCGAAGGAGTTTACATCATTCCGCAATAAAGCCATCGTCAGCGGTATTCTTGGTCTCCTCGCGATGGTCCTGTCGATGCCGCTGATGAACGGCAATCCCGCGCATCAACAGGATGGCATATC
>JAUIHQ010000286.1 GCA_030432155.1 bacterium | reverse complement strand
AGAGGTGTTGAGCTGCTCGGGCAAATCCTCAGGCGCACCGGGGATACCTTTGACGAACGCAATCAGAATTTCCAGCCGCTTGATCGAATCGATACCCAGGTCCGACTCGATGCTGAGGTTCAGATCCAGCATGTCCTCGGGATACCCTGTGCGTTCCGCGACGAGGGCCAGAAGGGCCTGCTTCAGGTCACCGGGCGGGGCGGGTGGCGCAGCGGCAGGGGCCGGCTCAGCCGATTTCGGTGCAGGGGCAGCGGGCGCCGGTGCGGAGGCTGGTGTGCTTCCAGCGTACGGCTTCACCGCTTCGAGAACATCCGCGAGGGTTCCCGATGTATTGAGTTTTTCCGGAAGATCGTCAGGCGCACCGGGGATTTCTTTGGTGAAGGCGATCAGGATTTCCAGCCGCTTGATCGAATCGATGCCCAGATCCGACTCGATGCTGAGGTTCAGATCCAGCATATCCTCGGGATACCCGGTACGCTCCGCGACGAGGGCCAGCAGCTTGCCTTTGAGATCCGCGGATGAAGCGGACGTCGGGGCCGGCGGCGGGACCGGCGCAGCGGCGGGTGAAGCTGACGCAGCCGTTGCAGGTTGAGGCGCCGGGGTCTTGTCCTCCGGCCCGCATACGTTCGTCACCGTGGCCAGGACTTCGTCGATGGTGCTTGCGGTATTGAGCTGCTCCGGAAGGTCTTCCGGCGCGCCCGGAATATCCTTGGCGAAGGCGATCAGGATTTCCAACCGCTTGATCGAATCGATGCCGAGGTCCGATTCCAGGCTGAGACCGCCTTCGATCATTTCCTCGGGATACCCGGTACGTTCGGCGACAAGCGCCACCAGGCGCTCTTTCCGGCCGGCGACGGCCGGCGCCGGTGCAGCCGGCGACTCGACGGGGGCGGCGGCCGGGCGTTCCACCGGTGCGGCAGGAGCCGGTTTCGCAGCGGCGGGCGGAGGCATCGCGGGGATCGAAGGCATGACCGGCGCCCCGGCGCCTTCGGGCAGCGAGCCGCCGAAAAAGGCGACCATGACATCACGCTGCTGTCTCATGAAGTCGGCCATCACCTTCTGGTACCGGACCATCACGTCGGCCATCGGGTGTCCGGACAGGTCCCCGACATCGGGCATGGAGGGCATGGCGGCCGGAGCGGCGGCCGCCTGCTGCTTCGCCGCCCGAACCTGCTGTTCGGCATCGTGCCGGACCTTTTCGACTTCCTCCGCCGGCACGAGATCGATCTTTCGTCGACCGGGCCGCTGCTGCGAGGCCGGCCATGCCCGGTCGGGGGCGACCATCCAATGCACCGGGGTGATCTTCTCAGCGGCTTCCACCGGGGCAAAGGTTTCCGGATCGAGCTCGCGGATATCGCGCCCGTCATACAAGGTGTCGAGGAAGACCGGAACCCCTTCCGAGGCCAATAGAGCGAGCGCATTCAAAAGCTGGAACAGATCGTGCCGGGGCGATTTGACATCCGTGGCCGCCGCAACATGAGGCTTATCGCCGAGGATCTGGCCCACCAGGTTGGTCAGCACATTGCCCGGGCCGACTTCGATGAAAATGCGGGCGCCGTCCCGGTACATGTTCTCGATCTGTTCCACGAACCGCACGCTGGCGATCAGGTGGTCGGTCAGCACCGGAAGGATGTCCTTGTCGCTTTCGGGGTACACCTCCGCGGTTACATTGGCATACACCGGTACCGTGGGCTTGCGGTACTTGATCGGCTTGAGCTTTTCCGCCAGGTAATCGCGTGCGGGCTCGATGATCGGGGAGTGGAACGCGCAGCTCACCGGAATGAACCGGCTCTTGATTCCCTTGGTTTCCAGCGCGGCCGAGGCCTTTTCAAGATCCTTCTTGAGACCGGACAGGATGGTTTGAGAGGGCGAATTGAAATTCGCGACGTAAACCCCCTTGATGCCCTTGATCGCCGCGTCGATTTCCGCCGCGCCGGCCTTGACCGCCATCATGGTACCGAGGTCGCCCCGGGCGGAGTTGATGATGCTCGATCCGCGGTCCTCGAGGATTTCGTACAGGGTTTCCTCGTCGAACACACCGGCCGCACAGAGGGCGGCGTATTCCCCGGAGCTATGGCCGGCGGTCATGTCGGGTTTGACCCCCACTCGCTCAAGAATCCGGTGCATGGCCAGTTCGGTCACACCGAGCGAAGGCTGGGCGATGTTGGTGACGGTGATGGCTTTCATCGCCGCATCCTCGTCTTCCTTCGAGAAGCGAGGCGCGGGATAGAGGTAGCTGGTCAGGGTACGGCCAAGGCGCTCCTTAAGGAGCCGGTCGGCGACCCCGAGGCCGTCACGCAATTCATCGAACAGGACCGCCAGATCCCGCATCATGTCGGGCCGCTGCGAACCCTGGCCCGGGAACAGGAAGGCGATTTTTCCGCCTTTGCGGCCGGGCTTCCCGGCAAAGTAGATCCCCCGGGGGTCGCGGATCGAATCCTCGCCGGCGGCGAGTTTGGCCGCGGCATCGACGGCCTTGGCGGCAAGATCCTCGACCGACTCGGCGACAATGGCCAGCCGCAATGTCCCCTTGCCCCGGGAGTCGTAGACCCGGCGGGCCAGGTCCTTGAGCGTCACCGCGGCTCCGGACCGGGCCAGCCGATCCGTCAGATCGGTCAGGCGCGCCTGCAACTGGTCCGTCGACGAACCGTCGAACACGAACAATTCGCAGGGCCAGTTTTTCAGGGCCCAGTCCGAGCCGAACTTGTCGGCGGTGTCCCGGCATTCTTCGAGTACGGTATGGAAATTGGTACCGCCGAATCCGAACGAGTTCACCCCGGCCCGGCGGGGATGATCGGCTGCGATCCACGGACGGGCCTCGGTGTTGACGTATACCGGGCTTGCGGGATCGTTGAATGCGGCGGCGGCAGGTTTGGTTACATTGATGGTCGGCGGCAGCACCTTGTAGTGAAGGGACAGGGATGCCTTGATGAGACCCGCGATGCCTGCGCAGCCCTTGGTGTGGCCGATGTTCGATTTGACCGAACCCACGGCAACGCTCTTGGCGCCGGCCCCGGCTTCCGCCATCGCCTCGGCCACACTCTCCGCCTCGGTGCCATCGCCCAGTACGGTACCCGTGCCGTGGGCTTCGACCAGTTCCACGGTGCTGATGGGAAAATCGGCCATGGCGTAGGCCCGGTTCAACGCCCGGCGCTGGCCTGAGGTCTGGGGCGCGGTCAGGCTCTTGCCTTTGCCGTCGCTGGAACTGCCGACCCCGCGGATGACCGCGTAAATCCGGTCCCCATCCCGGACAGCCTGGTCTTTGCGTTTGAGAATGACCGCGCCGAGACCTTCGCTGATGGAAATACCCTCCGCGTCCTTATCGAACGGCCGGGGCTTCCCGGTCGGGGTCAGGGCCCGGGTCTTGGAGAAACAGAGAAAACCGTGGGGATTCTGCAGCGTGTCGGCCGCCCCGACGATGGCCATGTTCGCATTGCCGGACAGGATTTCTTTCACCCCGACATACACCGCAGTCAGGGCCGAGGCGCAGGCGGCATCCACCGTGAAATTTGCGCCGCCGAGATTGAAGCAGTTCGCGATACGGCCGGTCACCACGTTGGGCAATACACCCGGGAAGGAATCCTCGGTCCATTCCGGCAACTGCGACAACACCTCTTCGGGAACGTGCTTGAAAAACATCGGAAGGGATGCACGGAAGCCGTATTGCAGTCCGAAATCGCCCATCCCGCCGGCCAACCCGTAGACGCAGGCCGTGTGCTCCCGGTCGAAATCCCTGCCGGCATAACCGGCATGATCGAGCGCCCGGGCCGCCACCTCGAGGGCCAGGAGCTGCACCGGATCGATGGACTTGAGGCAGTTCGGCGGAATGCTGAACTTCATCGGGTTGAACAGCACCGGATCGATGAACCCGCCCCACTTGGAGTAAATCTTGTCCCGGGCATTCCGGTCGGGATCGTAATAATCCTTCCAGTCCCACCGGTCGGACGGCACTTCCGAAATACAATCCTTCTTCCCGAGGATGTTCTCCCAGAACCCGACAAGGTCGCCGGACTCGGGAAAAACACAACTCATCCCGATGATCGCAACCTCGCAGGCCGGATCCGCAACCGGGCTTTTTTTCTGCGACTGTTTCGCCGTTTTTTTCGCTGCCATGATATCGAATACCTAACGTCGTGATGAGGAGGGAATAACAATAGGAATACACCGCGAGACGCCTCGCGTTTACCGCCCTCACCCGCAACCTTTGATTATAGATCAAAAGTAGACCCTTGGTTCAAGGGTTAAGCAAGCGGCCAGGGTCGATTTCAACAAAAACTCATTTTTGCAAAAGATTGATAAAACACAGCCGTTCTGATATTTATCGAGAAACTGCAGTCAGTATTGCACCCGTGGAGACCCTGCGAATGAAACAACGACGCATTACCTGCCGATTCACACCCTTCCTGGCGATTTTCCTATGCACGGCCGTGACCGCCGGCGCGTACAACTACTATGCGTTCAAGCCCAGCGAAACCACCAGCGGCATCGACCCCTCATTCGACAAGCAGCATGAGGCCTATTATCGGACCGATGTGGCCCAACGAGGAAAGTTGCTGGTTTTCCTGCCCGGCACCGGCGCCGAGCCACGGATTTACAAGTTTGTTCCCCAGACCGCGGCGGACAACGGCTTTCACGCCCTCGGCCTGATGTACGTCAACTCCTGGTCATTCATTGATGCCACCACTCAGAACTGCGACACCTGTTATTTCGATGCCCGGATGGAGGTTCTTCGCGGCGTGGACCTGAGCCCGGACGAAACCTGCGACCGGGCCAACTCCATCGAAAAC
>JAUIHQ010000285.1 GCA_030432155.1 bacterium | reverse complement strand
CGGGTCGTTCACCATGTAAGCTGAGGCATTCATCAGCTCCTCGCCCTTCAGCGACTCAATCTGTTCCCACCGGGCCCGGCGGGTGAGCATGTCGATACGGGCGCTGATTCGGTCGGTTTCCATCTGCTGGATCCGGACATCGTCCACCTTCAGGCCCCGGCTGAGTATCGAAACCCCCAACTCGTTCCGGATCCGCTCCACGTCGTCTTCAGCTTCCCGGACTTTTTCCTGCTGCTTTTGCAGTTCGTTTTCCAGCGCCTCCAGCGCCCGCTTGATTTCGCGCCGCTTGAGCGACAGACGGTGATCACGGTACACGGTGGCCACTTCATTGGCGACGATCGCGGCCTCCTGTCGGCCTTCCTCGTTCTCGCGGTACACCTGGATCTCGATCAGCGATGTGTCGCGATACTGGTTTACGCTGATACTGCGATCGAGGATCGAGGCGACTTCCTTCATGTCGAGGGCGCGGCCCTCCCCGGCGTAGCGTGCACTCCACCGCTCCTGCAGGTTCAGGTTGTTGATGACCTGATAGAGGATGGGACGGGATTGAATGACTTCGTATTGAGTCTTGAGGAAGAACGGATTGAATCCCGAGGTGAACTGCCGGTCAAACACGTCCACATCGAGGGTGTCCTCCTTCACGGAAATGGTCGTGGAGGCCATGTACACCTTGGGGAGGATGAAGGTGTAGGCGATGCCGGTCAGCATAACCAGCAGCATGACGGCGAGAACGATTTCCTTCCGGGAGCGAATAACCCGCCAGTAGTCGAGAAAATGCAAACCGCTTTCTTGCTGATCGTCTGTCGTCATGATTCCATCAGAAATAAATGAATCCTGCCGGTTCGGCAAGATTCACTTGCCGGTCCGACAGGATCAGGATTTTCGTCACGCCCGGGCTGCTCAGAGCTCGACTCGCCAGCCGACGGACACGCGGTTACGGTCGAAGTCTTCCCGGAGATCGCCGTTGAGGGAGATCAACTGGTAACTGAGTTCCAGCCAGTTGCTCTTGTTCACCTGGTAGCTGGCACGGGTGCTGGCCTGGAAGGCTTCTTCCGAACCGTCGGAAAGCACCTCGACCCGGTCATTCTCAACTGCCTGGTCGGCGCTGTAGTCGCTCATCTGATAGCTGCCGGCGAGGTAAAGGGTCACACGGGCGGTCAGGTCGTGGGCGATGTTACCAAAGAACAGCAACCGGTCCTGGCTGGCAAACGGAAAGACATCCGCTTCAAACATTGAATATCCGGTGCCCAGCGAGATCCGGGTGTCGGGGGAAGGCAGATAGGTCAGCACGAGATCGAAGTACGGCTGATCCTCGCTCCCCAGCGCGGAATCATTGAATTCCTTGTCCTGAATACCGGCCCGAATCGTGGCCACGAAGGCCGGGTTGAGGGTCTGTTCGAGACCGAGGCCGTAATACAGCGAATCCGAACCGCGGTCGGGTCCGTCATAATCCGTCTGCTCGACCCGGAAATCCGCATTGAGGATGGTGTCGCCCGAGAGCTTCTGCCCGAGGGTCACACCGCCGGCGGCGATGTCATAGTTTTCCGTCGCCGCGACATCGGCATCATCATACTCAAGCAGGGTGTACCGGCCGCCGACACGGAGGAAGGTTTTCGGACGAAGTGAATACTCGAGATTCGCATCGCTCACGTTGTAGAGATAGTCGTCATTCTGGCGAAGCGTGGTGCCGCGGTCGATGAGCTCGGGAAGCTCGGCGAGGCGAAGGGTGTTCTTCAACGCAATCCGGGCCCGGGGCGAAAACTCATGGTTCAATACCAGATCGAGGTCGTGGTGCAGATCCGTGTCGTCCGGGTTCCGGTCCGACCAGTAGATGAACGAAGGCCGGTAGCGCAGGCTGATGTAGGTCTGATTGAGCGAAGCGTTCAGGTGCAGCTCGAGTTCTTCGATGAACTTGACGCTGTCCTGCTTATTCCGCTCGGTCTCGTAAATGTTGTCATCGTATTCGATACGGATACGGTTGCGAACGGTGAGCCAGTCGCCATCGCCTTCCGCCGCCAGCAGCGGCAACGCAGTAAAGACCGCCGCCGTCACACCCATGAGCATCAATCCTACAGATTTCATTCGAATTCCTCCCTCAACCACAAATAGTTGGATTCATTCTTTCTTGTTCGTCGTGTTGTATGATCAGTTCGGCGTCAGCGCATCCGGGCGCTTGGGCTCTACCACCGGAACCGCCAGGAAAAGCTGCTCGATTTCAACCGCGGGAATCACCTTGCGGAACACCTGCAGGTCGGCGCCGGACTGCTGTTCGTCGATCGGGCGGATGAAGGCGTCTTTCTTCAGCGGGTCGGTCGATACTTTGATCGCTTCGTTGGCGAGGGGCTGGGCAATCGGAGAGGTCTGGTCGATCGCATCCTGAATGGTCCCGAATTCGACGCCGATGCTCTTGAGGTAATCGACGTACGCCTTGTCGCTCGTGGTGTCCTCGATGTCGTCTTCCGCCCCCATGGATTGCACAAGAATCCGCGCAAGGTTGCCGAAGTTCACAAGGTTCGTGGAATTCCATCCGTCCTTGGGTGATACCCCGTTCAGGAGCAGGATCTGGTACGCCTCGGCCGGAGAAGGATTCACCGGCAGCATCGGCGAGAGCCCGAGCACCTGCACAAGTTTCAGCGCCAGTTCCGATTCCGTCATAAGCTGTTCATCATCTTCCTGGGCGACGCCGGTCGTTGCAAAGGGCAACGCCAACAGGGCAAGAAGAAGCAACAGGGTCGAGCCGATGCGAGCCGTCATAGAAAACCCTCCGAATGTCTCAACTAATCGTTTCATACCGTCAAACCGGATGTATACCCGGATCCTTCGAAGTTATAAAGGCCGAACTGATAACCGGTCAACTGTATTATCCAAGGGTTTTCACGTTATCGGGTACGTAGAATCACGTAGGCGGGCAATTTTTTTGCCGCAGCGGGAGGTTGAGCGCCTGCCATCTGTCATGCTATAGGAGGGGACCATGGCCGCCAAACATTCGTTTACATTTCCGCTGTCCCCTGAACAACAAGGGGTTCTGCAGGCTTATGTCCGGCAGGCCAACCTGAAGCCGACCGATGTCCCGTACACGACGGTGGCCGCGGACGGTGACGGATTCCGCCTGTGCCTTTACACCAGCGGCAAACTTGTGGTCCAGGGAAAGAAGGCGGAGGAATGGGTCACGTTTGTTCTGGAACCGGAAATCCTCAAGGAAGCCCGGGTCGGCTATGAAGACGTGCTCACCCCGGAGCGGTTTGAGCCCCACATGGGGATCGACGAAAGCGGCAAGGGAGATTTTTTCGGGCCCCTGGTCATCGCCGCAGTCTACGTGGATGAGAAAATCGTGCAGGCCTTCGACCGTATCGGCGTCCGGGACAGCAAAACCATCACCAGCGATGCCAAGGCGGAGAAAATGGCGGAGGCGATCCTCGGCGTGGTCGGCAACCGGCACACGGTCGTGGAGATCGGCCCCCGCGCCTACAACCGGCTGTACCGGAAGATCGGCAACGTGAACCGGCTCCTCGCCTGGGGTCACGCCCGGGCCATCGAAAACCTGCTGGAAACCGTGCCCGGATGCCCCCGCGCCCTCGCCGACCAGTTCGGACCGAAACAGCGGATCGAACGGGCGCTGATGCAGAAGGGCAAGGGGATCAAACTGGAACAGAAGACAAAGGCGGAATCGGATCCAGCGGTAGCCGGCGCCTCGATCATCGCCCGGGCCCGATTCATTGCCGGCCTGCGGAAGCTGGGGAAGCGCTATGACATCACGATGCCCAAGGGTGCATCGGAGAAGGTTCGCGAGACGGCGGTGGAGCTGGTGAAGCAACACGGCCCGAAGATCCTGCCGGACACGGTGAAGACCCATTTCCGGACCACCGACCAGGTGCTGGAGGCCGCCGGCCACGACCGGAGCGAGCTGCCGGAAGAGGACGGTGCATCGTGAAGCTGGTCCGGTTCGGCGAACCCGGACAGGAGAAGCCGGGGATATGGCTGGAGACTGCACCGG
The DNA here is from genome assembly GCA_030432155.1 of bacterium. Classification (GTDB taxonomy): domain Bacteria; phylum Verrucomicrobiota; class Kiritimatiellia; order CAIVKH01; family CAIVKH01; genus JAUIHQ01. The sequence continues at coordinate 810 of JAUIHQ010000285.1, read as the reverse complement.
AATGCGAGGGCGCAGGCATTCTCGACATCCGGGCCATGGCGTTTGATATCGAGGATTTCGACCGGCACTTTTACACCCGGCACGGCATGGAGCGGCTGCAGGGACTCCTCGCGGAATCCCGCCGCACGGTGATCCCGGCGGACGGCATCCGCCTCGGCCCGCCTCTCGCCCCCGGGGCATCGGTCCTCTGCATCGGCAAGAATTACGCGGATCATGCCCGGGAGTTCGATGCACAGACCCCGGATGCGCCTCTCGTCTTCAGCAAGGCCCCGGGCTCAGTCACCGGGCCGGGAGATCCCATCCGGATACCCGCGGGGACAGAAGGCATGGATGCGGAAGCGGAGCTGGCGGTGGTCATCGGCCGCGAGGCCCGGCACATCGCGGAAGCGGAGGCCATGGACGTGATCGCCGGGTACACGGCGGTCAACGACGTCACCGACCGGATCGCCCAGAAAGCGGCCTCCCAATGGTTCCGGGGCAAGAGCCGCGACACCTTCTGCCCCTGCGGTCCGTGGATCGTAACCGCCGACGAGATGACCGATCCCGGTTCGCTGCAGGTGACCGCGGACTGGAACGATCGCCGGATGCAGGACGGCAATACCCGGGACCTTCTCTTTCCCATCCCCGTCCTGATCGCCCACATCACCGCCACCATGACCCTGTACCCGGGCGACATCATCGCCACCGGAACCCCGGCCGGGGTCGGCTTTGCCCGGAACCCGCCGGTGTACCTGAAAAACGGCGACACCGTGACCGTCTCGATCGAGGGCGTCGGCACGTTGATCAATCCGGTGATCGAGGAAGACTGAT
>JAUIHQ010000284.1 GCA_030432155.1 bacterium | reverse complement strand
GACCTGGGGGTCCGCAGCTACCGGGATACCGCGCCGGCCGGCCCATTGAATGATCCGCTCCGCGATCTCGGGCCGGATGCCTTCGCCCAGCAGGACAAGACCTCGGCGGGCGGACGACACCAGGTCCCGTACCGGTTTGAGTTCACGCGAAGAAGGTGTTCGGCTCGCCTGAAGGATACGGCAGTGGGGCTCGCCGGTTGCATGCCAGTCTCGAAGCGTTCTCCACAAAGCGGTACAGCCGTCTCTCGTTCGCTCCGGGGCGAGAGGTTCACGGAACATGCAATTGATGTGGACCGGACCAGGATGATCGGACGTGGCGCACTGTATGGCACGGGCGGCCGTGGTCAGCACCATCCGTGGGTCGATGTCCGCAACGGGACACGGCATATCGAAAAACCATCGGACGCGGGAGCCGAACAAATGCACCTGGTCGATCGCCTGGTTGGCCCCGCAATCGCGAAGCTCCGGCGGCCGGTCCGCGGTGAGGAGAATCAGGGGAATGCCGCGGTTGGAGGCCTCGACGACCGCCGGATACAGGTTCGCGGTAGCCGAGCCGGACGTTGTAATGACAACCTGTGGATGTCCCGTCGATACCGCCGCGCCGAGGGCGAAGAAGGCCAGACCGCGTTCATCATAATGAACCGTCAGAGGTGACCCGGTCTCGGCCGCGGCCCACGCGAGCGGGCTCGAACGTGATCCTGGCGCGAGGTGAAACCCGGCGACTCCCTGCCGCTTCAGTTCTTCGGTCAGAAGCGTAGCCCACAGATAATTCAGATTCGGAGGTCGTTTCATGGCTGTTCGAAAAACCGTAGAACATTGGCCATCTTGTTGTCGATCTCCCGCCACTCGTCATCGGCATCCGATTGCTCGACAATCCCCGCGCCCGCATAGACCGCCATTCGTTTCCCGGCAACCAGCAGACAACGGATGGCCACCGCGAATTCGGCCTGGTCCCGGCCGATCCACCCGACCGGTCCCGCGTACCAACCCCGATCAAATGGTTCGATCCGCGCAATCTCGTCAATCGCCGCATGTCGGGGATATCCGCCGACCGCCGGCGTGGGATGCAGGGCGGCCAACAGTTCGCCATCATCGCATCCCGGCTCAAGTTCTCCGCGGAATCCGGTTTTCAGGTGTTGGACACGGTCGAGTTTCAACACACACGGTTCAGGATCATGTTCCAGCCGGCGGCACAACCGCCCCAACCCATCCCGGATCGCCCGGACCACCAGTTCATGCTCATGCCGGTCCTTCTCACTGGCCAGCAATGCTTCCGCCAGACCGCGGTCTTTCTCTTCATCACGACCCCGCGGACGGGTTCCCGCGATGGCTTCGCTTTCGACGGTTTGGCCGACGCGACGGTACAACCGCTCGGGTGTGGCGCCGATAAACGCAAACTCATCGCCGTACGAGACAAAAAAGTGATAACAGTGAGACGTGGCCTGCTTCATGTGCTTGAGCAGGTCGAGCGAAACCACCGGGCCGGCGAAGGTAAACATCGAACGACGCGCGAGGACGATCTTCTCCAGGCGGCCTTTCCGAATGGCCGCCGACGCCGAACGAATCATGCGGTTCCAGCCGCGCCGGCCGGGTGAATCCCGGCGGCGGCGCACGGCCGGCAGTGCGTCCGTTTTATCCATGATCGTCGCCGGTGCTTCAAGACGGCGGACGATACGGTCAACGGCCGATGCCCCTCCGTCGCCGAGATTCACGGCCAGACGGCAACCGCCATCCTCTCGAATCAACTCCAGCTCGGGCAGAATAAAATTCGCACTGCCGAACCGCCGCCAGATCCGGCCCGTTCCATGATGCCGGCTGAACCGGAATCCTCCGTAGTACCGCGCCCCTTCACCGCAGGTCGAAAGCTTTGTCTTGAGCTCTGAAAACACATCGGAGACATCCACCTGGGTTTTGTAGCGAAGGATATCTGCGCATCCCACCGAGGCGATGGCGGTGCTGCCTTCCCGGTCGCCGCAATAGATACGGTATTGGTCGGGGTGTGCATCCAACCAGGCCAGGGGATCCGTGTCCGGAATCGCCTGCTCCAAACGGAAATAGCGGCCGGGCGGGACGGCGCCTGCCTTTTCATGAATCGCCCGGGTCAACGCCCGGCAGGCATCTTCGTACGTTGACTGACCGGCAGTCATGGTTACCGGGGAACGTCGCCCTGGTAGATCGTTGCGATGCCGAGGGTCAGGGGGTGGGCTTCGGCTGAGGCAAACCCATTGCGTTCCATCTTATCGCAGAACGCTTTGCCGTAGGGGAAGGTCTCGATGGTCTGATTGAGATACCGGTATGCCTCGGCATCGCCGGTCACCATGCCCCCGATATGCGGCAGGACATGTCGCAGATAGAAGAGATAGAGCGGTCGAAAAACCGGATTTTCCGGCGTGGAAAACTCGAGGATCAAGGCCCGCCCCCCCGGCTTGAGCACCCTCGCCATCTCGCGCAGCGCTCCCTCGACGTCCATCACATTACGGATCCCGAACGAAATGGTGGCGGCATCAAATTGTTGTTCGGGAAAAGGGATGTTCATGGCATCGCCGGTGGCCAGGGAGAGACGGTCGTTGCAGCCGAGGTCGTCGATTTTACGGCGCCCGATGGCCAGCATTTCCTCCGCCATGTCGATCCCGGTTCCTTTCGCGACCCGGCCGCTTTCCCGGTCCAGAGAGATCAACTGGTCGCCGGTTCCGGTTGCGATATCGAGAATCTCGAGGTTCTCGCCGGGCGGAAGGTATCGCGACATGCGTTTGCGCCAGGCAACGTCCCGGCGCATGGAAAGAAGGCGGTTCCCGAGATCGTACCGGGGAGCGATCCGGTCGAACATTTTCCAGACTTCGGCCCGCGAAGGTTCGGTGTGTTCAGGTTGTTCAGCCATGCCGGTACTCTACCCGGGAAACAGCCCGTGTCGAACGGAAAGAATCCTCCGCCACACGGGAAGATTCGACCCAATGCCAGAAAACAGGAACGGGGGCTTTTCAGCCCCCGTCCTTCAATTTCAATGTGTGCGGCTGACGCCGGGACTCAGAAGCCCCAGGTCACACGGAATTCGGCCCGATCCTCGTCGGTTTCGATCGTGGTGTCTTCCTGGAAGCGGCCGAAATAGCCGGCAAGCTGGACATTCTCGGTCAGCATGTAGGCCATGCCGCCCTGAATAAGAGTCGGATTGTCATCAAACCGATTCTTCTCCCACATCCGTGCTTCGGCCAGAACCGCGAAGCGATCCGAGACATCCCAGACGAGTGCGCCGGACAGGTAGTAGACATCGGAATCCTTTGAGGTTGCGGTGCCGCCGTCAATCGCGTAGCTGGCGTCGACGATCCATGCGAGCTGGTCCCAGGTTTTGGTGCCGATGGAGATACCGAATGTTTTCACGGTCTCACCGCTTCCCAGGCCTTTCTCCTCGTCGCCGGTATCAAAGGACACTTCGCCGTGAGGAATCACAAACGGGTATTCAAAAATGTCCTCAAAGATCAGCAGATCGATGCCAACGGCCAGGTCACCGAAACCGGACTCTCCGCCGCCGCCAAACGCCGGCTGGAGGTCGAGGTACGGAAGCTCCGCATAGGCCGTGAAATTATCGTAAAACGCATAGCGGCCGCGAAGGGTGTAGGTATCGGACTCCAACACCTCGGAGTCCCCGTACTGATATCCGAGACCCAGTTCACCGGCACGCAGCTCGGGATAGGCGTTCTCGCGGGTCAGGGTCGAGCGCTGAGGCTCGGCAAAGGAAAGCATCGTACAGAGAGACATCGCCGCCATGGCGAAGAGAAGCTTCTTGCGCATGTTGTTTACTCCTATGGATATGGGTCCAGCCACGTTATCGGTCAATGTAGATAGCAACCAAGGGAATGGCCAGAAGAAAATCGACCCCGGCCGGCGAGCCGGGCTATGCAAAACCTTGTGACGGAATTGGTCAGGACATTGACACCTATCGGGCCTATCCCCTAGGGTTTAACGGTCCGCTGCCGATTTCAAAGGAGTATTTGCCGTATGAGCACATTCGATTCTGTCCTGAAAACGCTGGAGCTTTCCAGTGGTTCAACCATCCATTACTACAGTCTCCCCGAGTTGGGCGAGTCCCTCGGGTTCGACCCGGCCAAGCTCCCTTTTTCGGTCAAAATCGTGCTGGAATCCCTTGTCCGCCTTCAGAACCATCCGGCGTACGAGGAAAAGCACGTCACTTCGTTTGCCAAATGGACGCCCGGGGGCGAAGCCAATGAAGAATACCCGTATCAACCCGCCCGGGTGCTCCTGCAGGACTTCACCGGCGTACCCTGCGTGGCCGACCTTGCCGCTCTCCGCAGCGCCATGGAACGCGCCGGCAAGGATCCGTCGAAGATCGAACCGCTGATCCCGGTGGATCTCGTCATTGACCACTCGGTGCAGGTGGACTCGTATGAGGGGTCGGATTCCTTTGCGGAGAACGTCCGGATGGAATTCGAACGTAACAGTGAGCGCTATAAGTTTCTGCGGTGGGGGCAGAATGCGTTCCAGAAATTGAACATCGTCCCTCCGGGCCTCGGCATCTGCCACCAGGTCAATCTCGAATACCTCGCACGCTGTGTGATGACCAACGAGGATGACCAGGGCCGCACCATCGCTTACCCCGACACCCTCGTCGGCACCGACTCCCACACCACCATGATCAATGGTATCGGCGTTCTCGGCTGGGGGGTCGGCGGTATCGAGGCGGAAGCGGCGATGTTGAACCAGCCCATCCCCCTGCTCACCCCGGTGGTGACCGGGTTCAAGCTGACCGGCAAGATGCCGGCCGGCGCCACCGCCACCGATTTCGCCCTGACCGTGACCAACATGCTTCGCAAAGTCGGC
>JAUIHQ010000283.1 GCA_030432155.1 bacterium | reverse complement strand
CGACGTTCCTCGGCGGTAATATCGCCATTGCTCACCGCCTGCTCGGCGGTTCGGCGCAGACGATTCACCATATCCTTCGGCTCATACTCCACGTACGAAAGGACATCGGCCACGGTGTCGCCGGAAATCTCGCGCACATACTCCGGCCGGCCTTTGTCGTCGAGGCGCACGTTCACCACGTTGGTATCGCCCAGCAGGTTGTGAAGGTCGCCGAGGGTTTCCTGGTAGGCGCCGACGAGGAATACACCGAGGTAATACTCCCCCTCGCCGTTCAGGCTGTGGAGCGGAAGCGTACGGCGTACGTCGTTGAGGTCGATGAACCGGTCGATCTTGCCGTCGCAGTCGCAGGTGATGTCGGCGAGGACGGCCTTGCGTTCGGGGAACTCCTCGAGCCGGTGCACCGGCATGATGGGGAAAAGCTGTTCGATCGCCCAGGAATCCGGGAGAGACTGGAACACGCTGAAGTTGCCGAAGTAGACATCGGCAAGAAACGTCTCCAGGTCCTGCAATTCATCGGGAATGTATTTTCGCTCCCGTACTTCGTCGGCGATCCGTACGATGATGTGCCAGAAAATCCGTTCGCCGAGTGCCCGTTCCCGCAGCGGAACAAGTCCCTGATTGAACAGGGAGCGGAGCTCATCCCGGTAGTAGACCGCATCGTGATAACACTCCTGGGCGTTTTTCCCGGTCAACATCCGGTTGACCTCGAACATGTTCACCACATGCTCATGGGATCCTTCCGGCGGCGCCTCGATTTCATTCGGGATGGTCATGCGGCTGACATCGAAGATATCGAACAACAGCACCGAATGATGGGCGACGGTGGCCCGGCCGGATTCGCTGACAATCACCGGGTGTTCCACTTCCGCGGCATCGGTGATGCTCTGAACGGCCTCGATGATATCCGCCGCGTATTCGTCGATGCCGTAATTTGCACTGCTGGAAAAATTCGTATGCGAGCCGTCATAATCCACCGCGAGCCCGCCGCCGACATTCAGCATCCCCATGCGCGCACCCTCCTGGACCAGGGAGACATACATGCGCGATGCTTCGACAATTCCGGCCCGTATGTTCCGGATGTTGGGAATCTGGGAACCCAGGTGGTAGTGAAGCATCTCCAGGCAGTCCAGCATCTTCAGATCACGCATACGATCCACGAGATCGATGATCTGGGCCGCATTCAAACCGAACTGGCTGCGGTCTCCGCCCGACTCGTTCCAGTGCCCTCCGCCCTTTGCCGACAGCTTGGCCCGCACGCCGATCCGGGGCCGGATGCCCATTCGCTCCGAGCGGCTTCGTATCAGGTCGAGTTCCCCGGGCATTTCGATGACCAGCACAACCTGCTGTCCCATCTTCTGGGCATACAGGGCGAGATCGATGAACTCTTCATCCTTGTAGCCGTTGCAGATCAGCAGCGACTCCCGGTTCCCGCAGTAGGCCAGCGCGGTGATCAGTTCCGCCTTGCTTCCGCATTCGAGGCCGAAGTTGAGGGCGCGGCCGAATTCCGCGATATCCTCGACGACCTGCTGCTGTTGATTGACCTTGATGGGATACACGCCGCGGTACTGCCCACGGTACCCGAGGTCCGCCATGGCTTTGCGGAAGCTCTTGTTGATATGGGCGATTCGGGCGGCGAGGATATCCCCGAACCGCAACAGGACCGGCATGCCGATCCCGCGGGCCTTGAGGCCGCGGATCACATCCATCATGCGGATGGTTCGCTGGGTTCCGGCGCCATCGGGACGAATCAGCACATCGCCCTGGTCCGAAACATCAAAATACCCTGCACCCCAGTTGCGGATACCATACAGTTCCGCGCTGTTGTCCATGGTCCAACGTGACAAGGCCTCTTTCTTCATCGTATCGGTTATTCCTCCCTGGGCCGATCATCCGGCCGATACTGCAAGGCCCGAAGAATAGGAAAGTACGGCCAGACTACAATGAAGATTTTGCCGGAGATCTTACTTTCCCGTTACGTGAGGCGGTGTTTCGGGAGCGCCGCGGATCCCGTCCCCGGTCATCGGGACAAAACGAACGGCCATGACGGTCCGGGTTTCGAGCGTACCGTCCTCTTTTTTTGTCCCGACCAGCAGGGACTGAATACCGCCGGACGGCCCGACCGGGATCACCATCCGGCCGCCGACCGCAAGCTGTTCCACAAGAGGCTCCGGGATCCGATCCGCCCCGCAGGTCACCATGACCCCGTCAAACGGCGCATGCTCCGGCCAGCCCGCATACCCGTCCCCGGCCCGGACATGAACGTCCTCATACCCCAGCTCCTTCAGCACTCCGGTCGCTTGCGCGGCCAGTTCAGGGACAATTTCCACGGTATACACCTCCGCCCCCACCTCCGCGAGGACCGCCGCCTGGTATCCGGACCCGGTACCCACTTCGAAAATCCGGTGGCCCGGCCTTACCTCCAGCAGCTCGGTCATTGCGGCCACGATGTAGGGCTGGGATATCGTCTGATTGTGACCGATGGGCAGCGGGTGATCGCCGTACGACTGATCCCGGAATGCGGGAAGAACAAAGCGGTGCCGAGGTACCCGGCCGACTGCGGCCAGCACGGCCGCATTGGTTACACCCCGCCCCCGGATATCATGCTCCATCATCCTGTTGCGTGCTTCAGCCATATCATCACCGGGCGTCCCTGCCCACGCCCCATGATGGATGCCCGCGGCGGACATCGCCAGCATGAGTAGATGTGCCGGCCGGATCATGGTGTAGTGACAGGGGCATTGCTTTTCACGACTGATTATGATACCCGACCAACATTTGAACACAAGGAAGGAACTATGATCGAAACAGGTGCAACATACGTCGTGATGGGTCTTCTGGACCCGGATTCCATCGCATACTCCGTCGGCCGGGACATCATGAAGTACGGCGGGAAAGTCATTTACACCGCACAGAATGAGCGGTTGAAATCGATTTTCTTCGACCGCAGCAAGAAACTGAGCGACGAGGAAAAACAATCCCTGGTCATTGATTACTGTGACGTGACCAAGGATGAAGAAGTCAAAGCCCTGTTCGAGAAGATCGGGCCGGTGGCCGGCGTCGTGCATTCGATCGGCTATGCCAATCCCAAAACCGCCCTCGGCGAGGAATTCCACACCGACGCGATCGAGGATCTGAAAAACTCGTACAACATCAGCGCGGTATCCCTTGCCACGGTGGCGCGGTATGCCTATCCGCAGATGAAGGACGGCGGTTCGATCGTGGCCCTGACCTTCGAATCGACTCGCGCGTTCGCCTACTACAACTGGATGGGTGTGGCGAAAGCAGCGCTCGAAGCGGTCGTCCGCGGACTGGCCCGTCGGCACGGGAAAGACCTGATCCGGGTGAACGCGGTCTCCGCCGGCCCCCTCACCACCAAGGCCGCCAGCTCAATTCCCGGTTTCGATGAATTGTCGGATACCTGGAACAAGCAAAGCCCGATTCCGTGGGACACGATCAACGACAAGGACGAGGTCGCCCACGCGGTCAACTTCCTGCTCGGTCCCTACTCCAAGAAAATCACCGGGCAGGTCATATACGTGGACGGCGGCGCTTCGGTCATCGGCGGCGAGCTGCTGCCCCACGAGCGGCGCGACGGCGGAGCCTGAGCGGAGCATCTCCGGAGCCGGGGGCGGATATGCCCCCGGGCTTCCGACCCGCAGCGGCGGGTCGGAACGTTTAACGTTGAACGTGGTAACGCTCAACGTTCAATGGACCGCAGGTCCGTGACCTTTTCCAGCCGATATCCAATCCCCTCCCCCGGAGGGGTGGATCCTCGGTCGCGGAGACGGGGTGGGTCAACGGCCTGTGATCAACCACCCACCCCTACCCGACACCCTTACCCGGATACACGTCACCGACCCGCTTACACGAAATCCACCGGCCTCAATGCGGGGATAGATAGGTCGGGTATGTGTGGCCGGGCAAGGAGGACGGTGAAGAGAAACACCGACCCGGGGGCGGGTCGGAACGCTCAACGACAGTGGTGAGGCGTGCGGCCCATGACCTGATTGAGCAAATGCGAACCCGCCGCGTTTGTCCCACGCAGCCTCCACCCCCTTGTTCGCGCAAACTTATCGTGTCAATTTGTCGTAATCAGCATGATTGCCGATCCAGAACCATATCAGTCCATCGGGACACTCGACGGCAAGTGCGCGGTAACCGGTGCCGACACGAGCTGACCAGAAGCGACCAACCTTCTTCAGGCGAAGTGAGGAGTGACGCGGGTCGCGCTTCAGGAGGTCGAAATTTTTGTCAGCAAGTCGCTGGATGTCGTACGGGAGTGCATCATACGCAGCCCAGAATTGGGGGCTTGCGTGGTGCTTCACAGCGGTCGACACTGCTTCTTTGAGTAATCGGCCAATGCCTGGTCAGCCATGGAGTCCAGTTTCCCGGATGTAACGTCACGCTCCAATTGCTCGTCCCATTTTTCCGCGTCAAATTCCGTGTACCAAGAGCGAAATTCAGCCAGCTTGTCGGGCGGAAGGTTGGCAAGCGCTTTTTCGATGTCCTGAACTGTCGTCATGGCTAGAATATACCCAGCGCTGGGGGTATTGGCAAGATAGCCGATTGGTCTCACTCAAGCATGAGTTCTTGAATCGCAAACGTTCAATGGACCGCAGGTCCGTAACCTTTTCCAGCCGATATCCAATCCCCTCCGCGGAGGGGTGGATCCTCGGTCGCGGAGACGGGGGTGAGTTGCCGGTCTGTGATCAACCGCCCACTCGTACCCGACACCCTTACCCGGATACACGTCACCGACCCGCCGGGGCGGGTCGGAACGTTCAACGCTCAACGTGGTAACGCTCAACATTCAAGGGATCTCGGGTCCGTGACTTTATCCAGCCAGCA
>JAUIHQ010000282.1 GCA_030432155.1 bacterium | reverse complement strand
CGCATTCAGAATTCTGTACGAAGAAACGCACGTTCTGCGTCAGAATTTGAATCAAGATGAGCGTCGGAAGCGTGTACAGCCTTGAGGCTGTCAAATCCCGCAAAGCGGGATTCGCCGCCTACAGCGGCTTACGCTTCCGCGATCTTAATCCATGGACTGCGAGGGGCAAGGCCATTTTTCAGCCAACATGACGTTTCCTGCCGAACGTTTGCTTTCAACGTGAGCGAGGAGCGTCGGCGCTTCTCGCGATACGGTGAAAAGCCTGGTTCGTGAATGACATCCGCCGGAGGCGGACAACGCTCCACTCACATGTTTTTCCAGGTGATCTCATGACTTGTTCAAGCTCATCAACCATCTTACCCGCGAGGTGGCGACGGAGTCACCGATCAAGTCATCCCACGCCACTGGCGACCCCGCCACGGATGACCGCCCCACCACACCATTCCAAAAACGCCCATTACGCCAATTCACTCGTCCTCGATTCTCGACTTTTCCGCCCTCGGGACGAACGTTAAATGGCCGGTATTTCGTTATCTTGCGGGTTCCGGCTTATACGGTCAGGTGATTTTGTCGGCCGTTGTCTCATATCGGATAGTTTGATCGAGATTGTTGATCTTTACAACGCAAAGACATGGAAGATATCCCGGTTCGAATCGGGGTCTTTCCGGCGGTTCGCCCAACCTATTGGCTCGTTATGTTGGGCGAAGGTTCGTGGGTGGATCAGGCAGCCTTGAGACCTGATCCTTGGCGACCTTGAAATCTTTTCACCATCCGGGTGTTTGCCGCAACGCGGCGGCGAAGGGACTCGCCGCCCTACCAGGCAGGGCGTTCGGTCCTTTGAGAATTGAGAATTCGCTACGGACAAGGCAGCCCCAGGTAAAACGCTTGATTTTTCTTGACTCACAGGCCGGCCCTTGGTGCTATACGCATGTATAGTGTCGAGGTTTTTCCATGGATATTGATCATGAATTGGGGCGATTCGGGGAGTTTATTCTGCGGACACAGCATATTCCGGAGACCAGGGCCCGTCACATGGTGATGCATGTCCGGCGGTTTCTCAGTCGGCCGGTGCGGCAGGATGCACCGCTGGCGCTCCGGGTGAAGGAACACCTTCAGGATCTGGAGCGGGAGGGCGTGGAGGAGTGGATTGTGGAGCAGGCGCTTCAGTCTCTCCGGCTGTATTTTCATACGTTCCAGAAGGTGGAGAAATGGCAGGCCGCGGGCGCGGTGGTACATGGGGAGCAGGGGCGGTTTCCGGTGGACGAGATGATGGCGACGCTGGAGCAGCAGCTTCGGATCCGCAATTACTCCTACCGGACGGAACAGACGTACCGGGACTGGGTGCGGCGATTTTTCCGGTATGTGGCATCGACCGATGAGGCATCGGACAGCAAGCGGGTGCTGGTGACGCCGGACACGATCCGTCAGTTTTTGTCGATGCTGGCGATCAAGGAGGCGGTGGCGGCATCGACTCAGAACCAGGCGTTTCATTCGATCCTGTTTCTTTGCCGGTATGTGATCGGCGTGGAAATTGGCGATATGGAGAATTCGGTGCGGGCGCGGCGGGGGAAGAAGCTCCCGGTGGTGTTGAGCGTGGAGGAAGTGAGGGCGTTGTTCGGCCAGATGTCGGGGATGACGCTGTTGATGGCGAGGTTGATATACGGCGGGGGTCTTCGTGTTTCGGAGTGCATCCGGATGCGCATCAAGGATCTGGATTTCGACAACGACCTGCTGTTTGTGCGGGCGGGGAAAGGGGACAAGGACCGCACCACCCTGCTGGCGGCATCGTTGAAGGATGATTTGAAGGCGCACATGGAGTCGATTCGGGGGTGGCACGAGAGTGATCGGGCATGCGGGGTGGCCCCGGTGTATATGCCGGGGGCGTTGGCCCGGAAATATCCGAAGGCGGGTTCGGAATGGGGATGGTTCTGGCTGTTTCCGAGCCGGACCCTTTCCACCGATCCCCGGGCGGGGCTGGTGCGGCGGCACCACATGACCGACCGTGTGATCCAGCGGGCGATCCAGGACGCGAGCGGGAAAGCGGGCATCGTGAAGCCGGTTTCGGTTCATACGTTGCGACATTCGTTTGCTACCCACCTATTGCTGGCGGGGGTCGATCTTCGGCAGATCCAGGAATACCTCGGCCATTCCAACGTGGAAACGACAATGATTTATACGCATGTGGTGAAGAACCTGCGGACGCCGGCGGTGAGTCCGCTGGATGCATTGGTGATGGAGTCGAAGTAGGAGGAAGGGGGGGGGGGCAACTGTGCCGCGACGCTCATGCGTCGCGGAACGTTCAACTTTCGACGCTCAACGTTCAACGTTGTGAATGTCCGAATGATGAATGTCTGAATGGTGGAATCCGGCTTTTGATGCCCTTGGGGAGGAAATTTTGAGTCTCTTATTCCAATGATGAAACGGGGCTGTATGCAACATCGAACAACCAACATCCAAGTACGAGGAATGGCGAAACTTGGGCGGGTTGACCGGTCTGTATCATTGGCCGATTATCACCAACCCAAAACCCACCCCGCCCTTCGGGCACCCCTCCGCGGGAGGGGCTTGGGCTGTGGATAAACATATTCTTGGGCTGAATTGCTCTTACAGACAAATGGATGGAGCCCCGGTGCTCACCGGGGAAGTTGGATATTGTACCGGCCAACAAGCAAATGCACGGTGGGGGCACCGTGCCTCCACCGAATGACAGGGATGATGCGCTACACGTGGAAGCGTCGTAGCCGGTGTTTTTCAACAATCTGACCTCTTCCCGGGAAGGGACTGGGTCTGAGCGGAAATGGAGCGGGTTCGAACAAAGTTGGATGATGAATTCGGTTGTCTGTCCGAGGCGATATGCCATCCTCGTTCCATTGGCCGGCGGGTAAGGCTTCGCCCCGGTCGCGTCCCGCACTCGATTGTTCCGGCCGGGCCGGATTCGGGTGCATGGCAACCCTCCAGAGTCCGATTGTTCCGACGTCCGTCATGCGGACATGACGAAGGGTAGCAAGTCCATTGGGATTCGGGTATCAGGAATTCACCCCTAGGGAGCCATGGGTTATTCCCTGAGGTCTGGAGGAAAAACCCGGATCGGGGGCAAGACGTTACCGAGGCGACACACTGAATTTGGAACCTTACATTTCCCCGTTGAACCCGTATCCCGGCCTCCGCATAATCCGCCCACATGCTCACACACCTACGTATCAAGAACCTGGCCCTGGTTGAGGATCTCCGGGTGGATTTCCAAACCGGGCTCAATGTCATTACCGGGGAAACCGGGGCGGGCAAATCGATCCTGATCGGTGCGCTCTCGCTGTTGCTTGGGGAGCGGGCGGACAAAAAGCTGATCCGGACGGGGGAAGACGCCTGCACCGCGGAAGCGGTGTTTGAGCTTGAGGATTCCGCACCGCTGGCGGCGATCCTCGAGGAGCTTGGCCTGGATCCGCTGGAGGACAACAGCCTGATCATCCGCCGTGTATTGAAGGCATCCGGAGCAAACCAGCAGACACTCAACGACAGCCCGGTCACGCTTCAGGCGTTAAAGCGAGTGGGTGATGTGCTGGTGGATATGCACGGGCCCCACGATCACCAGTCGCTGTTCAGCCGGGCCGCCCAGCTTGAGCTGCTTGATGCCTATGGTCATGTTGAGAAAGAGAAGACCGCTTACCGGGAGCGGTATGATGCGTGGAGGTCCCTCGAGGAGCGCCGGGAAGCGCTGAAGGAGAACGGCGAGGATGTGGAGACGGTCATCGATGTCCTCCGGTACCGGGTGAAAGAGATCGAGGAGGTTGACCCCAGGGCGGCGGAAGAGGAGGAGATCACGCAGGAGCACCTCACAGTCAGCAACGCCCAACGGATCATGGAGCTCGGTTCCGGCATCACCTCGGGCCTGACCGAAGACGAGCAGTCAGCCTTCGACGTTCTTGCCTCGGTGCAGAGGATGCTGGAGGAGTTGGAAGACATGCTGCCGGAAGCAAAGGGTTGGCGGGAGGAAGCGAAATCGGCGGCGGTGACGATACAGGAATTATCAAGGAATGTTGCGTCCCACCTGGAAGCGATCGAGGCAAACCCGTCCCGGCTGGCGTGGCTGGAGTCGCGGCTGGCCGCCTATCAGAAGCTCAAACGCAAATATGGCGGATCGGTCGAGAGCGCGTTGAAGGTGCTGGAAGAGTCGCGCAGGAAGCTGGACGACCTTGAATCGCGCGGTGAACGCCTGGTCGAGCTGGATAAAGCGATCGCCCGGACCCGGCAAGAGGTGACAAAGGCGGGTGTGGTGCTGCGGGGGAAACGGAGCAAGGCCGCGGACAAGCTGGCCAAAGCGGTCACCGCGGAGTTGCGCGATCTCGGATTTGAGCACGGCGCTTTCAGCATTGCCCTGGAGGAGGATGAGCCGCGGACATCGGGCATGGATGCCGCGGAGTTCGGGTTTGCCCCGAACCTGGGCGAGGCGATGAAGCCGCTGCGCGAGATTGCATCCAGCGGAGAGATCTCCCGGGTGATGCTCGCGACCAAGGCGGTGCTGGCCGAGCATGACCGGATTCCGCTCCTGGTGTTTGACGAAGTGGACGCCAACGTGGGCGGCGAGATGGGCAAGGCGATCGGCCGCAAGCTGGCCCGCCTTGCCGACGGCCACCAGGTTGTCTGCATCACCCACCTGCCCCAGGTGGCGGCCTGCGGGACATCGCATTACGCCGTCCGGAAGCAGGTACGGGACAAGCGGACGGTTTCCACGGTGGCCGTGCTGGATGAGGATCAGCGCGTGGATGAAATCGCCCGTATGTTGGGGGGGAATGAGCGGAGCGAGGTCACGGTCAAGCATGCGCGGGAGATGTTGGAGAAGATTTGAGGTTGGGG
>JAUIHQ010000281.1 GCA_030432155.1 bacterium | reverse complement strand
CGAGAACCTGAAGACCTACCGCCTGGCCAACGCGGCGACGGGTGAGTACACCAGCTTCCACGGCGGGACCCGGGCGGCGGGGCAGGCGGCGATCGTGACGGCGATCAGAGGGCCGGTCAGAAAGGCCGCAGGAAAATGCAGAAAAACCGCGATCACGGCAAGGACAAGCGCCAGCCCCAGCATTCGGGGGCCGGTGAACCATCGGTTCCCGGATTCGTCGTTTGATGTCATTCGGATGGACCGTAGCGGGTCTATCGGTTTGCATCAAGTGCACGGTTGGTATAGAGCAGGGGCATGAAGTCGTGGGCCATGGTTCTGGTTTTTGCCGGTATCGCCGGTTTCCTGTGTTTCTTCCGGCTTGGGTCCACGACGCTCTATGAGACGGACGAGGGGTTTGCCGCAAACCGCGCCTTGAGCCTGGTGGATCACAGCGACTGGCGTGTCACCTATGACCGGTTCAACGAGGGCGGGATGCAGTTGAAAAAGCCGCCGCTGCTCTACTGGATGGTCGCTGCGCTCTACAAGACCATCGGCATCAACATGTGGTCGGTACGCCTGCCTTCGGCCTTGGCCGGTTTCCTGGTCATGCTCCTTACCTGGCGTCTGGCCCGCACCTGGTTCGGCGAAATTCCTGCCCTCACCGGGGCCTTGATGTTCGGGCTGGTGCCGTTTCATCTGTTTCATATCCGCACCGGCATGCTGGATATGCCCCTGCTGGCCTGCAGTCTGCTCGCGGTCTACCTCGCCGGGTGGTTCCCTCGATCATTCATCACCGCGGTGGGCGCTGGTTTGGCGTGTTCCGCGGCGTTGATGCTCAAGGCGGCGGCAGGACTGCCGGCTCTGCTTGCCGCCGTGGTCTTTCTATTTGTGCGCGGAGGCTGGTCTCGTCGAACCCTGTTCCGGCTGGCGATTCTGCTGGGGGTGGCGGTTTTGCCCGTCCTCACATATCTCGCGATTCTGCCGGCTGAGGTCCGGACGGAGATGCTCCAGGCCTACACGGTGTCGGAAGGTTCGGAACGTATGCTGGACATTGATCCTCTGCGTCGTCTGCACGCCTTTACCACGCCTCTCGCCGCGGTGATGCTCCCGCTGATTCCGGCGGCAGGTTTCGGCCTGCTGATGATTCTTCGGCCCGCCTTCCTGCGGAAACGTTCATGGCAATGGTTGATCCTGTTGGCGCTGATTGCGGTTCCTGCTCTTCTGGGCGGCGTGGTACAGATCCGGCCGTATCCGCGGTATTTTATTCCTGCATTCTGGGCGATTGCAGTGACGGCAGGTCTCTACTTCGGATGTGCGGCCACGCACCGGACCGCATCCTATACCCTGGCCGGGTATGCCGCCGCGGTCTTCTTTCTGCTTCCCGCGCCATGGAGCTGGATTATCACCGGCATCGCCGCGGCGGCGGGCATCGTACTGCAACTGATCCCGCTCCGGGAGGATCGGAATTGGCGTGGTCTTTTTATCGCGTGGGCCCTTGCCGGCTCCATCGCGTGGACCCTGCATGCGGCTCAGCCAGATATTCCGTACGGCGTCCGGGAGGATGAAATGCCGAAGCCGGCCCTGGCGAAGCTTGCCGCCGCCATGGCCGACGAGATCCCGCCCGGGGAGCTGGTCGTGGCCGAAGTCGGGACCAAGGTTCACATCATGCAGTTCTACACCCGCCGCCGCATCTGCAGTCTTTCCTACTTCCTGCTTGCGGAATACCGTCCGGGCCGTGAGGTGGAGGGCATCATGGCGGAGCCCTTTCTCATCTCCATTCCCTACGTGACCCTGGAGCCGGGACAACATGAGGGGATGTGGCACCGGGTGCGTATTCGTTTAAGCGACGACCCCGGCATCCATGGAATCATCCTCAATCCCCACAAAGAGTTCGGGTCGATCCTTGCCGCCCTGGATGCGCTGGGCGTGACCTATGAAGCCATCGTGCCCTTCGTTTATATCCGTGGGGTTCCCCAAACAGTGTATGGCGAGTGGTCGGATATCCCCCTGGCCGGTCACCGACTGACCCGCGCACATCCGCGGGATGTTCCGCCGGGAACCGTCCTTTCGTTTTCCGACATCGGCCTGTCCGGTACAGTAGGGGCGATTGACCTGTTCCCTGCCCGGAAGAACGAGTCCTATGCCGGGTTACGGGTTGAGCGGGCGTCTGCACGGGGTCCGGTCGAGGTCGTGCTTCAACTCGAACGGCAGCCGGCGATGAGTTACCGGGTGGAGGACGGTCAGGTGATTCATACATCGGACCGGCGGATTCGTCTGCGGTTCCCGTCGACTCCGGCGGACGAACTGCGCCTGGTGTTTGATCTGGAAGCACCGGTGAGGGTCGCCGGTATCAAGGCGGCTTTCACCGGGAACTAGCCGCTTTACCGGACCCGCCTTCTGATGCATGATCGGGACATTTCATGAGTACAACCTCGTATCAGACGGCGGGTGAATATTGAGCCGAGAATCCGGACGGCTTTCTTTGTTCGCGAAGTGGGTTCTCGCTGTCGTTCTGCTCGCCTCGGCATGGACCCGGTTCGGGGGTCTGTCCCATGATCTCCATGACGGCTACGTCTACCACCCTGATACCCCGAAGCAGGTCCGCGCGGTCGAGCAATTCCTGAACGGCCGCTATTATCGGGAGGTCGGCCATTCCGACTATGACGGGTATCCTTTTTTTGCCAGTCACCTCGTGGAATACCTGTATCGAGCCGGGGCGGTCCTTGCCGAAGGTGTCCGGTCTGTCGTCGGTATCCCGGGTGATGTGGCCAAGCCGGATGTCTACATGCTGTATTGGATGTTCCGGGGGATGAATGCTGCGCTGGCGATTCTTGCCGTGTATGTTTTGTTTGCGATCGGCCGGCGGATGTTCGGAGTCGGTGTCGGCCTGACCGCCGCGGCTCTGCTGGCGGTTTCGCCGGCGGATATCGCCGCATGCCATTATGCTTCAGGAGATACGGCGGCGGCGGTGTTCGCTCTCATCACGCTTTACTTTGCGGTGCGCATCCATGAGTCCGGCCGCGCCGTTTATTACATCGCCGGCGCGTTTTTCGCCGTGTGCGCGTTTGCCGCCAAGTATCACGCCGGCATGGCCGCCCTGACCCTCATGGCCGCACACGTCATGCGTTATCCCGGCCGCAGCCTGTTGGGTACGGCCGCCTCATGGAAGGGCATCCTCCTGCTGGCCGGGTCGGCTGCGGGATCCCTGTTTCTGACCATCCCGTCGCTATGGACACATTTTGCCGACACCTGGAGCGGCATTCTGTATTTCCTGACCCATGTCTCGTCTTCATTCCGGTTGCCGTTGGATGTTCAGCAGGGTGGTGGTACGGCCAAGCTCCTGTTTTCCTTTGAACGGAACCTGCCGATCATGGTGCGTATTCTGAGCCTGCCGGTCTGCCTGTTGTTCCTTGCCGGACTGGTTCATCTTGTCCGGAAGAGGGGATGCTGGCTTCTTCTCTACATTGTGCCGGTACTGTACTTCCTGGTCGGGGTGAGCCTTCGTCCTCTATCCCATCCCGTGTATCACACGCTGATGACTCCCATGGTCTTTCTTGCCGCGGTGGCGGTTGCGGTTGAGCTGGGTCGTCGCTGTAGCAAACGGGTGGTCATGCGTATTGCCGTTCCGGCAGTGCTGTTCGCGCTATCGGCCCTGCCGCTGGGCCGGGCCGCCCTGAATGAAGTCTGGTATTTCCAGCATCAGGATACGCGTCGGGTGGCCGGCTCGTGGGCAGGGGAGAACATCCCCTCGACCTTCCACCTCCTCGCGTCGGAATATAGTTTCAGCCGTCCCGATTTCGCGGCCAATATCGAGGAGGCGGAGGGCGTGATGTTCGTTCTCTCCTCGATCTATGACGTCCAGCCGCCGGCAAGTCTGTTCCCCTTCGCCGCCATCTCGCTGGAGGATGATTCGCTTCCCCAGTTCAGGAATCCCGGCATTGGTATGTATATGCCCTTGGATGGATGGGTGCGTCCCGGCTTCCGGCTGCCGGTGCACATGTTTCTTCCATCGGAAACGCCGAACCGGTTTGTCTTCGATCGGACACCGGAATGGTTCCGGACATCCCGTCTGTTCGAGGTGGAGCCGGAGTCGACGCTTGAGCGGAATCTGGTCTGTGAGGAAGAGCCGTCATCGATCTGGGTGGCAGTGCGAACCGGTGCGAAGCCGGCTCATGTCGAGCTCGAGGCTGCGGGCGAAGTGGTTCGGCTGGCGGTGGCGGCATTCTCCACCGAGATCCACCGAATCGAGTCGCCGAAACGTTTGGCGCCTCCCTACGATCGCTCACGATCGGTGTACCGGATACGTGCCTCGGCATCCTCGGGACCGGTGGACGTGGAGTTCGCGTGGCGGGCGGAGCAGAAAGCTTCGCTCCTGTTCCGGGCCGGCCAATACCTCGAAGCCCACCGGTTTATGGCGGCTGCGAGGGATGACATGACGACCCCGACACTTCGAGTCATGAAGGCCATGTGTACAAAGATTGCCGGAGAAGCGAGCCCGGATGTTGAATCGTATTCCGGACTGTACGTTGACATGCTGGAAGCGTTTGGCGTGGACCCTCGTTACCTGGAGCGGCTCCCTTTCCGCACCTGGCGCCGGGTCCGGGATCTGGAGGACGGGGAGACCCGGGATGTCTGGGTGAACGGCGAGGGCGCCTATATGTCCGAGACACCTATGTCCCTGGATGAATCGAATTACAAGGTTCGCTTCCCGCCGATGTTCCTCCCGCCCGGCATGTATCGATTCAAGGCTGAGGTTGCGGGGAGGGATGAAGCGCCGCTCCCGGCGGAACTCCGGATGATCATGGAGCGAAACGGCGGGGTGATCCTTTCGCAAACCGACGCTGAGTCGGCGGGTAACGGGCAGGTCAACATGGCATCGTT
>JAUIHQ010000280.1 GCA_030432155.1 bacterium | reverse complement strand
GGCCACATACAGGGCCTCTACAATCTGCCAGGCCGCAAAGGTGCTGGTCCCGATGTAGCGGACCTTCCCCGCTCGAATCAGGTCGTCAAGCGCCTGAAGCGTCTCGTCGATCGGGGTATCCGACAACGGCCGGTGTATCTGATATACGTCGATCCAATCGGTTTGAAGACGCCTGAGACTTGCCTCGCACTGCTCGATGATATGGCGGCGCGAATTGCCTGCCGCATTCGGATCATCGTCGTCCATGCGCCCATGCACCTTGGTGGCCAGCACAATACGGTCACGCGTGCCGCTACGTTTCAGCGCCTCACCGGTGATGGTTTCGCTTTTCCCGCGGCTGTAGACATTCGCGGTGTCGATGAAGTTGATGCCGCCGTCCAATGCACGATCAATGATGCGGTAACTTTCCTCCGGCTCCGTGCGGTAGCCGAACATCATGCAGCCCAGACATAGCGGACTGACTTTGACGCCGGTGCGGCCGAGTGCTCGATATTCCATATCCTTCCCCTGTTCCTCTATCTGATTCGACGTTAGCTCTCGAGCGATTCGTCTGAGTCATACAGCTTACCTTGGGGTTGAGCCGACATCAACCCTTGAACCCGGATGCGTAAAGGTAACGATACCGGACCACACCCGGCACATGGATCGAATCTTTATACGATCATAAAGGATGACACCTCCGAAGGGATGATCATGTCAGGATGACAAAGCCGGTGACGCATCCCGGTACATCGACGGCGACGTGCCTGTCATCCGTTTGAATTGCCGGCTGAAAAAATAAATGTCGCGATACCCGAGCGCATCGGCGACTTCTCCAATGGTCAACGGACTATGACGCAATAGTTCCCGCGCTCGATCGATGCGGATCCTGGCCTGCCACCGGTTGGGCGGTTCGCCGACAAGCGATCGAAATCGACGGCTGAAATGGGCGGGCGACATCCCCGCCTGACGGGCCATCTCGCTCACTGTCCGCCATTGCGATGGATAGGACCGCATGGTTTCCACCAGCTCCAGAATGTTTCGGTCCCGCACCGGAACCGGCCCCATGTGCATCTCACGCCAGGCATGACACATCATCTGAAAGATCAGACCCTCCGCCTGCCGTACACCCAACCGATCACCATACGACGCTGCCTTGACCGCAAGCCTTGCCGCATCACCCATGAAGAAGGACGCCGGAATGATTACGCCTTCCAGTTGGAACACCGAAAGGCTCCGCATAACCCGACCCCGTCTGAGAGGTTGGAAGTGAGCGGCGAAATTCACAATCGGATCCTTCGGATCATGCCAGGCCTCAACCTGCTGACCGGGATGAAACAGAAACGCCGAGCCGGGCGTGAGCCCGTATTCCCGACCCTCGCAGATCAATCCACCCCGGCCTTTCAGCAGGAACCAGAAATTGAAGTACGCCGGGATCTCGGCTTTCCACCGCCAGGCCGGCTCACTGGCGTAAATCGCCGGCGGCGCGACCAGCCGGATTCCATCAACATCGAGATGTTCAACCGACACCATATAGCATAATAGTACAAATTCTTATCAGCCTTGTCCATTGCAACACGGGTATATGAATTGTATTCATCAAATTTTCAGATGCATCGCACATGTCGCAGTGCATGTATAACACAAACAGGATGGGATATGAGCAACCTTCGATTCGGTATCATCGGTGTGGGGACTATGGGATCGGTGTATGCCGGCCTGCTGCGGGAGGGCAAGATAGCCGGCGCGGAGCTGGGTGCGGTCTGCGACGCGGATACCGGCCGGACCGATCTGTGGAACAGCGTTGCGATGTACGACCGCGCGGATCTGCTGATCAATGACAGCGGCGTGGACGTGGTCATCGTCGCGACCCCGCACTATGACCATGTCCCGCTGGCATCGGCCGCGCTTGACGCCGGGCTTCATGTGGTGGTCGACAAACCCATCGCGCCGACAAAGCGGGGTGCGGAGACACTTCTCCAATGCGATGTGCAGGACGGACAGATCTTTGCCGCCATGTTCAACCAGAGGACCGATCCCCGGTACATCCGATTGCGGGACATGATACAGTCGGGCGAGCTCGGGCGTATTCAACGCATCAACTGGATCATCACCGACTGGTTCCGTTCCGACGCCTACTATGCCAGCGGGGGATGGCGTGCCACGTGGAAAGGCGAAGGCGGCGGTGTTTTGTTAAACCAATGCCCGCACCAGCTCGATCTATGGCAATGGCTTTTCGGGATGCCGGCCCGCGTACGTGCGTTCTGCGGATTCGGACGGTATCACAATATCGAAGTCGAGGATGATGTGACCGCTTATCTCGAGTATGCCGACGGCGGCTCCGGCGTTTTCATCACCACCACCGGGGAAGCGCCCGGCACCAACCGTCTGGAGATTGCGGCGGACATGGGGCGGGTCGTCGTGGAGGGGACCACCCTCCAGTGGATCCGGAATCGAACCGCGACCGCCGAATGGTGCAAAACCACCGACAAGCGGTTCGGGGCGCCGGAAACCGAGACGACCGTGGAAACCTTTGAGAATCACGGCGAGCAGCATGCGGGTATTCTGAAGAACGTGGTGGCCGCCATCCGGGGCGAGGCGGAGCTGATCTCACCCGCGATCGAGGGCATCCATTCCGTGGAACTCGCAAACGCCATGATCTATTCCGGTTTTCAACATGAAACGATCGACCTGCCTCTGGACAGCAACCGGTATGAGGAATGGATCAAGAGCAGGATCGAAGCATCGACCCGATAGTTTTGAGGTTTCGGGTTTCGGGTTTCGGGTTTCGGGTTTCGGGTTTCGGGGATTGTAAATAGGTTCAGATGCCGTGACACAACGTGAAAATCAAGTCGTTGGTTATGCTATGCTGATCCATATACATGCCTATTACCACAACCTGAAACCTGAAACCCGAAACCTCATCCCACACAGAAATCACCGAAACGCATCAACATCCCATAACAACGTTAGGACGCAAAGATGACCCGTGATGGAATGAACTATGCGCCGGATACCACCGGCACGAAACCGGTCGTGCAACCCGGAGAGTTTGTATTCGCCGCCACGCATTTTGATCATGGTCACATATACGGCCAAATCAACAGTCTGTGCGCCGCCGGCGCCACGCTGAAATGGATCTACGAACCGAAGGCTGAAAAGTACGAATCGGTATGCAAGGACCACCCGCAATGCAGGGTTGCCGCGTCCCTCGACGAAATCCTCGAAGATCCTGAGGTACGGCTGGTGACATCGGCGGCGATCCCGAATGAACGGTGCGGTATCGGCCTGCGGGTTCTTGATGCGGGAAAGGAGTATTTTACCGACAAATCCCCGTTCACCACCCTTGAGCAGCTTGAACGTGCGCGGGCGAAGACTCAGGAAACCGGCAGACGCTACATGGTGAGTTACTCGGAGCGGCTGATGAACGAAGCGGGCTGGCACGCGGGCGAGCTTATCCGCCGGGGCGTGATCGGCCGGGTCATCCAGGTCCTGAACCTTGCCCCCCACAACCTCGGCGCCTCCGGCCGGCCGGACTGGTTCTTTCAAAAGGAGAAGTACGGCGGCATTCTCACCGATATCGGTTCCCACCAGTTCGAGCAGTTTCTGACCTATGCCGGCGCCGCCGATGGCGAGGTCCGGTTTGCCCGGGTGGAGAATGTCAACAATCCCGCGTATCCCGAGCTGGAGGACTTCGGCGAAGCATCGTTGATCCTCGACACCGGAGCATCAGCCTATTGCCGGCAGGACTGGTTGAACCCGAAAGCGTCCCGGACCTGGGGCGACGGCCGGACGTTTGTTCTCGGCACCGAAGGCTATATCGAGATCCGCAAATATATCAACGTGGGCCGTGACGACGGCGGCAACCGGATCTTCCTTGTGAACAATGATGTGGAAGAGGAAATTGCATGCGGAGGCATGGGCTTCCCCTTCTTCGGGCATTACATCCTCGACGTCTTGAACGGTACGGAGCACGCAATGACCCAGGCCCATGCCTTCAAGGCCGCGGAGTTGTCGATGAAAGCCCAGGAAGCCGCGGATATGCTTCGGCAAACAAAAGGACAAGCGCAGTGAAGTTATCTCAAGTCGCCATTCAGTTCTACACACTTCGCGAGAGGCTGAAATCCCGCAAGGATATCGAATCAACCGTCAAGCGCGTCGCGGATATCGGGTATCCCGCGATCCAGATCAGCGGTATGAGCTGGGATCTGATTTCCGAGCCGGACATGGCCGCGTTGTGCCGGGCGCACGGACTGACAATCTGTGCGACCCATGAACCGGGCGTAAGGATCCTGAATGAGCCGGAAAAGGTTGTCGAACGGCTGAAGGCACTGGACTGCACCTATACCGCCTACCCCTATCCGGCCGGGATTGATTTCGGCGACATCGGTCAGGTGGATGAACTCATCCTCAAGCTGGATCATGCCGGCAAGGTGCTGGCCGATGCCGGACGGGTTCTGACCTACCACAATCATCACATGGAATTCCGCAAACTCGAGGGCGCCACCATCCTCGACCGGATCTATGACCGGACCAACCCCGCCTGGGTGCAGGGTGAACCGGACACGTACTGGGTGCAATACGGCGGCGGCGATCCTGCGGCCTGGTGCAGAAAGCTCAAGGGACGCCTCCCGTTGATTCACCTGAAGGATTTCATGATCACGGAGAAGAACGAGATTGCCTTTGCCGAAGTCGGTTCCGGCAACCTCGATTTTCCGTCGATCATCAAGGCAGCCGAAGAAAGCGGCTGCCGGTGGTTCATCGTGGAGCAGGATACCTGCCCCGGGGATGAGTTCGAGTCCATCGAGAAGAGCTTCGCCTACATCCGAAGCCACCTATTGAGTCCTTCATAGTCCGGTAAGAACGCTGTCCAGGGTTGTTC
>JAUIHQ010000279.1 GCA_030432155.1 bacterium | reverse complement strand
AAGGGGGCGTGTGCCCTCACCTCAAAAATCAGACGATATTCGGCGCAATAGTACTGCCGGGTACTCGAAAAGGCAGATCTATAGTTCTGCCCAACCACTCATGCAATATCCGGGCTAGGCGGTCGATATGGGTGAGGAGGGCTTGGAATGATTCGATGTTCCCGGGGGTTGAGGGGATGCCGGTCTTGATGACATCCCATTGCTCGGCGCAGGTCTGGGCGCCGGTCCAGTAAAGCATGAGGACGGTGTCGGCGACGGCGGCGAGAATGACCATGATGAGTACCGCAGCGGCCATAATCAATTTTCGTCGCCCGCGCACTGGAATCGCGGCCAGCAGGGCGAAGGCGAGTACGGGATACACAGACATGCCCTGAATCGACCTGGAGCCTTCGAAACGAATGATCGGACCGGGCCGGCCCTCGTGATCGGTGAAGGATCGAAACACCCGGCACGATGCGGTCATGACCAGATCCCCCTCCTCCATCCGAACCTCATCCACCCGGTACGAATCCCCGAGCTTCACTGCGACCGGTATGAGGGGGCGGCACAGCGATGGAAAAAGCGCCGGCGCCGCGGAAACGAACGCAAGCAGCAGGAGGTAGGCGATGAGCAGCAGAACGAGCGGCCGAAGCAGGGTCGAGAATGGACGGGGATTCGACGATGCGGATGGCTCGCCCCGGGATGTGCGACGGCGAAACACCCCCCCCTACTTCTTCCTCTCCCAGCTTCGTACAATCCAGATACAGATCTCGTACAGGATGACCATGGGAATGGTCATGATGATCTGGGATACGACGTCGGGCGGTGTGAGGATCGTGGCAAGGATCATGCACGCAATAACCGCATGCTTGCGGTGACCGGCTAGAAAGGCGCCGCTGACCACGCCGAACCGCCCCAAAACAAGAATCACCAGCGGCAACTCAAACGCAAGACCGAATGCGATCAGGAGGCGGGTGGTAAAGGCCACGTAACTATCGAGGGTCCAGATCGGGGTTACACCCAGCCAATTGTTCATCGACAGCATCGCCGACAAGGCAAACGGCATGGTGTAAAGATAACCGAGGATCACGCCGAACCCGAACAGCCCCACGCCGATCCATCCCGCTTTCCGAACAACACCCCGCTCTTTTTCAGTCAACGCGGGAAGCAGGAAGGAACCGACAATCACCACCAGCGCAGGCGTACTGAGGATCAGCCCGCCCCAGAAGGCGATGCGCATCGAGGCCACGAATGCCCCGGCGACGTCGATCGACTGGAGAAAGGTGTCGGGGTTTTCCACCGCCCCCTTCAAGGGGCGCTTCAGAATGCCCAGCAGCCACGGGGTTGCGGGAAATGCGACGATCATGCCGGCGCCGATGGCGATCATCGACCGTATCAGGGTCACCCGCAGATCCTCGAGGTGCTCGAGGAACGGCTTGAGGTCCTCGCCCTGCTCAGTCCCGCTGGTCAGCCGCTTCATCACGCTTGATCGTGTTGGCCGCGGGCCGGATCTCCGGGGCGCTCTCCTCTTGTTCCGGTTCGTCGGCGGGCGACAGTTTCTTCCGTTCCCCGGAACGGGCGGGACGGCCTTCGTCGTCGTCCATGATATCCGATCGCATGACCTCGTCGGTCACATCCTTGGCCGCCCGGCGGAATTCCTCCATCGAACGGCCGATGCTGCGGGCGATTTTGGGCAGGTTCTTCGAGCCGAACAGCAACAGAGCAATCACGAGCACGAGGAGGATTTCACCTCCCCCGGTCATGCCGCCGAAAACAGATAGTAACATATTCATGGCTGTACCCGGTACTGCCTGCCGTTAATGCAAAAGAGACGCAGGAGCCTGCGTCTCTTTCCGCATGTTCTGCCTGTAGTGTCGAATCAGAACAGGCTGAATTCAGCGCGGCGGTTCTGGCTCCAGGACGACTCGTCATGCCCCAGAGAAGCCGGGCGCTCTTCGCCGTAACTCTTGGTCTGGATCCGGTCGGCGCCGACGCCGAGGCCGATCAGGTAGGCGCGCACCGCGAGAGCCCGGCGTTCACCGAGCGCAAGGTTGTATTCGTTGCTGCCGCGCTCATCACAATGACCTTCAACAATCAGCCCGGTGGACGGATTGGCCTGGAGGAAATCCGCGATCTCCTCGAGACTGCTGCGCTGACCGGCATTGATCTGAGAGCTGTCGTAGTCGAAATAGATCGGGCTGAACTGACTGGCCACCGCCTGCAGATCGTCGGGGTTCATCGCCATGCCGTACCCTTCGGGTCCGACCGGGGTGCCGATCATACCGCCGAAATCATCGACGCCGGAGCCGGCTTTCGGTTTCTTCTTGCAGCCGGTTGACGCAACCGCGAGGGCAAGGGCCCCCAACATGATCATCGATAGAACTCGTCCTGCCTTCATCGTATCTCCACTCGTTAGCGAATTGTTATGGTTCCGGAAACTCAACGGCCGGGGGACCACGCGGGCGCGGTCCAATCCCCTTTTTGATCGATTAACGCTACCGGAGGGTCTCCCAGCGTGTCAAGAAGGTACACCGAGGATCGGTAGGCGATCGAACGCGTGGCGGCGATGTGCCGGCTGTCGGGCGCCCAGCTCGGATCCTCGTAATCGGCATCCGGGGCGGTGATCTGCTTGACATCGCCGGAACGGGGGTCGAGTACGCAAACCTGGTAGCGGCCGCCAATACGGCTGGAATAGGCGATCAGTCCGTTGGGCCCCCAGTCCGGCGATACATTCTCACTTCCCCTCAAGGTCAACCGGCGGGGCTGCCCTCCCTCCCGGCCCACGACATAGACCTGGGGCCGGCCGGACATATCGGAAACAAAGGCGATCTGACGGCTGTCGGGGGACCAGGTGGGACTGGCTTCGGCCGAGCGGCGGGTCGAGGTCAGGCGGACCGGATCCCCGTTCGGCATCCGCCGGACATACAACTCGGGGTTCCCGTCACGGGAAAGGATCATCGCCATCCACCGTCCGTCGGGCGAAACCACACCCCCGGTGTTGAGACCGGCGTAATTGGCGACCCGGTCGATGCTGCCGCCGCGGAGGTTCAATTCATAGATGGCGGGGAACCCCTTGGCATAGCTGGTGTAATATAAACGGTCCCCGTCGGGATGCCACGAGGGGGTGATGGACACGGATTTGTGGCCGGTGAGCTGCACCAGGCCCTGCCCGTCGGCGTCGGCCATATACAGTTCCTTATGGCCGGAAAGGGTGCCGACCAGGGCGATGCGGGCCGAGGCCATTCCATCCCGACCGGTCAATGCTTTCAAGATATCATCGGCCGCCTCATGGGCGAGTCGCCGCACCTCGTTGGCGTCGCCCCGGTAACTACGGTCAAAGACCGTTCCCGACCGGCCGCGGGCGGCGACCCGGCATTGCGCAACGAAACCTCCGCCACCACCGGCGCTGCCGGAAAGGATGTATTCCGAGGCACCCTGCGCACCGCGGGCAAACCATCCCGACCGCACGAGATCCGCGGTCAACACCTGGATAAACATTCGGCCCGCCGGATCCGACGCTCCGAACGGGGATGCGTCGATCGTCGTCTTGTCGGTTCCCTTGCTGATGATGATATCCGCCGACTGGGCGTGTACCGCGGCCGCAGAAAACAGCAGCCCGCAGGTGATGAATGTCCAAATATTTCGTGTCATGATCTTCTTTCTCCGTTGGCGCTTCACCAGCATACCTACATGGAGACGCCGGTGGATTCAAAGGCAATCGTGATATCGATGTACGGTTTATCGATTTCATCGGGTAGAGGCCGGAACGTTTTCACCGCGTGGAGCGCACGCTGTACCGAATCGTCCATCGGCGCACTGCCCGACCCCCTGACCACCTGGCGGGAGGTCACGGTCCCGTCCCGGGCGATCCGGATGGACGCGGTGGTGACGAGTCCGGCGATGCCCGAGGGCCGGGCCCATGCCGCATACAGCTTGGATTGGACATGGCCATAATAAAGGGAAAGAGCGCTGGGGTTGGCTGATCCCCCGGCGACCGGCGTGGCGGAGGTGGGCAGGCCTTCGGCCAGCATCCGCTCGATTTCCTCCCGGCTCATCGCCGGCTGTTTCGGCTTCGGCTTCTGCTCCGCCCGCCGCACGAGATTGGTATTTACCTTAATCTCCTTTTTCGTCTTCAGCTTCTGCTTCGGCTCGGGCGGGTCCTCGGGAATGGGATCAGGTTCCGGTTCCGGCTCCGGTTCAGGCTCGGGTTCATTTTCAGGAATCTCCGGCAGATCGCGTACCACCGGCGCCGGCGGCGCCGGAGTGACCAGCTCGATGAACGTGATCTCCTCCCTCGGTTTCTCTTTGGTGAACAGACGGGTCAGAAACGGAAGGGTGAAGGCGAGCACCACAACCATCAAGTGAACCGCCAGCGTGACCTTGAACGTCCGCTTGAAACGGCTGTTCATCGCCCCGATCCCGCATCCGGGCTGGTGACCAGCGCCATGCGCGAAATCCGGGCATCGTTGAGAATCCGCAGGATTTCCACGACCCGGCCGTAGGCCAGCCCCTCATCCGCACGGACCATCACCGCCATCGAGGGGGTATTGACGGCCACCGCCTCCATTTCCCGGGCAAGGTCGTCCATGGAGATGGGCACCGAATCGAGAAACACCTGCCCGCCGATATCGAGGGTGATCGACCGCGCTTCATTCTGGTCCACCTGCTGGGCCTTGCCCTGGGGAAGGTTGATGGGAATCCCCTGCTCAAGCAAAGGCATGGTGATGATAAAGGTGATGAGCAGGAGAAAGGTCAGATCGATCAACGGGGTCATGTTGATCTCGTTGATCTCCTGGAGAGGCTTGACGGAACTGCGGCGGGGCATGGTCGGATCCTCAGGTGTTGCGCACGAACACGCGCTGGATCTCGGACAGGAACTCGTCGCCGAAGTTATCGAGC